>DASZGW010000069.1:0-5193 GCA_035938475.1 Candidatus Udaeobacter sp.
GATCGGAATTGCGGGTCAGACGGCGCGTTCACAATACCTCACGGGAATTAGAGAAAATTCCGTAATTCAAAGCGAACGGTTTTTCGTATTCGCGATCGTCGGATTGAATCCAATCAGCGCAAGCATGCGGCCGGTTTTCCCTTTCTCGGCCCGATAGGAGTAATAACGCTGTAGATCGCAGGCTGTGCATACGCCGGAATCGTGGATTTCCTTCACGCCAAGCGCACGACATTGCCGGACAATTTCCGCTGCGAAATCTACTTCATAATGTGGCGAACGAATGCACGGGCTGAGTTGGACGATGATGTTCGCAGGATCTGATCCAAAGCGCTCGATCATTTGCCTGATTGCGTTGGGAACGACGCCGAGCTCGGTGCCTTTGCGGCCGGAATGAACCAGACCGATCGCTGGTGTCTTTGAATCGACAATGTAAACCGCGCAGCAGTCGGCAACGTAAACGCCGAGCACTATACCACGTTGATTGGTGATGATGCCATCGCAGCCGGGAAAATGTCTGTCCTCGCAGGCGACACGGCTGCCGCCACATTCTGCAAGATCGACAATTGCGATTTTATCTCCATGAATCTGTTGGGCCGTGAACAGCGGCCAATCGCCCATACCGATTGCATTGCGAATTCCGTGATGCGCGACATCAAGCCTCTTCAGCACTTCGGCTTTATCATGCGCAACGTCGATGTCGGGAATTCTCTGCGTGAAAAGGTGACGACAGATTTCGATCGCGCTCAGCGCCGGGAATTGTTCGAACGGCAAATCCATCACTTAAGCCCCAAAACCAAGCTCTAACATCGAGAGAAGCTCCAACACTCAGTCGCCATGTTGAGCGGAGCTAAGGATCTCTTCTTGTTTTTCTTGAAGGCGTTGATCCGAGATGTTTCGCTCCGCTCAACATGACAGCGCGAAAGGCATCCACGTTGTTGGAAATCTAAGGCCTCTCCAGTGCTTAGAATTTGGAATTTGCGGCCTATTTGGAAGTTGAAGTTCGGGATCTTCCAGTCCGAATTCGCGGCCCGTCATCGTCCCTTTGTTTTGGCTTTCCTTCCGCGTCCACGCCACTGCCGGTGTAATAGGTCTTTGTTTTCGTGGCACGTGGCGCGAGGTCGGCGAACATCTCGTCGTAGGTGCTCTGCTTGCCTGTGGCCCGGTCGAACTCTGCCAACGACGAGTTGTATCCGAAGAGGGCCTGCAAACGCGTCGATTGCGCCGTGAGTAGTTGTACTTGGGCGTTCAGCACATCCAACTGAACTCCCGCACCAGCATCGAGGCGCGCCTTGGCCAGACGCAACGCTTCGTCTGCGAGCTCGACGTTTTTCTCCTGGCTTTTAACCAGCTCCTCGTTCTGCAGCAGATTTGAGTAGGCTTGTTGAATTTCCAGTTCCACCTGCCGAACGTCATCATCATAGGTGATCTTGGTTTCGGAAAAAAGGGCGCGCTGTTGTATGACCTGGCCAGCGATCGCGCCGCTGTCCCAGATCGGCAGGCTGCCCTGCACCAATGCGAGCCACCCTTTTGAAATATCGTGAAAACTGGAATTGAGGGGCGAACTGACCCACTCGCCGCCGCCCGATGTGGTGATGCTGGGGAGCCACTGGCCTGCTGTCGCGCGCACCTGTTGAAGCTGGTTCAATACGTTTGCCCGCGCCTGCTTGAGAAACGGGCGCCGCTCCTTTCCCATCTCGATCGCGTCGGCCAGGTTAATGGGTCGCGGGATGTATGGCATTTCACCTAGCACTTCCAAGGGTGGATTTTCACCGCGTCGTGGTTGGAAGTAAAGACCGAGTGTCTTGGCCAGTTGCAACTTCGATATTCGCAAATTGTTCTGCGCGGTAATCAGTAGCGGAAGTTGGTTGTAATACGCCACCTCCGCTTGTAGCACGTTGAAGCGCGGAACTGTTCCCGCTTCGAAGCGGTTCTGCTGGTCCTTTAACTGAGCGTCCAGAAGTTCGACCGATTGCTGGTTCACCTTGACGAGCTCGCGGTTGACGATGATCTGGTAAAACTGCGTTTTCACCGTCGCGATGAGTTGGTCCAGCGTATTGCGGAACGCGAAGTAGGCGCTGTCCCGCTGAAAGAAAGTTCCCCTGATCTGATTGAACGTGGTGCCATTAAAAATCAGCTGCGTTCCGGTGACCCTGATTTCGTAGAATAAGTCAGACCGTTGGTTCTGCCCCGCAGAACTTCCTCCGACAATTCCGCCACCACTTGAACCAAGCCTGGGATCGGTCCATTGAAATTGCGCGCTAGAGCCGATGTTCGGCAGCGCCTGCGCACGGACCTGAATGATCACGCCTTTGGTTCGTTTGATCTCCTGTTCCGCGTTCAAAAGGGTCGGATTCTGCTGAAGTGCCGTGAGGATCGCCTGATCGAGAGTAAAAGTTGGAACCCCGCTGGCGGAATTTGTTCCAGTGGCCGCATCGCTCGACCGACCAAGGACGCCGAAGGCTGTAAAAATCCCCAGAACAATAAAAAATTTTCGCATAGACGTTTGGCGATTAGATGCGCGGAAACCAGTGCGCGGATTTAACACCCGCCATTTTATCGGAGTCTGATAACACTGTCGCCAGGTGAGTGAAAATCATTTCGATTGGCAGTAATCGTAAATTTTCGTGTAGATTTGCAACCACGCTTTTTGCTCATCGCGGGTGAGGTGTTCCAAAACTTTCATCAGATTGCCAACCATTTCCTCGCGAATCCGCCGGACCAGTGCCGAACCCTTCGGTGTAATGCAAACCATCACCTTGCGGCGGTCATCTCGCGCAACAGAGCGCACCACGTAACCAAGATTCTCAAGGCGCGCCACCAAACCACTGGCTGCCGCGGTAGTGTGCCCCATTTTCTTCGCAATCGCAGACATGGTGAGAACTTCCTTTTGATCGAGGAACGCGAGAAGAAAAAACTGCACAAAGGAAACGTTGCCAGGCGCGAGTTCCTTACAGAGACGCAACAAGAAACAGCGCTGCATCTCCAGAACGAAGTGGGAAAGCCGTTCCGCATCCGCACGAATTTGATCCGCCGGACTTCGTGCAAACGCGGTGAGCACTCCCGTATTCAAGCCGAGTAAGCTAGAAACGCGCGCGTTGCCTGTCAATCCCAGGCACCAAAGATTGGTATTCGTAAAGCCGCTTTCTGCCAAAATCGATCAAAGGGCTGGTCCTATTTTGCGGAAAAACGCTCGTCGCTAATCCCATGTGTGCACCTCGACGATCGCACCCGCCTTCAACGACTCGCCCACGGCGACCCGCACCAGTGCATTTGACTGGCTCAAAGCAAAAAGAGCGTGCGATTCCTGCCGCCCGATGGGCACGAACGTTCCGTTGTCGATTCTGCCGCGCATGTAATGTGTACGATCGCCTTGATTCGCGAGATCGACAGCCAATCTTACCGGTGTTTTCGGCAGATCGACGTTGTCCGCACCCATCATTTTCAAAATCGCTGGACGCACAAACTGTAGAAAAGTTACGAATGCTGACACGGGATTTCCCGGCAAACCGAACACAGCACATCCGCCGGCTTTACCGAAGAGAAATGGTTTCCCCGGCTTAATCGCCACACGCCATACGTCGATCCTGGCTCCGAGCGAGCGTAGTGTTGCCTGGACCAGGTCGTGCTCTCCGACCGAGACGCCCCCCGTGATAACAAGGATATCACTTTTGATTCCGCGCTGGATCGCTTCAATCAATCGTTCGCGTTGGTCGGGGCAATGTTCGGCTAATGTCACAGACCCACCGCAGCGCTGCACCAGTGCCTGAAGCAATATTGAATTGCTGTCGTAGATTTGCCCTTGATCGAGCTTCTTCCCAGGCATCACGACCTCGTCACCAGTGGAAACAATCGCGGCGTTTACTTGGCCGCCGATTGTCACATCGGCGAAGCCCTGCGACGCCAGGAGGGCAATCGTCGTCGAGCGAATACGCTCACCGCGCGCCAGGATTTTCTGACCTTCCGCTAAATCGCAACCGCGTCGCCGAATGAATTCACCGGGATCGACGCCCACATTTACCAGGATCTCGTCGCCTTCGCGCGTCGTGTCTTCCTGCATGACAACCGCGTCCGCGCCGCCAGGTATCGACGCTCCAGTAAGAATTCGGACGGCTTCTCCAGGAGAAATTCGGAGCTCCCGATCAGTGCCAGCCGGCTGCTCCCCGATCACTTGCAATCGCGCGCCTTTTCCGGATGAGCTTGCCACAACGGCGTAGCCATCCATGGCAGAATTATCGAATATCGGCAGCGGCAATCGCGCAACGACCTCACGTGCACTAAAACAATCCAGCGCTCTTGAAAGCGGAACAGCCCGTTCCCCTAGCAAGTCGACGCTCTGCAAAACTCGCCGGCGCGCTTCTTCTTCGCTGATCATTCTCATCACTTCAGTTAGCAATCGGCGATTGGCAACTCCGATGAAATTACCAGCAGGCGACGAAATCGGTGTCCGCGGATGCAAATTACGAATTGGAAATCCAAAATTGCCTGCGATATTCTCGCTTTGCTTTTGGTGAGGTGGCTGAGTGGTCGAAAGCAGCGCTTTGCTAAAGCGCCGTAGCCCAAAAGGCTACCGAGGGTTCGAATCCCTCCCTCACCGGTTCCCTCGTTATCGGCAATAAAGAGCAATCTGCACCACCCTCACCTGGTGAATCTTCCACGCTACGCTGGTCCGGAAGTCAATCGTTGGAGAAAATTCTCCTTGAGTTGAGACCTGGGCAAACATACACCGCCGCCGATTTCCCCCCACACGATTAAAGCGATACCGAGAACAAATTCCACAAACAAAAGCGGCGGGCGACACAAAACCAGCGCTAGGAATTCTTGGAAAAAAACATGTATTCGGCCTTAGCCAGGATGAAACGATTTTCACCATTTTATGCGCTCGGCGCCACCTTCATGGCATTGAGCGGCTGCAGCACTGTCACCGATCTTGTCACATCAAAAATACCGGAAAGTCACTCCGGTAGGCCAGCGGTGCTCGTCAGCTTGCGGGAACAGGAAGCGTATCTCTACAGAGGAGGTTATAGAACTGCGTCTTCCCGCATCTCTAGCGGTCGCGAAGGGTACCGCACTCCCATTGGTCGCTTTCGGGTGATTCGTAAGGACGAAGATCATCGCTCCAGTCTCTATGGTGACTACGTTGATGACTCGGGCAGGATCGTGAAGGCCAACGTCGATAGCAGGCGTGACAGCCGA
>DASZGW010000070.1:0-7506 GCA_035938475.1 Candidatus Udaeobacter sp.
GCAGCGGAAGATCTGCCCGAGCCGTTCGTAGATCAGGCGATTACGCTGGCCGCATTGTGGGCAGGCCAACAGCAAGCCGCGGTCATCGGATTCAATGGTGGTCATGGTTTGGTAAATTTTACGCTCAATCGGCACGACGACTCGTTTCGGCGTGACTTAGATCGTTGACAACCACTTTGGCCGGTCGAAAGACTTCGCTGCCGCGGCGATAACCACGCTGAAAGGTCTCAAGTATGATGTGGTCGGGTTGAGATGGGTCGTGGCGGACGCTGACGGCTTCGTGATAGTGCGGATCGAATGGCCGGCCAAGGCTCTCGTCAGCTTCGATGCCATGGTGACGCAGCAGTTGGGTGAGTTGTTGGAGGGTCATCTGGACGCCCTGCCGGAGTTGCTCGGGTGAAGTAGAAACGTCGCTGCCGAGCGCGCGTTCGAGGTTGTCAATGACCGGCAGCAATTCACGGATGAAAGCTTCCTTTTGCGCGGCCGCACTGCGCTCGGTTTCCCGCGCGGTTCGCTTGCGGAAGTTGTCAAAATCGGCAGAGAGGCGCAGGTAGCGGTCCCTTTGAACGGCCAACTCCGTTTGCAGAGCGCCGATGTCAGGCGCGGAAACGGCATTCGCTCCGGCGTCGCTGGCCGACTCCATTTCGGATGGGTCCTGATCCGCATTCATACTATGGAAGCGTTTGCATTTAGGAATTGATCAAGCAGTTCCTTCTGCCCGACCTTCGTCAGGTCGCGCGGGAGATTCTTCTTGATACGGTTACAGACGGCCGGAGGAAATTCATCAAGAATCTTCTGGTTGATTTCCTTGTGTGCGGCTAACCAGCAGACGTCTCAACCGCTGCGCTCGATGAGTCGCCGGATGTGGTCGGAAATCTGGCGGATGAGACGACGTTTGAACTCGAGCTTAAAGTTGTGATCGTCGGCCAATGGCGCGCCCCAATTCTTTTGCGCGGGCGAGCTATGCCGGCCCGCCTCGTCGGTGAGCTTACCGAGCAGGCGACTGTGCGCCTCTTCCAGCTCGATTTCCTCCAGCTGTTCAAGCCGCGGAGTGTGGTTAGGAGTAAAGTCGAGCTTGTAGGCTTTCACCAAACCGAGATCAGCGACGATAAGCAATTTGCTTTTCATGATTTGGACCGATCTCAAGCCATTCCTCGCAGATCACAACGGCAACCTTCCGACACGCTCAGTATGCACGCAACTCTCCGCCGCGTGTTTGATGTCGGGCTTTTTCGTCTGCGCGACCCGTGTCGCGGCGATGCAAGACCATCGCCACGACTGGTAGGTTGGTTTTCAGGCGACTTTGACTTCGATTTGCTTAGGCTTTGTTTTCTCGCTCTTGGGCAGATGGACCTTTAGCACGCCGTCCTTGAACTCAGCGTTCACTTTCTCGGCATCCGCGCCGTCGGGAAGAACAAAACTTCGTACAAACCTGCCATACGCGCGCTCAACGCGGTGATACTTTTTGTTCTCCTCTTTCTCGAACTTTCGTTCGCCAACGATGGTTAGCAGGCCGTTCTCGACCGCGACCTTTACGTCCTCCTTCTTGATCTCGGGTAACTCGGTTTTGATGACGTACTCCTTGTCGTCCTCGGTGATGTCCACCAACGGTGCCCATTCCGCCACGGTGATGGATTCCTCCTTCGCATCCCCAAGCCGCGCCGGTGTGCGGCCCAAAAGGTTAGAGAGACGGTTTTGCAGTTCTTCCATTTCCTTAAGCGGATCCCAGCGTGTGATTGCGTTCATATTTAGTTATGTCCTTTCAATTCCAACCCAATCATAATCAAGAACGCCAGAGCCGCCCGGCTGAATTTGGCCAACTATCTTCTGATCTTGTTCTCTAACCCGCAAGAATCACGCATCGATGGGCAAAGGCTGAAGCCTTCGCTTACGCTTCTAACTGGCGGAAGCTCCGGAGCCGGAATGCCAGGACGATAAGGATGATTCCGAACACCACTGCATAAGCCCCGATCCAGACGATAATCGCAAGAGCTCCCGCGCCCGGAAATATGATAATGAGAATGCCGAAGAGAGTGGAAATCACGCCCATAAGAATCAGCAACATCTCGTTGGCTATGACTTCACGAAGACGGATGCCGGCCACGATTTCAAGCACACCGGTCAAGATGGCCCAGAAGGCAATCAGGTAAAGCAGAAACATGGCGGTAATCCCCGGCCACATGAAAGTGACAATTCCAGCGACGATTCCGACAATGCCCTCAACCAAGAGGGGCCAATGGTGGCCTGGTGCTTTCATAGCTGACACAATATCAAAGATGCCGTCCAAAATTGCGTAGAACCCGAACAACAGCACCAGGGAAATCAACGTAACGCCCGGGATAAAGAAGGTCAAAAGACCGAATAGCACAGCAATCACGCCGCGCAGGGCCAGCGCCCACCAACGGCGTGCCAAAAGTTGCAGCATAAACGTAGTCCTCCGAAGTTCCGTTCCGGCTGCCCGCATCCTGTCGGTGAGAGCAAACCTACTCCGCGGAATGAGAGTCAATCACTCCCTTTTTCCACGGTGTTCGAACTTAGACGACTCTGCCTGGTTCCACTCACCGTTTTTTGCCTCATTTAGCCCTCATCTTGCGCTATAGCCAGAACAGGATTTTCCTGCGAACCTGCCGGTGTTAACCTCACGCTTATTAGCGGCCGAGCGCTTTTTCAGCTCTGCCCTACATTTATGAAACTTACAAAAATCTTTGGCGTTTCATCTGGCGAATGGAACGCCATGTCATTCTATGGTCGGTTTGAACAGATCGTCACGTGGATACTCACGCTGTGCATCGCCGTTATTATTGCTATTGCACTTTTCCGACTTGTCGCGACGATTTTTCAACTGCTTGTCTTCGGTGCGCTAAACCCACTCAACCACGAGGAATTCGAGGTCATTTTCGGGATGATCATGACGCTGTTAATTGCCATGGAATTCAATCACAGCATCCTCCAGGCCATGGAGCGCCTTCACCGCGTCATACAGGTCAAGACGGTGATACTCATCAGCATTCTGGCGCTCGCACGAAAATTCATCATCCTCAATATGGAGGCGACACCCGCGTTGACTATTGTCGCGTTGGGTTTCGCGGTAATCGCACTCGGAGTCGTTTACTGGCTGTTGCGCGAGAGGGAAGATCGAAGCGCGGCCGAAGCGAAAGTCAAACCGAATGCAACCGAATAAGGCCGCTGCTAGGGAAGCGCTCCCGCGCGATCAGCTCTTCTTTTTGTCGTCATCGACGACTTCGAAATCGGCATCGACCACATTATCACCCGGCCTGCCTGAAGTCGCGCCTTCTGTAGTAGAATCCGCAGCGCCTCCACCGGGTCGCGCACCGGTTTGAGACGCAGCTTGTTTGTAAAGTTCAGCACTGATACTCTGAAACCGATTCTGCAGCTCTTCTGTCGCCTGTTTAATGGCTTCTACATCGTTCCCGTTGAGCTTTCCCCTGACGTTCTTTATGGCGTCTTCGACAGCTTGCTTCTGGTCGGCAGAGAGCTTGTCTCCAAGATCACGCAACTGTTTTTCGCTCTGATAAGCGAGATTATCGGCGTTGTTGCGTGCCTCTGCCGATTCGCGCGCTTGCCGGTCCTCTTCTGCATGAGCCTCTGCATCCTTACGCAATCTTTCGACTTCCTCCTTCGTCAAGCCACTCGAGCCGGTAATCGATATCTTCTGTTCTTTACCGCTCCCAAGATCTTTCGCCGATACGTTCAGGATGCCGTTTGCGTCGATGTCGAACGTGACTTCAACTTGCGGCAGACCTCGCGGGGCAGGTGGAATACCATCCAGGTGGAAAGTCCCCAATGTCTTGTTATCCCGGGCCCTCGGTCGTTCGCCTTGCAGGACCTTGATTTCCACTCCGGGCTGGTTGTCGCTGTAGGTCGAAAAGATCTGTTGTTTGCGCGTTGGGATCGTCGTATTCCGGGGAATCATCGGCGTAGCAACGCCGCCGGCCGTTTCGATGGCAAGTGTCAAGGGTGTAACGTCGAGCAAAAGTACGTCCTTTACGTCGCCACGCAGCACGCCGCCCTGGATGGCCGCGCCGACTGCGACCACTTCGTCCGGGTTAACACCCTTGTGCGGCTCTTTACCGATCAATTTCCGCGCTGTCTCGATCACCTTCGGCATCCGGGTCATTCCGCCAACCAGCACTAGTTCATCGATGTCTCTTTCCGAGAGCTTGGCATCCGCGAGGCAAGCTTTTACCGGCCGGACGGTCCGCTCAAACAGGTCGTCTGTTAATTGCTCAAGCTTCGCGCGTGTAAGTTTCTTTTGGATATGTTTCGGACCGGTTGCGTCGGCGGTAATGAACGGGAGATTGATCTCGTACTCTTGCGACGAAGAGAGCGCAATCTTGGCCTTTTCGGCCTCTTCTTTGATTCGCTGGAGCGCGTCGGCGTGTTTACTTAGATCAATGCCCGTATCGGATCGAAACTCTGCAATGATCCAATCCATGATCCTATTATCCCAGTCGTCCCCACCGAGGTGAGTATCGCCGTTCGTCGCCTTCACCTCGAAAACACCTTCACCGATCTCCAGAACCGAAATATCAAATGTACCACCGCCAAGATCATATACGGCGATTTTTTCGTCCTTCTTCTTATCGAGGCCGTAGGCCAAAGACGCTGCCGTCGGTTCGTTGATAATACGAAGCACCTCCATGCCGGCAATTCTGCCTGCGTCCTTTGTCGCGTTCCGTTGTGAGTCGTTAAAATAGGCTGGTACCGTGATCACCGTCTGGGTGATCTTTTCGCCCAGCTTGGCTTCGGCATCCGCTTTGAGTTTTCCAAGAATCATCGCCGAGATCTCTGGCGGCGAAAAAGTTTTGCGCTCACCACCGACTGCAACCTCTACGTGGGCGTCTCCGTTGGAAGCTTTGACAATCTTGTACGGAACGCGTTTCGCTTCATCCTGGACCTCCTCGAACTTCCGACCCATGAAACGCTTGATCGAGAAAACGGTGTTTTGGGCGTTCGTAACTGCTTGGCGTTTCGCTGCCTGACCGACCAAGCGTTCGCCACTTTTGGCGAAAGCAACAATAGACGGTGTGGTGCGTGCACCTTCAGAATTTTCAATCACAACAGGTTCTCCACCCTCCATCACGGCCATACAGGAGTTAGTGGTGCCGAGGTCAATTCCTAGAATCTTAGGCATACGCGGTAAGATATCTGGCAGTCGCCGCACAGAACACAGCAATTAGGTTTATCTCGATATCAGTCTTTCGATGTAGGATGAGACTGGACTGGAGGCTGGTGGCTAGAATGATTCTGATTGATCGTGGGCAGCGACTCGAGGACTCAAGAGCTCGAGAAGCCGGCGCGCGTGGAATTTGAGAACGGATCTGTGAAGTCTGCGGGCTTTCGAATGCTTTCAGTCCTTGAGTTCTTTCCGTAAACTTTAAGGTCGTTCGTTTTCATCAGAATGGGGTGTCGAATTTGTGCTGGGCGCGGGCGTTACGCCCGCCTGTTTTAGGGAGTCTGTAATACTCTCTGTCTCTATAGGCACTAGACCCGACGTTTCAGGGGTCTCGACAACTCCAAACGCATTCTCAACGGGACGTTTGCTGAGAAATTTAGTGGGGGTCCAAAGATCCGTGGTAATTCCAGCGACATGGATCCGCGAGATGCCTGATGCTGGGTCTTCCTGGATCAACTTAACTATATCTCCGCGTAAAAGATAGTAGGCTCGATGTTGTTTAATCATTTGAAGCTCAGTCTCGTCGGTCGGCTTTTTAACGATCTGCTGCAGATCGTCTTTAGCAGGACAACCGTATGGGCCATCGATTGTTACCCAGCGATACCCTTTGGCGGCGAGATCATCATAGTTGGCAGTTAATCCGGCCGATGTCAGCCCAATCACGGCTGCTGTTATCGATAGTATTGCCGATACTTTCATGATTCTCGGCTATCAAATTTCATGAGAATTTGACGATACGCCCCGGTTCCAGAAGTGGCTGGCTAATGGTGCTGCAATACCGGAGCGAATACATGGTATGAGAACGACCTGATTCCGAAAGTAGAATCCGCGATCACTTCCAACGTCAGATACTACGGCCGTAATATCGTTGAATTTCACACTTCAACATCCGCTCATGAACTGATCCGGCGCGAGCCGAATGAAGTTGGCGGGCAAAATAAACTATCGATAGAGTAAAGCGGACCCACAGAATCACGGTGAGGTCGTTTCGACCTTTCATGTCTCCGAGTAAAAAACTGGAGCCGAGAGCATGACAACGAGCACGATTGTGGTTGCCACTACGCCGCGGTTCGCACCTCTGATCGGATCAGACGGGACACCGCTTCGCGAGCCGCTAACGTCAGATTATAGACGTTTTTCAGGTGATAGAACAGCCACGCTTCAGCCTCGTTGCTTTTTGGATTTCCGACAGGTACGTCGGATACCTTTTGGAAATCGTGCGGGGCTATCTGCAGATCCTTTTCCAGCCGTTCCAGGATTTCCGAACTATCCGCCAATCGCCCTGGATCGGTTCCCTTCTCCAAACTGGCGGCAAGATCATCCAAGGCTTTAGCCAGAGCGTCGATAAGTCTGGTCAGGTCATCAGACTCGAGTTGGATAGGCTCACGGGTTGGATAATCGGAGATCGCTGCTAGGGAATGCAAGATGCGCCGGCAGTAGTTGACCGCCGCGAGCGAACTTTCCACGTCTCCGCGACGATTCGGCGGTTCGCTCAAAAGACGTTGGCCGGCCGTGGCTGCATTTGATACAGCCAGTGAAGCATCCCGACGGTATTCGGAAATCGGCCGATCTTTTTTCCCGCACATCGCGTCACGGAGCGCACGGAGAAATACTGCTTCGGCTCGAAGCGCTTCGGCTATATGAAGCGGAAGGCGGCGGCTCTCCCACATCGGAAACAGGAGATACCCACTCAATAGTGCGAGGAAGCTTCCTATGATCGTATGAGCGATGCGCAAGAAACTGTCGGTAACCGAGATCGGATGGGCTATGTCAAGCATCAACATGACCATCGGAGTGAGGGCGAGCGAAAACAGAGTGTAGCTGCGGTTCCTCAGAGCGAACGTGGCGAAAGCAAGAATAGCCAGAGCAGCTAATAACAACCATGGATTCGTTAACACCAAAAGCAGCACCGCTGCCACCAGCGCCCCTAGAACCGTGCCGATGATTCGTTGTACGGCGCGCTCCAATGTGCCCCCGAAATTGGGTTTCAGCACGATCACGACGGTCATTGGAATCCAGTAGCCTCTTACCAGATGAATGGCGGAAGCTATGAGACCGGCTATAGCAGTGGCGACTCCAAGTCGGAGTGCGTGGCGAAAACTGCTGGAACGAAGAGACCAGTTATTCCGGATTTCGGCAATGGGATCGAACCTTTTCGGTCTCGGCCCGAACCGTGCCTCCGGCGGCTCACGAAAGCTTGGGTGTCCGGACTTAAGTTCTGAGACGATTTCCGCCAGCGACGAAGCCTCCTCGATCAGGTGTCTTGTTGTCCGCTCCAGTTCCTTCCGCTGGAAAAAGGCTTGCTTTTG
>DASZGW010000071.1:0-10718 GCA_035938475.1 Candidatus Udaeobacter sp.
TTGCTGTCGGTCGATGTCAAACAAGACATTTGCCGGAGCTGGGAAAAGTTCCGTCGGTGTGTCGCTGATTACACGAAGTGAAAGCACCGGAATCCCATGAGCAGCGCAGGCGCGCGCGATGAATTCCGTCTCCATATCCACCGCCACCGCTCCCGATGTGAGCGCAAGTTTGTTTCGTTCCTCACGGGAATCGATCACCGCAGGTACGGTCAGAAGATCAGCCATGTGAATCTGCAAGCTCGAAAGGAAGAAATTTTCCTCCGTTCGAACCGTCGAGAGATTTTTTGCGAGCAATAGATCGCCAGGTTGCAGTCGATCGTTGAGCGCGCCTGCAAACCCGGCGCTGATCAGATAGTCGAAATGCTGGTCATGTTCGCCGCGGGGAATCCGTCCTGTGGCGGACAGAAATTTTGCCATGCGTTGTCTGCAAACGTTTTCTCCAACGCCAGTATGAAACACCTCAATTGCGCGATCATCGACGTTGCCACGAATCGTTAGGATGCCATTGCGATCGCCACGGGATTTATTGCTTAACGAACGCAAGAACTCCTGACTTTCCGCTGGCAAAGCGAAGGTGATTGCAATCATGAGGTGACGGCAAGATTTAAGGTAACCGAGAAAACTAAGGCTGTGATTGATTTCGTATCCCCTGGTTATCCTCGTTTCCTTTTGTTAGATGCTCCTGTGCGAAACGATCAATCCGACTTCGCCGATTGTTCGACGATTTGAATGACAAAACTCTTCTTTCCTCCTGTAGCCGGGATCGGTGATCCCGGCGCTTTCGAGGCTGTAGTCGGGGTCGCCGACCCCGGCGCTCCGGCAATCGACGAAATCGCCGCGCGAAATTCCGGCTCGCGATTTGACGGAACATCGACAAGAACGCTGAGCCGGCCCTGATCCGAAAGACCTTTTGTAGCAGAACCGCCGAATCGCGATGCGATTGTGACTACTTCATCAGCAATTACGTCCATTTTCCCAGGTGCCGCAGGAACCGTAATTTCAACAACACCCAGTGGCGCAGGCGTGAACGTCGCCGCTGCGTGTTCCAAAGAATTCGCGATCTGCTGTCGCATTTGCGTTTCAAGCAGCGCCCGATTCGGGTTCTTTGTTTCGTGTCTCGCGATTAACCAGAGACCGATTCCAACGTTGACAGCCATGAGAACGATAAACGCTGCACCTACGCGCAGCGCCATCTTACGGCCTTGCTCCGTCACATCGGGTCGTGGTGGCAACAGAACTTCGCGAGAATCGCCGCGCATTCCGGCATGAATCTGCCGCGCCACCGCCAGCTCGCGCTGCAATTGCTTGTCCGACATCAATCCCTCCTCCAACGTCGCGCGCTCTGCTGCGGGTAACCTGCCCTCAAGATAATCAAAAAGCTTGTCCGGATTCATTATTCAGAAACTTGGAAAGCGTCACGCCATAGGTTTCTCCATGCAACGATGAAGTCGAAGGTCGGCGCGGAATCTGATATTTGCTCTCTCAGAAGGTGCCACTACAATCGCTTTGGTGGCCGAAAACGATCAGAAAGAGGTGCGGCGCCCCGGTCGGATTTGGCATCGTGTGTTGGTCGGCCTCGCTGCGTGCGTGGCGCTCGTGATCATTTTTCATCGCCCAATTTTGTGGGCAGTCGGTCGGCAGGTCGCACTGCGGTACGCTGCCGGACAAAATTTGAAAATCGATTTTCGCCTGGAAGGGAATCTTTTCAGTTATCTGATTGTACGAAACTTCCACGCGTTACCGACCGGACCGTCGGCCGTCGAATCGATTGATATCGACTACTTGTATGTTGATTACAATCTGCTCGAACTCACACGACATGGTCTGTCGCATTTTTTGCAGGACGTCGAGGCGCATTCACCGCAGGTTATCTTGAACCCTGCGAAAGCGCCGCCGCGCAAACCGCGTCCGAAACAAAAGCTGAAATTACCTTCGCTATTTCCCGAGCGAATTCGACTGGCAAACGCGACACTTGTTATCAGAGCCGATCCCAACGACTTCATCGTCGAACAGCTTGATCTTGATTTGAACCCGCGCAGACCGGGGGACGTGCGGATCGGAGAACTGCAGCTTCCATCTGGTGACAGCTGGTCCAGAATTTCAGGGCTAACGTCTTATGCAAACAAGAATCTTGTTCTGCGTGATGTGGTTCTGAGCGACCAGGAACAGATTCGTTTCCTAAACATTGATGCATCAGGCATCGACGCGAAAACGCTGGGACTCAAACTCGACTGCGCAATTGCTGGCGGGCAATTATCCGCGTCAGCCGGACTGATTGAAACGGCATCGTCATTGAACGCGAAAATAAACGTCACCGGGCAAAAAATTGATGCGGAGTCGTTGAACAAATTCTTGTTTTTGTCGGACGGCTATCTTTCCGGCGAAATTGAGCGGCTCGCGCTCGATGCGACCGGTGCGATCGATCAGCCGCGCACATGGAATGGCACGATGTCGCTGCAAATCAGCAATGTGGATCGGCCAGAGATTCATTTCGATAGTGGCGTCGTTGAAGTTTCGGCCGAACAGGGCAGAGCGACTTTGCGATCGGCGGACATTCTCCAGGACAAGAACGAGTTTCATCTTCACGGGACGACGGAGTTGCCTGCGGTGATCGAAGATTTTGGCCGTGCTCCTGCGACTCTGGAAATTGCAGGGACTGCGCCTGACCTTCAACGACTAACGACTGAAACACGTGTGCAATTGACTGGCTCGGCTCAGTTCACCGGCAAGATCGACATTGCCAATGCGAACGTAAACGCAACTCTTGGGGTGATTGCGAACGCAGTCGGATTTCCGGATGGAACAGTTGACAAGCTGAATTGTACGCTGCGCGCGTCCAAGGGCATTGCGCGCGCCGATACTAAAAGGCCCTGGTTCGCGGGCCTTCGCACTGCAATGGAGTTCGATTTGGCCGGCATACACTATCGGGATGTCATCATCGATTCGATAGAAGGATCGCTAAATGGCGGCGATGATATTCTCGGGCTTGACCGGTTGAGTCTGCGGCGAAATCAAAACGAGCTAAATGTTCGCGGCCGCTACAGGCTTCCAATAGAAGTTGGTAAGGCCTCTTCGCAACCCGCAGAACTGGATGTTGCGCTCAACGCGCCCGAAGCCGGGGATTTCTGGATTAAAGATTCGCCTAACAAATTGATTGGGCCATTGCAACTGACGGCGCAGATCGAATGGAAACAGCAAACAGCAAACGGGCAGGTGTCGATTTCGGGATCAAACCTTAAGATGCGGGACCTGGTTTTCCACGAGCTCAGCACGCAATGTTCGATTTCTAATAGCGTCGTGTATCTAAACGATTGCAGGGCGAGTCTGAACGATTCGGATTTCTTTAACGCGACCGGAATGCTGAATTTGCGCCAGCCTTATCAATACAACGGCAAGATTTCCGCAAGCGTAGCGAACTTATCGACGCTTCAGCCTCTGCTTCGCACTTTTGGAAATCAAAATGAATTAGCGGGTTCCGTCACACTTGACTGGGAAGGCGAGGGTCAAGGGATGACGGGTTCCCAGCCCACGTATTCGAAATCGGCCCCGAAAGCCTTCGGGGTCGCTCCTTGGAAGAATTCAGGCAAACTGAAGCTTGTCCTGGAGAAGGGACGCTACGGAGATGCGCGATCGCTCCGGGCGAATATCGATGCGTCCTATTCGCCCGAAGGCCTTGATGTGCCAATCATTTTTTTCGCTAGCGGCAACACGGATTTTCAGGCAGTCGCGCGGGCAAAGGGCGAGACGCTCGAGATAACCAGGGTTCAACTCGATCAAGGCCAGGCAAGGTTCGCGTCGGGCTACCTGTCTTTCCCGCTTGTGTGGAGAAATCTCGGGACGAACGCCGAAGCCATTCCGTCGTCTGGCAAAGTGTTCGCCGCAATTCAGTCGGAAAACCTTGATCTAAAAAAATTGTTTACCGATCTCGGGATCAAAGCGGGGACATCTGGTACGCTGAACGCGAGACTCGACGCAGACGGGACAATCGGAGATTTGAACGCGAGTCTCAACTTGCAGATGCGGGATTTGCGAAATGATCGCTGGCCGAAAATGGAGCCGGCAACCTTTGACCTGAAGGCGCAGGCCGTGCACGATCGCCTGACAGTTTTAGGCAAACTGCAACAAGCGCGAATTCAGCCTCTCGAGTTAAACGCGGAGATGCCTTTTGATATTCCGAAGATTGCCCGCGCCCGGAAATTGCCAGACGACACGCCCATCACAGCAAAAGCGCGTCTGCCACGCAGTTCTGTTAATTTTGTTCGGCAATTTGTTCCGGAGCTCGAGCAACTTGATGGCGATCTTGGGTTGGATGTTGATGTAAGAGGGACGATCGGTAAACCGGTGTTTAGCGGGGCAGGGGACGTCACCGTGAACGTAGCGCGTTTTACAAATGCGACGATCCCGGCGCTAACGAATTTTAGTGCGCGGTTAAGCTTCGCGCGAAATGCTCTCAGTCTGGAACGGTTCGGTGGTGATCTAGCCGGGGGCCCTTTTACAATGAATGGCCGCGTCACTTTTCCAAAGCTGACTGAACCGACTCTGGATTTAAAATTGAAAGCCGACAGCGTGTTGGTTGCGCGAAACGACACGCTTACCGCCCGCGCGGACGCAGACATAACGGTGACCGGCCCAATCGCGACCGCAACAGTCAGCGGCAACGTCGCAATGACAAACAGTCATATTTTGAAAAACATCGATCTTATTCCCATCGGCCTGCCAGGCAGGCCCGCGCCGGAGCCGCCATCGGAGCGCCCGCAATTTTCTTTCCCGAACCCGCCACTCCGCGATTGGAAATTAAATATTGCGATTAAAACAAAAGATCCGGTGCTGATTCGCGGGAACCTGGCGACCGGTGGGGCGACTGCTGACCTAAAGCTCGGGGGAACCGGGCTTCTCCCTGAATTGCAGGGAACGGTGCGTCTGGAAAATGTCGAAGCAACCCTACCATTCAGCCGGCTGCAGGTTTCCCAAGGCTTTCTTTATTTTGACCCGAGCGATTCAATGAACCCGAAGCTGGAGCTGCATGGCACTTCGGTAATCCGCGATTACACGGTGCGCGTTTATGTTTACGGAACTGTGCTTGCGCCGCAGGCCATTTTCACGAGCGAACCGCCATTGCCGCAGGAGGAAATTATTTCTTTGATCGCCACTGGCGCGACGAGACAGGAACTTTCGACTGGCAACGTACTGGCTGGGCGGGCGGCGATGTTACTAGTGCAGCAACTTTACCGGAAGATCGTCAAGAAAGGCGAGCCAACCGAAAGCAACACAGTATTCAACCGGCTGGATCTGAATTTAGGGACGATTGACCCACGAACGGGTCAACAGCAAGCAACTGTGCGCTTCAAAATCGACGATCATTTTGTGCTCACCGGCGATGTCGGCGTTCGCGGCGATTTTCGAGGCAAACTAAAATATCTTATTCGGTTTCGCTAGGATCTCTAAGATGCAGCGCGGCCTCCTTTTCTCTCTTGGAAGCCTGGCCCTTGCGTTTAAAGTCGCAGCGCAGACTGCAGTCGACGTTGCGCGACCTGAGGAGCGACAGAAAGCCCGGCAAGCCGTCGTCAAGGAACAGGAAAGACTCGCGAAGCGGACGAGCAGTATCGAATTTCGTGGTCAGCGGGCTTTCGACGAAAAGGAATTACGCGTGGCCCTGAGGGAAGAGATCACCACGATTGAGCAATTTGGATTAAGCCCCGCGCGAGCCGACGATCTGGCCTTTTTCGTGGAGGTTTTCTATCGAAAACACGGCTACGCCAAGGTGAACGTCCACTACGTAATTGAATCAACTGATCGATTGCGTCTCGATATTACGGAAGGCCCGCGGTTCATGCTGCGAACTGTCCTGTTCGAAGGAAACGCAAAAGAACCAGCGGACAAGCTGTTTGAATATATGGTGGGGCCGACGCGGGAGCGGTATTCGAGGTTGGAGAAAAGATTACCATTCGTTGCGACCGACATGGAGGAGGGGACGCAGCTGGTACACCGCTTTTACATCGCAGAAGGTTTCTTAGGCGCCGTAGTGGATCCGCCGCGTTACAAATTTCAGGCGCAAAGTAGCGAGGTTGACGTCGTCGTTCCGATTCATGAGGGCCGACAATATTTTTTCGGCACCATCGGATTTAACGGCCGCATCATTTACGGTGCAGAGGCGCTTCGGGGACAGATGGCTGATTTGTTACAGAGCCCTTACACCGACACGCGCGTCGAAGATATTCCGCGGCGTCTTGAGGCATATTTCAAGGCGCGCGGCTATTACGACGCCAAGGTCGCGGCCACCGGCGCGCCGGATGAAGCAGTGAATGGACGAGTCCCGGTGCAAATCGTGGCATCGCCTGGACCCGTTTACTACTTCGATGGTGTGACAGTGAACGGGCTGACTCGACTCAATCCCAGTTTTGTGACGAAGCGGTTTACCAGATTGAGTGGGAAAACGTACAGTCCGGACGTTCTCGATGAGCGATTTCGCACTCTGATGAAGACCGGATTGTTCAATGTGCTGCAAATCAAGCCAGTGCCGATAGATGGGCATTTGTTGCGACTCGACATTTCCGCCGAGGAAGCCAAGAGCAAGGAGTTTGGTTCTTGGCTCGGATTCGATACTTACGAAGGCGCGCTCGCCGGCGCGCAGATTGGCGATCGCGATCTGTTCGGCACTGGTCGCGCGGGGTCGGCAACGATCGAAGTCTCACAGCGCAGTTACAAAGGCGAAATTCTGTACCAGGATCCGTTCTTTCTTGACACCGATTTCCAGTTCACCGCACGAACGTTCGCCCTGACGTTTGACTACGACGGGTACACAAAATTTGAATTGGGTGGGCGATTCGAACTTAGCCGTAAAATCACCAAATACGACCAGGCGGCGCTGGTCTTCTCCGCGCGTCACGTGAAAATCACCGACTCTGAGATCAAGCCGGAATTTCTCCTCGGGTCGACGACTAATTATCTCGTGAACACAATCGGGCTCACGAACACACTTGATTTGCGTGAGAGCCCGTACGTAAATCCCCGCGGGTTTCTCATCGCCAACACACTCGATCTGGCTTCGAGCGCTTTGGGAAGTGATATCGAGTTCATCCGAGGCACGATGCGCGTCGGGTACTATCTTCCACTTGGGCCAAAGCCACTCACCCCGGGCGTAGTAGAAGACCAATCTACCGGTACTCCTTTCCAGCGATGGTTCCATCAATCCTCGATCGCGTTCGGCGCTCGCGTCGGCATTATTCATTCACTGACAAGCAGCGGCTCCGGAGAAGCGACTGCGATTCCCATCGACGAACGTTTTTTCAATGGCGGCGCCACAACCGTGCGGAGCTTCGGTGAACGGGATCTTGGCCCGCACGATAATCACGGTCATCCCGTTGGTGGAGAATTCTACACCGTGTTCAACGTTGAGTACACATTCCCAATTTTAGGGGAACTACAGGGCGCAGTCTTCACCGATGCCGGTAATCTTTTGCCGTCGTCAGAGGACATTGGCTTAAGCGATATGCGCTATGCCATGGGAGCGGGCTTGCGCTACAAGCTGCCAGTCGGTCCGATTCGTCTCGACTACGGCGTCAATCCCGATCCGCGTCCCGATGAAGATTTCGGCGCGTTCCATTTCAGTTTTGGCTTTGCTTTTTAGCAAATCAACATTCAATGCCCGACAGAACCCCTGGTGTAGTGGCAGGCGTGTCGCCTGCAAATTTTCAGAGGGCAGACGGCACAGCTGCCACCACAGAAGATCGGCAAGGTGCCGATGATTTTGTTCTCAACGCATGCTTGTGGCGAGAACCGGGATAATCTTCTGTTCTGATTAATGAATAAGCGACCAACGCCCGGTGATACTCCACCCGAAGAATTCCGCAGACAGTTGCACGAGCTAGCGGATTGGATTGCGGATTTTCGCCAAGATATAGAATCGCTGCGCGTCGCGCCTAACGACAAGCCGGGCGCGATTCTCGCCGCCCTTCCTGCGAAGCCACCCGAACAAGGTGAAGCGTTCGACAAAATTCTGAGTGACATCGATCAGGTCATCGTCCCTGGTATGGTGCACTGGAGTCATCCGATGTTCCTCGGATACTTTGGCTGGACGACCACGGCGCCTGGAATTCTCGGCGAAATCCTTAGCGCGCCGTTAAATGTGAACGCGATGACGTGGCGCACCTGCCCGGCTGCGACAGAAGTTGAAACCGTTGTGATCGATTGGATTCGGCAATGGGTCGGTCTGCCGAAGGACTTTGATGGAGTGGTTTATGACACCGCCTCAGTTGGCATTATGCATGCGCTGGCGGTCGCTCGGGAAGAAGCCGTGCCGTTCGTGCGCAAACGCGGGCTCGCTGGGCGCGCCGATCTTCCGTGTCTTCGCATTTACGCTTCCGATCAAGCGCACAACGCGGCGGAAAAAGCCGCTATCGCGCTCGGCATCGGCGAAGAAAATGTGCGGCGCGTTCCCAGTGACGGCGAATTCCGAATGGAGATTCCGCTCCTCCGCAAAATGATCGCAGTGGATCGACAATCAGGTTTCAAGCCGATGGCTGTCATCGCGACAGCTGGCACAACTTCGACGGCCAGTGTCGACCCGATCGCTGAGCTGGCTGGGCTTTGTCGTGAAGAAAAAGTTTGGCTCCACATCGACGCGGCTTATGGCGGCGGGTTCGCAATTCTTCCGGAGTACAAATGGATCACCGAAGGTTGGAGCGACGCCGATTCGGTCATCATCAATCCGCACAAGTCGCTTTTCGTGCCGCTCGATTTCAGCGTGCTGTACGTACGCGATCTCGAGAGGCTGCGACGCGTCTTCACGCTTGTGCCTGAATATTTGCGCGGCGACACAGTCGAGGCGCAGAAGAATTACATGGACTACGGCGTGCAGCTTGGCCGCCGGTTTCGCGCGCTAAAAGCGTGGGTGATCTTTCGCAGCTTTGGCCGGGAAGGAATCGCAGCCCGTCTGCGAGAGTGTATCCGGCTCGCGAATGTTTTAGCTGGATGGATAAAAACCGACAATCGCTTTGAGCTTGCGGCGCCGGTGAGTATGGGCGTCGTCTGTTTTCGTTTTGTTGGTGCTGTAGCCGGCGTCGGTGACGCCGGATCGCGGTCAGCGGCCCCGGCTACAACAGGAGACGAAATCGACCAGCTAAACAGTGAGATCGTCGAAAAAATCAATTCGAGCGGTCGCGCTTACCTCACGCAAACGAAATTACGTGATCGAACGGTGATACGAATTGGTCTGGGCAACGTGCTGACGACGGAGGAGCACCTGCGAAGGGCTTGGGAGATGATTCGAGAAACGGCGAGGTTGTTGCAATCCGAAGCAGCTCCAAATCCCAAATAGATTCCAATCAACCGAATCCCAAAGTAATGCGTGATTGATTTGAGCGTTGGAGCCCGGGATTTCCTTGGATTTTGGAGCTTGGGATTTGGGATTTCTCGCCGCAATTTGCGGCTGAGCTTCGCCGCCGCTACAATTTTCCCGTTATGATGAAGTTACTGCGGAGGCACAAAGACTGGTTGATGATCGTCATCGCGATTCTGGCGATTCCGTTCATCTTCTATTTCGTGAAGACGCCGGATTACGGCGCGATGCGCTCCGATCGGTTTGCTCGCATTTATGATCGGAACGTTTCGATTCTGGAGGCGCAGCAAACGGTGCGCCTGCTCACTCTGGCGCAGGCGCTCGGTATGTCCGATTTTGTGCAGGCGCTGACGGCCGGTGCCGGCCAGAATCCGAACCAGGTTGCGGTCCAATTCGTTGTTAATCTTTTGGTCCTTCGGCATGAAGCCGCTCGGCTGGGTATTCGTCCAGGTTACTCTGAAATTGCGGAAGTTGTGCGCACGTTGCCAGCGTTCCAAGGCGATTCGGGATTCGACATGAAAAAGTTCACCGATTTCGCGCAGAATGCGTTGGCACCTATGGGTCTTGCTGAAGAGCATGTCGAGCAACTGGTCCGAGACCAGCTGTCGTTGAATCAGATCAAACAGCTTTTAGCCGCCGGCGTCACAGTTCCCAAAGGCGAACTCGATGAAAATTTTGAGCGCGGTCACGACACGCTATTTGTCAGCATTATTCGTTTTCAATCCGCCGATTTGAGTAAGGACATCCAAGTTGGCGATGAGGATGTGCAGAAGCATTATGACGCCCATAAGGCTGAGCTTAAAACTGATGAAAAACGCAAGGTCGAATTTGTCAGCCTAGCCTTCACCGATGAGGAAAAGAAATTAACTGGAAAAGAGCGCATCGAGGCTTTGCAAAAGCTTTCCGACCGCGCGACTGATTTTACACAGGCGCTGTTAGAAAAAGGGGCAGATTTCAAGCAGGCCGCTGAGAAGCTTAAGTTGCCGCTACACGAGACCGGCGAATTTGCCAAAGCAGAGCCTGATCCGCAGTTGAAAGTCGATGCGCAACTTGGCGCCGCAACTTTCAAGGTTTCAATGCAGGAGCCTAACAGCGATCCCATTCAGGTTGCGGATGGATTTTATATCTTGCATCTCGCAGGAATTACTGAATCGCGTCCTCTCACACTCGAAGAAGCGAAGCCGAAAGTTGTGGAGACGATCAAGAAGTCGAAGGCGCGCGAGCTGATGTCGACGAAAGCAGCAGAGGTCGTTCAACAATTACGCGAAGCGAAGCAGTCCGGGCAACCACTTGAGGCAGCGATTCAAAAATCTGGTGGGAAGGCCGAGAAAGTCCCGCCGTTTTCACTGCTCGAAGAGGAGAAACCAAAATCGCAAGACAA
>DASZGW010000072.1:0-8226 GCA_035938475.1 Candidatus Udaeobacter sp.
AACGACCGACTACATGGAAGCTGTTGTGCTTGGTGATGGGAAGATCGCCGCGCGACGCACGCTGCTCAAGTGTCTCTCCGCACTTTTCACTATCGCTTCCGGTGGATCGATCGGGCGCGAGGGGCCACTGGTTCAGCTTTCAGCGCTCGCGGCTTCTCTCGCCGGGCGAATAAGAAAATGGTCTACTCCGCGCCTGCGATTGCTCGTCGGCTGCGGTGCGGCCGCAGGGATCGCCTCGGCTTACAATGCCCCGATCGCCGGGGCGGTGTTTGTCGCCGAGATCGTCCTTGGCTCCGTGGCCATGGAAATCTTCGGCCCTCTCGTTTTCTCGTCGGTCATCGCCACGTTAACCGTACGTGCGTTCCTCGGCGCAGATCCACTTTACGCCATTCCGGCGTTTCGACTTAACCACAACTGGGAAATTCTGCCATACTTATTGCTCGGTCTCAGTGCGGGTCTGCTCGCGCCGTGGTTTATACGGCTGTTGCGTTTTAGCGAAGAATGGACCGGGCGCATCGCGGCGCCAGTGTACGTAAAGATGTGCGCTGGCGGTTTAATCGTAGGAGTGCTGGCTGTATTCTACCCACAGGTCTGCGGTAACGGTTACAGCACGGTAAGTGGGATCTTGCGGGGCGAATGGGTGTGGCAAACGCTCGCCATCATCCTCATTTTTAAAATCCTTGCTACTACTGCGACGTTTGGTTCCGGCGCAGTTGGCGGCGTTTTCACGCCAACGCTTTTCATCGGCGCCAGTTTTGGATTTCTGTTCGGGAGTTGTACACAGCACGTTCTTGGCCACCTCGAGGTCAATCCGAGCGCGTTCGCACTTGTCGGCATGGGCGCATTTCTCGCGGCCGCCACGCATGCGCCGATCATGGCTATCATCATGATCTTCGAGATCACACTCGATTATCAGATCATTCTCCCGCTGATGTTGGCGTGCGTCGTTGCCTATTACACGTCCGCCAGCATCGAGAAACAGTCGATTTATGCTGAAGCGCTGAAACGAAAAGGCGCGGGCGATTATCGCAAGCAGCTGGCGGAACTTCACGTGCATGACATTATGAAACCAAGCCCACTGACCATTTCGCCCAGAGCGGGTTTTTCAGAGATCGCCGAGAAATTCGTCGCAACCCGGTTCAATTACCTCTACGTGGTCGATCACGATCGGTTTATCGGTGCGGTATCGCTACACGACGTCAAAAATTACCTGAATACGCCGGAGCTCGCGAAAGTCGTTATTGCGGGAGACGTCCTGCTCGATTCCATCCCGGTAGTCCGACCTGACGCGTCACTGCTCGAAGCGCTCGAGCGTTTCAAGCACCACGATGGCGAGCGATTGCCAGTGGTTAATGATTCGGCAACGAAACGTTTAATCGGCACGATCGCGAAGACCGATGTGATCCTCGCGCTCGCCGGAAGCACTACGCGATCCGCCACCATGGTTGGTTCGCAGGCGTCTTAGTAGACTCCCGTCCGGGCAGTGTTCACGTCGTCGAGCGTCTTGACCTGGATGACTTTTCCCTGTTAACCCGATGCGATGAAGCGGCTCGTTTGGATCGACATTTCAAAGGGGCTGGCAATTCTTTTCGTCGCTTACTTTCATTTTTTCCGGACATATTTTCAGTACGGCGTCCTTCCAGCATCCGATTGGAGTAACCTTGCGGCGAGCCTTCTCACTATTCTGAGATTGGTCTGGTTCAAAGTCTCAGGACTTGGTTTCCATGCTGTCGGCGTTTTCATTATCCTGAGCGGTTGGACTCTGATGCAATCAACCATGCAGCGTGCCGAATCCGGCGCGATCGGATGGGGGGTCTGGTATCGAGCGCGGTTTCTGCGGCTCTATCCGATGTACTGGATGGCGCATTTGGTTTATCTTCTCTCGCCATTCGTTGCCCGACTGGAACCAGTGGACGACCGCATCATCCTGAGCCTGCTCGGCCTGCGCTTCATCGATATTGAGATGAATTTCATGTACCTCAACGCAGCGTGGTGGTACTTCTCCATGCTAATCCAGTTTTACCTGATTTTTCCGCTGCTTTTCCTCACGGCGCGCCGCGTTGGTCCCTGGTGGTTTTTGCTAGTTGCGTGCGCTGCCGGATTTTTCGCGCGTTACATGTTGCTTGTCGTCTGGCAGCAAAATGGCCTCTGGGTCCTAGGTGGTTTCGCAATCTGTCGCTTGCCTGAGTTCGCGCTGGGAATGTCGCTCGCCATGTGGCACACAGGATCAACTGCACGCGTGGAGTGGTTTTTACTTCGCGGAGCGGGACTAGTTCTTGGCCTGGTACTCTACCCTGCAGCGCTGCAGCTGTACAACGGCCTCTACCAGTACATTTTTGTCGATTTTGCTACCGGCACATGTTGCTTGCTCGAAATCGTCGGCATCGCTGGAATCATTTCGGTATTCAAAGAGCCTGCGAAACTCTTCGCTCTCGTTGGACTCTATTCGTATGGCTTGTACCTCATTCACCAACCCTATGTCATCTGGCTGGGACTGCGCATTCGCGAAGTGCCGATCTGGGTATTCCTTCTGATCTGCGTGCCAACTCTCGCTGCGCTCAGCGCGTGGGGAATGTTTTTGGAAAAGGCGACAAACGGCCTCGTGAACAGACTCGTTTCGCTAAGAAAACCAGCACACGTGTAAAGAACCAGATGCTTTCGGCTGTTAAGACCGAACGCATTGCGCAGAACGATACGGATTAGTCATGGCCCGAGTTTCTGGTTTGGAGAAAAAGCAGGCGCCGTGGCATCTGCGCTGGTTCTACGGAGTCATGCACAGAATGTTCGGAAAAGATCTTACGCCTGCGAAAGTGCAGATGCGTTTGCCGGGTCTCGTGTGGGGTGGGATTGCGATGGAAGCCGCTCTCGGCCGAAAACGATTAATCTCATTGCGCCACATTCAATTGGGAAAAATTCGCGCTGCAGCGCGTATTGGTTGTCCCTCCTGAGTAGACATCAATTCTGCCGTGGGCAGAAAAGCAGGCTTGAGCGATGAGAAACTGCGAGCTGTTCCCGGCAACGATTTGACGCCCCTCAATGAGACGGAACGATTCGTCATTGAACTGGCTGACGCGCTGACCAACACGCCGTCGGATGTTTCTGACGACTTGTACGCGCGTTTGCGCAATCAATTTTCCGAGGAACAGCTGATGCAACTGGCAGCGCAGATCGCGTTTGAGAATTATCGCGCGCGCTGGAATCGACTCTTCAACGTCGAGAGCGACAATCTTTATTACGGACCGACGGCTTCGTAGCGTTACGATGCGCTATGGTAGGGCCGGCGCGCTGCAAGTCTGTTTAAGATTGTCGAGATTCCCTCCTTGTCATTCTGAGCGAAGCGAAGAATCTCTAATCATTTCTTCGACCGCACGGCAAGGCAAAACCAGAGATGTTTCGCTTCGCTCAACATGACAGGTAAGCGCAACACGCCTTTCCAAAACACTAAACATAGACAGCGCAGCGCGCCGATTGTGGCATTTTTTTGCGACGACTAGGAAACTGTCGTTCTCAACTTCAACTTCGCTTTGATTTCCTCGACGAGCTCTTCCGGAGTCCATCCCAATTCGATCGTTATTGCATCTTCGTCCGGCTCCGGTTCCTCTAAATCGGCAAACTGACTTTGCAACAAAGCAGGATTCATGAAATGACCGCGTCTGCGACGGAGTTGTCGTTCAATAAGCGCGTAATCTCCGCGCAGAAATACAAACTTCACGTCGTCGCTGACGCGTAAGCGCTCCCGATACGCCCGTTTCAATGCAGAGCACGCAAGCACCACGTTTTCTTTTGCTGCAAGAGAACGCATAATCTGCTCGAGCAAACGTTCCAGCCATGGCCAACGGTCTTCGTCCGTGAGCGGATGACCGCTATGCATCTTCTCGATATTAGCGCGTGGATGAAAATCATCCGCTTCAGAAAACCGCCAGCCAAGCTCTTCGGCGAGCAGTTTGCCAATCGTAGTTTTCCCTGCTCCCGAGACGCCGAAAACAATCACGATCACGGTGCATTAGTTTGCCGCCGACTTCCGATTTTCTCTATCAAGAAAGCGACAACGACAAAGAGCGTATAGAAAAGCCAAACGCCCATGACAGTGGCCTTATCTGTCAACGGATTGCGAGGCACGTACGTGTCACCTATCTGGATGACAACGAGGGCAACTCCGAAAGCGATCACGGCTCCTTTACGAATTGCCGGCATCGCATTTCGCAGCAGGTAAAGCATGATCCCGGCGCCGAGCAGCCCGATTTCCAACGCAAACTCGGGATCCCGATAATTCCACAAACCAAAACCCACTTTCCACGTGTTGTCGTAGATCGCGAGATCACGCGGATGCGCGATCAGGTCGAGAATCCAATGCGAGAAAACAGCTGCGCCTACGATAAAAGCAGCGTTTTTCCTGTACAGGCGGAGCATGCCCTGAGCGGAGTCGAATGGGTGTCGGCCGCAAAACATCTTGTAAGCAAGACCGGCAATGCATGACCACGCGATCGCCGCAATCAAGCTGTGGGAATACGGGTGGAAATACGAGTCGAGCATGCTGCCCGCCGTAAACCCTTTTATCACGCGCAGCTTCTCAATCCCAAGCAGCACAAGAGTCGCCCAGATGTAATCGAGAAACTGAACCGCAATGAATAAAACCCAGAGCGGAATTTTGTTCTTCTCACTCTTAGCCGCGAAAGCAACACTGTAATGCCCAACAAACATTTCTAGATTTAAGCAACCGCCTGCGTCCCTCGTTCAGCTTGCACACCTCGGACGAACCCGGTACTCAGTGCGGCTATCGGGCAGCATCGTCCACCAGCGACCCGATGATCTGATTGCCTCAGCTCTGCGACCATTAGTCAACGAAATCACTCAGAAAATCGGGCCTCGCACGCCCTAGCGGCGGCCCACGAATCACAAAGCGTCTTCAACTCGGAAGAACAAATGAAATGATCGTGTCCTTCGTGCGATAATTCGACCAAAAGAGTTCGCCATCGAAAGTGAGCGAGCGGCATGCAAACGGCACGACCGCAATGTCTTTAACCTCTGGTTTTTCCTTTCGCGGATCGAGTCGCGCGATGGTCCAGCTCTCACCGGTCTGTTCGGTCCCGCGCAAGACGTAGATCATTCGATCAACAAACGCGTGGCCTGAAACTTCGGCACCGATGTGGATAACGCGGATGATTTTGCCATTCGCGTCCAGCTTGAGAATGCGATGTTTGTACCATTGACTCAGGTACAGATGGTCGCCGTCGTAGCTGAGGTATGAGCCGGTAAATTCCGGGCACGCGATCTTATCCTGCTCCGAAAAGCCGGTCTCCGGAGCGAATCTACGAATGTAACGATCGTCATTCGGACCTTCGCCGATCGTAAAACGAAGCGTCCCGTTCGTCGCAACAGCCGCCCATGGGATGCCAGGCGGCTCCTTTTCGTCGAGCACTTCCCACTTCTGCGGATCGATCACATAAATTCGGCGCAGATCGCGCGAACCCATCCACAGTTTGCGACCATCCCATGCCAGCGCCTGCGGCGCAGGAGCCGGTGAAGGAAACCGTCCTCGCTCTATAATTGTCGGAATTTTCACGTTACCCACTGAACATCAGTTCGAGTTCAAGGTCGCGCAACAAACCTCGAATAGAGTTGTCACCAGTTGGTGATCTTGTCAGACTCGGTGCGGAGGCTCCCATGAGAATAAAACACGTTTCCCGAAAAATCACATGGCTTGTGCCCTGTGTTGCTTTCGCCTTCGCTGGCTTTTCAATAGAGGCTGCCGATTCAGGGATCATCAGATTTCAAGAGTCAAGTGCACCCTCTTCGGAAAATACGAGCGCATTGGTCGGTCATTGGCGAAAAACTACGATCGGCTATACGGGCCCGATAGACGAGCATCTCGTCCTTCATGTCGATGGCACCGTTGAGAACTGGACCGCAACGGCCTACGAACGCAGGGAGCCTGTGACAGGTCATTGGAGCGTCGAAGGTAAAACGCTGACGTTATCGTTCGGCGGCAACGACCGCTCCAGCCCGTTCACTTTTTACCAGGGCCAACTTGTTTTCCCAAATATTCCGAATCGCCGCGGGTTCTGGGAAAAGATCGAGTAGCAGGCTATCCTTTGCGCTACGCGGCAATGAAAACGGCGCGCAATGCCGAGTACGTTGCCGTTAAATTCGAGATTGGAAGTTCTCTTCCATGAGTAGTGCGCGAATTTTCATTCTCACGCTGCTGGCAATGATTGCCTTCGCCAGCAATTCGCTCTTATGCCGAGCCGCATTGAAGGAAAGCAGCATCGATCCCGCCACTTTCACGTTCGTTCGCATTTTCTCCGGGGCCCTGGCGCTCTGCCTCATCATAAGCGTTCGAAAGATGCTGACAATCAACACAACCGCTACTCCTCTGGTCGACAGCTTTTCTAACTCGGCACCTGTCACGGGCTGTTCGTCACTTCGATATGGCAACTGGATTTCAGCGGTCGCGCTATTCGCTTACGCGGCAGGCTTTTCATTCGCGTATACGTCTCTTTCAGCCGGAACCGGCGCTTTGCTTTTGTTTGGGGCGGTTCAGGCCACGATGATTCTCCAGGGACTGCACAAGGGAGAGCGATTAAACACGATCCAAATTGTCGGTTTCATCGTTGCGGTTACCGGAGTCGTTGTGCTTGTATTCCCCGGACTTTCCGCTCCGCCATTAATTGGTTCGATCCTGATGTTAGGGGCCGGTTTAGCCTGGGGCATTTATTCACTGCGCGGCAAAGAACGGAATCCGGCAAGCGTCACGGCCGGAAATTTTGTCCGCGCGGTTCCGTTCGCGGTTGCTCTCAGCATCATCTTCCTTCCATGGACAAATTACAATCTTGCTGGGATCACCTACGCCATAACATCGGGCGCGGTTACATCAGGTCTTGGTTATGTAATTTGGTACAGCGCTCTACCCGGGCTGAAAACTGCCAGCGCCGCGACTGTTCAACTCAGCGTTCCGGTGTTGGCTGCTACTGGCGGAATACTGTTACTCGGTGAACCAATCACGGTGCGTTACATGCTCGCCTCTGTTGCTGTGCTGGGCGGGATTGCGCTCGTCGTAGCAACTCCGCATTCCAAATAAACTTGTCCCACGCTAGGACGCGGCAAACCGATTGGAAGATCAAAAAACACGCAGCTTGCGCTCCGCCTGCGATAAAATAAGTGAAGGAGAATAAATCACCATGGCCAAAGTCGTTAAAGTTATCGAACTGATGTCACAATCGCCGAAGAGCTGGGAGGATGCCGCGCAAGGTGCGGTGAAAGAAGCCGCAAAGACGTTGCGGAACGTTCGCTCGATTTACATCAAGGAATTCACCGCTGAAGTAGACGACGGGAAAGTCACAAACTTCCGCATCAACGCAAAGGTCACTTTTGATTTGGAACGTGGTTGAGCCTGGGCTTTGTTGTAGCCGCTTAGCTCTGCGAAGCGCCATGCTGACGTGGTAATAGATACGTCGCTCACAGAGCGACAGCTACAGCTTCTTCGGTCGCAGTAGAGGAAAAAGGATTACGTCCCGAATCGAGTCTGCCCCGGTGAGCAGCATCGTGAGCCGATCGATTCCAATGCCGACGCCGCCGGCGGGCGGCATGCCATGTTCAAGTGCGAGGAGAAATTCCTCGTCAATCTTTTGTTTCTCTTCGCCCGCCTGTTCAAGCAGCCGCTGCCGCTGCACGAGGGGATCGTTTAACTCGCTGTAACCAGGCGCGATCTCCGCTCCGTTAATGATCAGTTCGAAAACGTCGACCAGCGAGTCGTCTGCCGCGTTTTGTTTTGCCAGCGGCACCAACTCTTTCGGACAGTGCGTGACAAACAGCGGATCGATCGTCTTTTCTTCAATTAGTTTTTCAAATACGTGCTGCGTCACTTCGAAATCGGCCAGTTGAGGGAGGATTTCCAATTTGAATTCATTCGTGGCCCGATCGCGCCGTTGTTCTCTGGAGAGCTCAAACCAATCCTTGCCGACAACTTCCCGCACCAAATCGTGATAGCGCGCACGGCGCCAGGGCCGTTTCAGGTTGATCGTGCGAGCAACTTTTTCCTCGGCGTCTCGATGCTCGATTGTTAGCGAACCGCAGATTTTCTCGGCGAGATAACAAATCAGTTCTTCAGTGAGATTCGCCATCTTTTCAAAATCGGCATACGCCCAATAAGCTTCGAGCATTGTGAATTCGGGATTGTGTTTTCTGGAAATACCTTCGTTACGAAAGTTACGGTTGATTTCGAATACC
>DASZGW010000073.1:0-17720 GCA_035938475.1 Candidatus Udaeobacter sp.
GAGTTCGGTGCCCGAAGCCCAAACTTTCAAAAATTCCGAACTGTGGGAAAATTAGCGCTCTCCGATGCACCGACTTCCGAAAGTTAGTTACCACGACATCGAACGCATCATTGAGTTCGACTTCGTCCGCGCGACTGAAGCGGCAGCTCTCAATTCGCTCCGCTGGCTCGGACGCGGCGACAAGGAAGCCGCCGATGCCGCCGCCTGTGACGCGATGCGCGGCATGTTCGACCTCATGAACATTTGCGGCGAAGTCGTCATCGGCGAAGGAATCAAGGACAACGCACCCGGCATTTTCAAAGGCGAACATCTCGGCACGTGGGTCCCCGGTTCGCCGCGGTTCGATATCGCCATCGATCCGATCGATGGGACAACCAACATCTCCAAAGGCGCGCCGAACTCCATCAGTTGCATAGCGGCGGCGAGCCCGGAGAAAGGCGTGAAGGTCGCGTTGCGGGATGTGCCGTCGTTTTACATGTCGAAGCTGGCTTACGGACCGCGCGTCATCGACTACATGAGAAAGCGCGGCGATTCACTTCATCTTGAGATGCCAATCGCAGAGATGTTGGCGATCGTTGCACACGCGGTGGACAAACGCGTTCAGGACGTGGCGGTGATGATGCTCGACCGACCGCGCCACAAGGAAATCGTCGAACAAATTCGTGCCGCAGGCGCGTCGTTGCGCATGATCGGCGACGGCGACATCGCTGCCGCCATCGCACCGTCGCTGCCCGAGTCCGATGTCGATCTTTACATGGGCATCGGCGGCTCTCCCGAAGCGGTGCTCGCTGCAGCTGGCATCAAGTGTCTCGGCGGCGACATGCAATGCAAGATGTGGCCGCGCGATGAAAAGGAACGAAAAAGCCTCATCGACGGAGGTTACAAGAAAGATCTCGACCGCGTCTTTTCAGCTGACGATCTGGCGAACGGCCAGAACATCCTTTTCTGCGCGACAGGAATCAGTGACAGCGCGCTGCTGCGCGGCGTGCGGGCTCACGGCGGCGTCACGGCTGTTACGCATTCGATCCTCATGCGCGCTAAGAGCAAGACAGTGCGCTTCATTCGAGCAAGGCACAATTTGCAAACCAAAACGATCCGGCTCAGATCCGATAATCGCGAACACTTGATCTAAGATTTCGGCTGTATTCCGAATTTGGCCAGCGCCGCGACAGTTTTCTCCATCGGCAGACCGACGACGTTTGTGAATGAGCCGTCGATTTTTGCGATGATCTCCGCGCCCTTTCCTTGCGCGGCATAGGCGCCGGCCTTATCCAGCGGATTCACTTTCGCTAGATAATTCTCGATAGTTGAGTTGCTCAGACGGCGAAAACGAACGCGCGAGACATCGTGAAAAACCGCCGATCTTCCCGATGCCTGTTGATAAATTGCCACAGTAGAACAAACCTCATGAGTTCGTCCACTGAGGCTCTGGAGCATCGAGGCAGCCTCACTCAAATCCGTCGGTTTACCGATAATTTGATTCTCCAGTGCCACCAGCGTGTCAGCCGCCAGCACGACAGCGTCGGGCCGCGTCTGCGCGATGGACATTCCTTTTCGAATAGCATTCCACAACGTGAGTTCCCGCAACGTAAGAGTGGCATCGAACTTTTCTGCAACGCGCGGTCTGGCGATTTCAAAATGAAATCCACGCTCGGAAAGCAACGTAGCGCGCCTGGGCGAGGAGGATGCCAGCACTAGTGAAGGCACGACATAATAACTGTAGAGACAGCGGTGCCCGCTGCAACGATTGAGATCTCCTCCGGAACGCTTTCAGGCGAGCTGCAGAGGCATGCGACCAGCCATCAGTGCAAAATAGAATCAGCCGAATAAAGCACGCCGTTTTTCACGATCATGGCGATATCGGAAGCGTGCGCGATGTCGTCAACGGGGTTCGAATTGAGAATGACGAGGTCAGCAAAATAGCCCTTTTCGACCTTGCCGATATGCGCGCCAGTGTCGCCGCCAAAGAGTTTCGCTGCGTTCGCGGTGGTGCATTGAAGAATCTGCATTGGCGTCAGTCCGGCTTCTTTCATCAACTGAAATTCGCGGAAAAGCGCCGGGCCATGAATTGTGCCGACGTTTCCCGCGTCTGTTCCCGCTGCAATGGTGATGCCCGCATCTTCCAGTCTTTTCAAATTCGGCAGTGCCACATCGTAGGTTTTCTTGATGCGATCCATTGCCTCATCTGGTTTAGCTAACGCCGTCTTGATTCGGTCAGGTAATTTATCCTGCGGAATTTTGGTAACATCGAGCGACGCGATCACTTCCGGATTACCCCACGCTTTTTCCTCCGGCGTAAGATTCAACTGATGCGAAAACGTCCGGCCATAACGCTCGAAGACAACAAGCGTCGGACACAAAATCGTGTGTCGATCTTTCAGCAGCTTTACAAACGCGTCGTCGACTGGCTTGTCGGTCACGCTGTGAACGAGCACGTCGGCGCCTTCTTCGACTGCCGCGCGTGCCGTTTCCAATTCCGTGGCGTGCACGGCGACACGAAGCTTGTGCGCGTGACTTTCTTCAATCGTCGCGCGCACAATTGGCCGGAAACTTTCGACCGGATGATCCTTGTCGACGATGTACCAAATTTTGACCAGATCCGGCTCTTGTTCGGCCAGTTTCCGCACGAAAGCGCGCGCTTGATCGGGCGTGTCGATTTTGACGATCGGCGGATCGCCAAGATCGAGTTTTTCGCGCGAGACGCTCGAAATTAATGGCCCCGCGACTGCGACTCGCGGCGCTTTGGCAGTTGCGTTCGCAGTTTTCCGGACCTCGAAATTCCAAAATGGTCCGCCAACATCAACAACGCTGGTAATGCCGCAGCGCAGAGAGCGCGCGAACACGTCGTTCAAATGACTCTTCACCCACGCGACTTCGTCCTTGTATGGACGAACGCTATTCAGATCGGCGCCGTCCGGTCGCGTGAACAGATCGCCAGATTGAAAGAAGTGAACGTGCGTGTCGATGTAACCCGGCAGAATGAACTTGCCGGCACAATCAACTTGTTTCCCGAGCGACGCCGCGTCTTGCTTGCCTATCGCGACACGTTCGATTTTGTCGCCGTTGATCACCACCGTTGCATTCGGCAGGACTTCGCTGTCAGCCGGATTGATCACCGTTCCGCCAACGAGCGAAATTTTTTCAGCGCGGAGCGTCGCGCTGAAGAATGTGAACGCGAGTACGAGCGCAATTCTAAATTTCATTCGAGAGATTCCTCGACTTCGCTCGGAATGACAAAGGCTATTCTTTCGATTCCGGGACGGCTTTCTCTGCCGCTTGGAAACCGATCTTGGAATGTGTGCCGTCGCAAAACGGTTTCTCCGTCGATGCGCCGCAGCGACAAAGGGCCATTCGTTTTTCCACGGGATATTTGTTTCCGTCAGCGTCCACCAACTCCACTTCACCTGTTACGATGTAAGGGCCGTTCTTGATTGGTTCGATTGTTACTTGAGCCATGCCTGCAGTTTAGTGTCATTCCGACCGAAGTAGAGGAATCTCTGATTATTTCTGAAAGATTTAGAGATGTCTCGACTCCGCTCGACATGACAAGATAGGAAACGCTCAAGTCATGAAAATATTTATTGGCATTTTCCTTCTCTTTGCGGGCTCAATGTTCGCTCAGACCGCATCGCAAAAGCATCCTTTCACCTTCGAGGAGATGATGGCACTGAAACGCGTCGGCGCGCCGGTGCCGTCGCCGGATGGGAAATGGGTCTTGTTCGATTGCGAAGATGTCGATCTGGCAGCGAATACGAAGACTTCGCATTTATGGATCGTGCCGGCCAGCGGCGGTGAATCGCGGCGGTTGAATCAAACGCCGAATCACGAGGAGCGGCCGCGATTTTCGCCGGACGGCAAACGCTTGATCTGGTCCTCGAAAGCGACTGATCCGACGCAAATCTGGATGTGCGATTTCGACCCCGAAGCGGGGCAGCTGGTTGGGAAACCACATCAAGTTACATCGATCTCGACCGGCGCCGACGGCGCGATCTGGTCACCGGATGGAAAGAACATCGTGTTCGTGTCGGCGGTTTATCCGGATTGCAAAGATGATGCGTGCAACAAACAGCGAGACGAAGAGCTGAAGAAGAGCAAAGTGAAAGCGAAAATCTTTTCTCGCTTGTTCTATCGGCATTGGAACGCGTTCACCGAATTCAAGCGCAGCCATTTGTTTGTAGTGAGCGCGGACGCAAATCCAATTGGAGGGCGGAGCTCTGCGACGCCGGGAAGTTCGCCAGTCCGGCTCGGACCGGGCTCGCAGGAGCTCGCCCCTCCAAATCAGGAGCCGCGCGATCTCACGCCGGGAGATCACGATGTGCCACCATTCTCGTTGGGCGGTCAGGACATGTATGCGATCTCGCCCGACGGCCAGGAGGTCGCTTATACCAGCAACATCGATGAAGTCGAAGCGACCAGCACCAACAACGAAATTTTCACCGTGCCGATCAGCGGTCCCGCGACTGCGGGAAAGAAAATTTCCACCAGTCCCGGCGCCGACACCACGCCGCTCTATTCGCCGGACGGAAAATATCTCGCCTGGCGCTCGCAAGCCCGCGCCGGCTTCGAAGCCGATAAATGGCGGCTCCTCATGTACGATCGACAATCAGGAAAGACGAGCGATCTGACTAACGACTTTGATCGCTCGGTCGGAAGTTTCACGTGGTGGGGCCCAGGCGCGATCTACTTCTCCTGCGAAGATCAGGGTCAGGCTCCGATTTACGTCACAACTGCATTCCCTCGGCCGAACAGCAGCAACTCTGTTGTCCCGTTACAGCCCGATGGGATGGAAATCCATGCTGACGATCTGACTTGGATTCCCGACACACTGTTTTTTTCCAAGATGTCGATCGGTGCACCAAATGAGATCTCGAGAACCACCACAAACGGCACACCACACGGCCAAACATTCAAGCCTGTCACGCACATGAATGATGCGTTGTTGTCGCAGATCGACATGCAGCCGCTGGAATCGTTCACGTTCAGGGGCGCGAATGACGAAAACGTGCAAGGTTTCATGGTCAAACCGCCGGGATTCGATCCGAACAAGAAATATCCACTGAAATTTTTGCTCCACGGCGGTCCGCAAGGGGCGTGGGGAAACGAGTGGACGTATCGATGGAACGTGGAGTTGTTCGCCGCGACCGGAAATTACGTGGTGGTGATGATCAATTTCCACGGCTCGACTGGTTACGGACAAAGGTTTACCGATTCGATCAGCGGCGATTGGGGCGGCAAACCCTACGTCGATCTGATGAAAGGGCTCGATTACGTGGAGAAGACGTATTCGTTCATCGATAAGAACCGCGAGGCCGCTCTTGGCGCGAGCTATGGCGGTTACATGGCCAACTGGTTATTAGGCCACACCAACCGTTTCAAATGCATTGTGTCGCACGACGGCATGTTTAACGCGGAGTCAGCGTATGGCACGACGGAGGAACTTTGGTTTGCGAATTGGGAATTCGGCGGTCCGCCCTGGAAGAAACGGGACGTTTATCGAAAATGGTCGCCACACGAATACGCACAGAATTTCAAGACGCCGACGCTCGTCGTGCACGGTCAGAACGATTACCGACTCGACGTATCTCAAGGGTTCGATCTCTTCACGACGCTTCAAGTGCTAAAGGTGCCGTCGAAGATGTTGTATTTCCCGGACGAAGGTCATTGGGTACTTAAGCCGCAGAACAGTCAGCTGTGGTACAAGACGGTTAACGATTGGGTGGATCGGTGGTGTGGCGCGAAATAAAACCACGTGTCATCCTGAGCGAAGCGAAGGACCTCACAGTCGCGCTATGAGGCTCGCAGACGTGATTGTGTGATCAAACAGCTTATGTGAGGTCCCTCGGTCCAACCGGACTGGCATTATCTGCGCGTCTCGGGAAGACATTCGCAAGACGGTGAACGAGCCGTGGACCTCCGAAAAATCCGCGATGCGAGTTACCTTAGCTCCGCAGCCGACAGGGCTGCCACTACAGTTTGTCAGTGCGCAACACTCACAGCATCGCGCCCTGCTTGACTTTTTGCGCAGGTTGCGCATTAAGAACGCCATCGAAAACCCTATGGCTCGTACTCTCTTTCGTATTTCGCTGCCAGTTGTCTCAATTGTCCTGCTTTTTCTCGTGACCGGTTGTGGCGAGGATCCGCGCTTTTCTGCGCGGACGCAGTATCTCGGCGGCGTTTACGGCAACGCTGAGGGTGGTCCCCCCCACGACACCGTCTCGTATTGGGATGGGGACAATTCTAGCGGAAGCCCTTCCGTGAAGATCAGTCTCGGAGAGCAGCGCGCATATTTTTACAAAGGTGGCGTGCTGGTCGGTGTTTCGCAGCTTTCAACCGGGCGCGAAGGACTAAACACGCCACTGGGTAATTTCAAGATTACTCAAAAGGACAAAGACCACGTCTCCAGTTTATTCGGTGACTACGTCGATTCGGCGGGCACCGTGGTGGTGCCCAATGTCGATATTAATAAAGATCCGAAACCGCCGGGCGCTCACTTCAGAGGCACACCCATGCCGTATTTCATGCGCATCGTGTCAGGGACAGGTATGCACGCAGGTTATTTGCCAGGCTATCCGGCGTCACACGGCTGCATCCGCATGCCCGAGTTCATGGCCCAAACTTTCTTTAAATCGGTCTCAGTCGGAACCCCAGTCACGATCACGAATTAGGGATCTTTGGGGCGGCAGTATCTGGGCTTGCAGAAAATTCCAGGTATCGGCATTCTGATCATTCCGCTGCCAGGAATATGATCGTCATCACCAAACCAAACGCCACCGAGGAGCAGATCCAGCGGATCATCACGCGTGTACGCGAGTTCGGGCTGGCGGCACAAATCAGCCGTGGCGCGTCGCGCGTCATCATTGGCGTAATCGGGCCTGAGGCGCTGCTTCGCGAGAAGCCGATTGCCGCGATGGCGGGCGTGGAAGCGATCATCCCCGTGTTGAAACCTTACAAACTTGCCGGGCGCGACTCTCGCGGCGCCTCCTCGGTCGTCGTAGGTGATGTCCGCTTGGGCGAACACGAGGACGTTGCCCTCATTTGCGGCCCATGCTCAGTCGAGAGTCGAGACCAGATTCAGTCGATCGCGACGATCGTTAAAGAATCAGGCGCGAAAATTTTGCGGGGCGGCGCGTTTAAGCCGCGCACTTCGCCATATAGCTTTCAGGGGTTGCGTGAAGAGGGGCTTCGTTTCCTCGCGGAAGCGCGCGCGAAAACAGGCTTGCCTGTGGTCACCGAAGTGATGGATCCGCGCGATCTCTCGATGATCGAGAAGTACGCCGACTGTCTTCAGGTTGGAACCCGCAATATGCACAACTTCTCCTTATTAAAAGAAGTAGGCCGCAGCAGACTTCCCGTCCTCCTCAAACGCGGATTCAGCGCGACGATTTACGATTTGATGATGAGCGCGGAATACATCCTGAACGAGGGCAATCCAAACGTAATCCTCTGCGAGCGGGGCATTCGAACGTTTGAGATTGCCGCCCGCTACACACTCGATCTGAGCGCTGTTCCAATCTTAAAATCTAAAACGCATCTCCCGGTAATCGTCGATCCAACACACGCTCTCGGTCTCAGAGAATTTGTTCCCCAAATGTGTCTGGCCGCAGTCGCCGCCGGCGCGGACGCGCTCATGATCGAAGTGCACGATTCTCCCGAGATGGCCAAGAGCGACGGGAACCAGGCGCTCACGCCGGAGATTTTCGCCGAACTGGTTCCGCGTCTCCGCGCCGTTGCCGCGGCCATCGGCCGCGCGTTGTAAAATCAAATTCGGCCTGAAGCCTTTGGACCGTTGCTTGCCAACGCGCTGAGGAGTCGCCGCGGCGACCGTTCCACCTTGCGCAAAGGTGGATCGGCTTCTCCTGAAATGCCAGTCCGGCTCGGACCGATGCCAAGACAGATCGCCGAAGGCGCAAGAATGCAGACCTGGCTACAACTGTGCCAGAATTTGGCGTAAACTCTGCAGTGGAAAAGCCAATCGGCCTAGAGCTTCTGGAATGCGTTGCGGCGAGCGAACCCATTGTGCGCAAACTTCATGCGATACAAGAGGCTCAATGGCCGGTGCAGTTCTCACACATCATCCAGCCAGCCCAGCCATTTCTGGCCGCCATAATCGCGCACATGTGGCATCGGCTTCCAGCCGATGATCGGCAGGCTGCCGATTCCACGATTTGGATCTTCTGTCCCACTGTTCATTCTCAAGAGTTGTTCTACGAAAGCCTGCTTAACTGGCAGGCGGATGCCCTGTTCCTCCCCGAAGCCGAGTTTGCAGCGGCCGAAAATGTTTTGCCGGATCCGGAAATCGTAGCGGAACGGCTGGCAGTCCTAATGCAAATCGGGCGCAGAACTGGTCCGCGCGTCGTAGTCACAACGCGGGCAAGTCTCGAGCAAGCCGCACCAGGGCGCGACACACTCGAATCTGCTGTCACTCAGCTCCGGCGCGGAGCAACCGCGCGGATGGAAGACCTTCTCAAGCGACTCGTCGGAAGCGGTTATGAGCGCGTCGCCCAAGTCACCACCCGGGGACAGTTCGCCGTCCGCGGCGGCATCGTCGATCTTTATTCGTGGCAAGCGCCATTGCCGTTGCGGCTGGAATTTTTCGGCGATCAGATCGAATCACTGCGCGAGTTCGACATCGATACTCAAACTTCGGTGCGCGATTTGAGTTCGGTTGATATTTTGCTCGGAGCGGCGGTGGGACCAGATCGCCTCTCCTTGATCGATCAAAGCGGTCGAGTTCGCGATTACGTCGCTCCGAATGATTTGATAATTGATCTTGAACCGGAAATGGAGGGCGGAGCTCCTGCGACGCCGGGCTCGCGGGAGCTTGCCGCTCCACACATCCAGATCAGCGAAGGCTGGATCGAGACTGGTCCGGAAGATTTCAGCGGCGCATTCCAGGATTGCGAGATCGGCGAGTTTGCGGTCGGCGATCTGGTGCTCGCCGAGGCGAAACGGGCGCAGTTCGTCGACCGTTTAAAAGAATGGCGCGCAAATAACGCGAAAATCGTCATCTATTTTCAGACTGAGGGCGAGATCGAGCGATTTCGCGAGATCATGGCTGGCGCCATTGAAGGGGTCGATTTTGTCGAAGGAACTCTTGCTCGCGGGTTTTGTTTTCCCGGGGCCAATCTCGTCGTCCTTTCTGCCGCGGAATTATTCGGGCGATTCGCGGCCCATCCGCGGAGGCGTTTACGTCGCGCGGAGCGCAATCGCGCACAGATTGATTTCAGTGAGCTCAACGAAGGGGACCTGGTTGTGCACCTTGAACACGGTATCGGTCGATTTCTCGGACTGCTTCACCTCCCAAAATCGCCGCATACTGTGGAGGCAGGCGTGTCGCCTGCTTTAACAAAAGGTGCAGCCGACACGGCTGCCACCACAGACGGAACTCAGGAAGTTCTCGCGCTTGAGTTTGCAGATGAAGCGAAGCTCTATGTTCCACTCGAGCAGGCGTATCTCGTTTCCCGCTATGTTGGTGCAGGAAAAAAATCGCCGCCACTCAGCTCACTCGGCGACGGAAGATGGGCTCGCGCCAAAATAAAAGCGGCCGCTTCCATATTTGATTACGCCGGGAAAATGCTCGCGGTCCAAGCCGAGCGCCAAATGCATCCGGGCTACGCATTCGCCCCGGACACAAAATGGCAGGCAGAATTTGAACATTCATTTCCGTTCCGTGAAACGCCGGACCAAATGAGAACAATCATCGATACGAAGATCGACATGGAACGTCCTCGACCGATGGACCGGTTGATCTGTGGCGACGTCGGTTTTGGCAAAACCGAAGTGGCGGTGCGCGCCGCGTTCAAAGCCGTCATGGACGGAAAACAAGTGGCCGTCCTCGCTCCGACCACGGTTCTGGCTCAACAGCATTTCGAGGTGTTCCGGCAGCGCATGCTCGATTACCCGGTGCGCATCGAAATGCTCAGCCGTTTTCGTTCGCAATCGGAGCAGAAAAAAGTGTTGCGGCTGCTGCGCGAAGGAGGTGTCGATATTGTCATCGGCACGCATCGGCTCATCTCCGGCGACGTCCTATTCAAAGAGCTCGGCCTGGTGGTGATTGATGAGGAGCAGCGTTTCGGAGTGCTGCACAAGGAGAAATTCAAAGAGCTTTTCAAGCTGGTCGATGTGCTGACGCTCTCGGCTACACCGATTCCGCGCACCCTGTATCTGTCGCTTGTAGGCGTAAAAGACATGTCCACGATCGAGACTCCGCCGCTCAACCGCCTGCCCGTAGAAACAGTGGTGTCGGCTTACGATGAACGACTGATTCGCGCAGCGATTGATCGCGAACTCGAACGGCAGGGTCAGGTATTCTTCCTGCACAATCGGGTAGCGAGTATTGAACGGGTACGGGATCGGATCGTCGATCTTTGTCCACAAGCCAGAGTTGAGATCGGGCATGGCCAGATGGATGCCGACGAACTGGAAGGCGTTATGGCGCGATTCGTTGCCGGGAAGATTGACGTGCTCGTTTGCACCACGATCATCGAAAGCGGCCTCGATATTCCGAACGCAAACACCATCATCATCGATCGGGCTGACCAGTTTGGTCTCGCCGACTTGTATCAATTGCGCGGGCGCGTAGGCCGGGCTGACCACAAGGCATACGCTTACCTGCTGCTTCCGCGCGAAATGATGACTGTGGGAGCAGCGCGCAAACGGATCAGCGCAATCAAACAATACAGTTCGCTCGGTGCAGGTTTTCGAATCGCCATGCGTGACCTGGAGATTCGGGGAGCGGGCAGCATGCTGGGCACAGCTCAAAGCGGCCACATCGTGGCGGTCGGTTTCGATTTGTATTGTCAGTTGCTCAAGCAGGCAGTAGCCCAGCTGAAGGGCAAGAAGCCGCGTTTTCGACTCGATGTCGACTTGAACCTCGATTTTGTCGCCACAAATGAAGCGGAATTCGTGGCGCCGCCGACACCAAGGAGCCGAGGTTTCCCGTCCGCCGGTACGCATGGGGAAGCGGCTACCGTTGAGAAGATTCCAGCCTTCATTCCAATCAGCTACGTCAGCGATCCGAGTTCGCGCATCCGGGCATACCGCGACTTTGCAGAAGTTACGACGCACGAGCATTTGGATCGTCTGCGGCGCGACTGGCGAGATCGCTTTGGGCCGTTCCCGCCGGCGGTTGACAATTTGTTTGGCCTCATCGAAATCAAGCTCGCTGCTGCAAAATCAGGGATAAACCGTGTCGAGGTGCGCGAGCGCAAATTGATGTTGACGCGGCGCGGGGATTTTATACTTGTCGCGGGCAAATTCCCTCGTTTAGTTGGAGCCAAAATCGAGCAGCATCTTGGGGAGATTCTGGAACTGATAAAGAAATTATGAGAAACGTCGTGCGCCAATTTACCGCCGTTTTGGTGGCGGTTTTTGCGCTTGTTCTGTTACCCATTTGTTGCGATTCGTTCGCCCAGGAGCCTCAGGTAGTCGATGGCATGGCTGCGATTGTGAATGGCGACGTTATCACATACTCGCAAGTGCGCGGGTTGTCCGCGCCACGTGAAAAACTGTTGCGGTCGCAATTCACCGGTCAGGACCTGGAAAACAAGCTGAAGGAAGTCCGGCAGCTTGCCCTAAAGGATTTGATCGACCGACGGCTTATCATTCAGGCGTTCAAAAAGGAAAGCTATCAAATCCCGGATCACATTGTGGACCAGCGCCTGCACGATATCATCCGCGAGAGCTTTGGCGGCGATCGCAATTCGTTTGTCAAGACGCTTGAGGCGCAGAGTTACTCGCTGGGCGAGTTCAAGGAAAAGGAGATGGAGCGCATAATCGTCCAGGCAATGCGCAGTCACAACGTCAAGACCAACTACATTATTTCGCCTACCAAAATTGAAGATTTCTACAGGAAGCATCGCGACCTATTTACGATCAAGGAAGAGATCAAGTTGCGGATGATCATGATTTCCGGCCAAAAGGACACCGGGAATGCCCAGGCGCAAAAGTCGCTGGCCGAAGAAGTGCTCGGCAAACTTGCCAGCGGCGGGGAATTCGAACAAATAGCGCAGATTTATTCTGAGGACAGCACAAAAGAGAACGGAGGTGATTGGGGCTGGATTGGACGCAATACTCTTGCCGTGCCGCTGGAAAAATTCGCCTTCAACATGCCAGTCGGCAGAATCAGCAACATCATCGATTACTCCGGCAATTACTATATCCTGAAGGTGGAAGACAAACGCGGCGGCACCACGAGGTCACTGGCCGAAGCCCGCGCCGATATCGAGAAGAAACTGATCCAGGACGAGGCGCAGCAAATTCAAGAACGCTGGATCGCCAGCCTGCGCCAGAAAGCTTATATCCGGACGTTCTGAAAGTTCGACGTTCGAGTATTGGGCGTTACGCATTAGGAGTTTTTCTCGTGATCGATAGTTCGACGAATAAATCTTCGCCTTTAAGGGCGAATGTCCGTCTAATTCTCATGCTTGCGATATGAACACACTTATTGCAGCGCTCATCGCCGGCATCATGCTGATGCAGTCCGATGTCTCGCTGGCAGCAAGCGAGTCCGAGAATTCAGCGGCGCGCGATCTTGCCGCGGCAAAATCTTTTGCGTTTGGAGGTGTTGGAGTTGCCGGGCTCATGTCCGAGGGCGAACGGAATTTGAGAGCTGTCTTGGAACGGACGGATGCCTCGCTGCAATTACAAGCGGCGCTTGCTCATGCGACACCGGCAGGCGAACTCTACATTTTGGTTGGCCTGCGTCGTTGTGATCGCGCCGCGTATAAGAAAGTCGTTGGTCCGCTGCCGCTTCCCAACGATGACGTTGAAGTCGCACGCGGATGTATGATCAGCCGGGAACCGTTTTAGTGCGCTCCTCTCACAGATTCACGACGGGCGATTCGATGATTACTTATCACGAACGCCATGGTGATTGTCAGCCGTTCTAACCAACGGCTTTTTGCCGACACCAAAGAATCTACCTGGGCGAGAGCGTGAGAGATCCGCCGTCGCTTGCCTTGGCCATGCGCAAGTTTTCCTCGGCCTCCGGAAAGTCAGGATGCAGACGTAACGCTTCTTCGAATTGCGCGATCGCGCTGGCAGTGTCGCCTTCGCGCATGAAAATTTTTCCCATATAATTATGCGGCTGGGCGAGCTTTGGATCGAGCTTTGATGCCGTTTGCAAATGCTCCTTTGCTCCTGCGAAGTCGCCCTTTTCCAACAGCGCGGTCCCGAGGTCTATTTGAGCATCGGCTAAACTGGGATCGGCGCGGACCGCCTCTCGGTATTGCGCAGTCGCCTCGTCCAATTTGCCGTGCTTTTCCAGAAAGGCCCCATAACTGTGGTGAGCCAGCGCAGACTTTGGCGCCAGACGGACTGCGGCTTCGCATTCTGCCGCCGCCTGGTCGTCCTGACCCAATTGCTCCAGAAGATAAGCATAACCGGAGTGATACTCGGCGTTGTTAGGGTCCATCCGCAACGCTTGTTCATAATGGGCATGCGCCTCGTTTAGCTCTCCTTTGCCAATCAGAACGTTCGCGAGACTGACATGCGCCTTCGCGGAATCGGGATTTAAACGCAGCGCCTTTGAGAAGGATTCAGCGGCTTCATCAACACGACCGGCGTCCTGTAAAGCGGTCGCGTGATTCAAATGCGCCCGCGCGCTGGTTGGAAGATCGGCGGCAATCATGGCAACGCGATCGAGTTCGCTCCGAACCGAGTGCGTCTGCCCAAGCCAGAGCGCTCCCAATGGAATGACAAAAACGCCTACCCATTTCGCACCGTGCGACGCCCACCCTGGGAGAAAACCCTTCGTCGAAACATCGGCTGTGCCACCGGTGATGCCGAGAGATTGCCGTGTGGATTTCTCGCGCACCTTCCAAATGAATCCGTCGTAATAAAAATGGAGCAACGCCGACGCAGTCACCACACCGGCGAGAATGTTTTTGACTGAATCGACACCGACACTCGACTTGAAATAGCCGAGCGCTCCGTAAGCGAAGATCAAACCGACATAAAGACCAATCAGCGAGCCGCTGCGCCGGAACACGAAGCGCATAAACCCGCCGATCGAGCTGTCTGTCTCAACGCGTTTGCGATTATAAATCCAGACCAGCGATAGATACTGGACATCGTGAAACACTTCGAACAAGGCGATGCCCACCAGAACGCTCGCAACGATGTTGTTGCAGTACCACCAGAATGTTATGCTCGTGGCGAGAAGCACGAGCTTCACCGGGCTCGGTCGCTGTCCGCGGATCCAGCTCCAGACATAATTCGCCAGGAACAATCCCGCGACGGTGATCGCCACCGCGAGTAACCCTTGCTGCGCGGTGCGGAGCATCGCAGGCGGGATGAATGGTCCACCGGCGGAATAATAGGTTTCGAGGGTGTCTGTCATTCGCTGCGGTGAGAGCAGGACGGCAGTGGCGAACCAGATCCCGCACAATGCGAAATCCAAACGCCGCGTTAGCTGGGCGAACGAACCGACTTTGGCGTCGTAAATACGGCAGAAGCCGTAGGTCTGCATCATGCCGTGCCAAACGCCCCAAACAAACGCGACGAGTACGATTCCTTTGAGGTCCCAGATGGAAAAGGCCGCGCAGACCACAACCAAAAAGATCGGCGCAAAAATGAAGCGCCATTTAAAGCGCTGGAATAAGGCGCGATCGCCATAAGCGCGAATCATTCCCGGTAAATGGTGACCCATCGCGCCAAATGCAGCGACGAAAAGATAAATGTCCTGCGCACTCCAACGCGCCTGTGCCAGCAGGAAGATCGGCAGAATGACCAGCGGCGTGCAAACGTACAGGATCAGGTCGCGCCAACTGTCCAAAATCCATAAGCCAGGCTTTCGCGCGACCGCAGGCGTAGCGGGAACCGTTTGCGGACTTGAGAACGCGGTAACGTGCTGCATGCCGGGAGCCAAGTTTTCCTTAAACCGCGGGAAAATCAATCTTGGATTCAGCAAAAAAAGGCGTCGAGTATTTAGCGTCACTCTAGGAAAGCGGCGGAGCACCGCCGCACTCCCCAACGCAAGCGAAGAATATGCACTTGTAATCACGGCGACGTTTTGGAGTGCGGCAATGCTTTGCCGCTTTACAGAAGAAGTACCGTGCTTGCTCCGTGGCGATCTGTTGATGAAGATGCGCCATGCAGTCGCGTATTGGGATCACACTGGGCGATTGCGCGGGGATCGGACCGGAGATCGTGGATCTCGCTTTGAAGTCCGACCTCATTGCACGGTCCGCTGAATACAAGATCATCGGGAAATACCCAGTTTGCCAGCCAGGAGAGCCAACACCTGAAACTGCGCGCGCTGCCGCGGCCGCACTGGAAGAAGCCGTCACCCTGGCTCGGCGCGGTGAGCTCGATGCAATCGTAACCGGCCCGGTTCACAAAGCCCGGATGTACGAAGTAGGTTTCAAGTTTCCAGGACAGACGGAATTTTGTGCCGAGCGCTGCGGCATCAAAAATTTCGCAATGTGTCTTACTGGCGGAAAAATGACGGTCGCGCTCGTCACGGCGCACCTACCATTGCGCAATGCGGCGAGCGCGCTCCAGCAATCAGAGGTTGTCCGAGTCGGTCTGTTACTTGCGGATTTTCTCCAACGACGATCTCGCGCGCGCGGCGCTCCCCAAAACTCGACGGCTTTAAGCCGTCGAGTTTCAGACGACGCGATGAATGCTCATCGCGATGGCGTGACATTGCGGATTGCCGTTGCCGGATTAAATCCGCACGCCGGCGAATCCGGCAAACTTGGCCGCGAAGAAATCGAGATCATCGCGCCGGCAGTGGCGGAGTTAAACCGATCACCGATCACTGATCACCGATCACAGTGCACCTTCACGGGCCCCCTTTCCCCCGACACGATTTTCCACCGTGCAATTGAAGGCGAATTCGACGCGGTACTCTGCATGTATCACGATCAGGGATTGATTCCGCTGAAACTCCACGCCTTTCACCAAGGTGTGAACGTGACGCTTGGGCTTCCTTTTCCTCGCACCAGTCCCGATCACGGCACCGCGTTTGAAATTGCCGGCGAAGGAATCGCCCGTCCCGACAGCATGATCGCTGCGATCAATCTCGCAGCGGAGCTGGCCGAAAAAAGATGCACGAAATCAAAACATTGAAGGCCCTCACCTCAATCCTCTCCCTGAGGGAGAGGGAGAGGCGGACGCGACAGCGCCGGTGAGGGTTTCAAGCTTGCGTTCGGCATTTTGTAATTTCGATTACGATTACGAGCAGGAGCGTGAGCACGAGTAAAAGCATGAGCATGGTTACGAGCACGGGGAAGATTGAGAAATACATCTCGGTTTTTAACATCGGACTGCAGAACACGTTCGTTTATCGTTGGAATTATTTTCTGCGCGCGTTGTTTGGCCTGATTCCGCTGGCCGGCACAGTTTTTCTTTGGGCCGCGGTGTTCAAGGAGCGCGGCGGCAGCCTGCACGGCTACGACTACGGCTCGATGATTTATTACTATTTGCTCATTATTCTGGTCAGCAATCTGGTCACTCCAACGGAGGATGAATGGCAGATCGCTGCCGATATTCGCGAAGGCCAGATCAATGCGCTTCTCACCAAGCCGATGAGTTATCTTGCGTACCGGTTCAGTATTTTTCTAAGCGGCCGCCTCGTTTACACCTTCGTGACTCTGCCACCGATTGCGCTGATCTTTATTTATTTTCGCGACTACATCGTGCTGCCGACCGATCCAATGGTCTATCTGGTTGCCACGGTGTCGCTGTTAATGGCTGCGTTGATTCAGTTCTTTATCACTTACAGCCTTGCGATGATGGCGTTTTGGATTTTGGAAATTTCCACCATCGTTTTCATCGTTTATTCGTTCGAATACTTCCTTGGCGGGCAGATGTTTCCCATAGACATCATGCCGTCTGCCGTCCAGGCCGTGATGAAATGGCTGCCGTTCTACTACGAACTGTTTTGTCCAGTCGCGATCTTTCTCGGCCGATTAAAAGGGGCGGACCTTATACAAGCACTGGCGATCCAAACGGGTTGGCTGCTGCTCGCGTGGGCTTGGGCAAACTTCATGTGGAAACGCGGCCTCGGCCATTACCAGGCCGTGGGCGGATAGCCGCAGCGATTGCGGGGAGTGGGTCAATCCTGTAGTGGCAGGCGTCCCGCCTGCGAAATTCAAAAACGCAGCCGGCACGGCTGCCTCTACAAATTTATTTCGGCGCGGGTGAGGCAACGAGTTTTTGGAAACGCGGATCGTTCCGGAGCGGATCGAACATCGGATCGAGCCGGAGCAGCGCGGGAGTGAGCGGCACGTTTTGAGCCAGCGCGCCATCGTACGGTATCGAGAGCAGTTTCTGTAACGCGGCGATGGCGCGGTCGGGCTCCCCCATGCGCGCCGACACCCGGGCTAGGATCTCGATCGGAATAGGACCTTGCACGGCATCTTTCTCGATCGGGATCACGGCCATCGCTCGCTCGATCAGTTTGAATGCGGCGGCTTTGTCACCAAGGCCCATACTCGTCAGCGCGAGTTCCCCCATGAGGCCAAAATTTTCCGGCTGTTCTTTGAGAAAAGGTTCCAATTCGGTTCGCGCCTGTCGCCAACTTTCCTGAGCGGCGGTATGATCGCCGGCGACGTCCTGTGCCCATCCTAAATAAAAGCGCAGTTCGCCAGTGACAGAACCCAACGCTGGATCAGGCTTGGCCAATATCTCCTTTAGCCGAGGGATGATTTGTGCAGGGCGACGCTCCAGGATCGCTTGGTAAACTTGTGCTTCCAACGCCTGGGGGTCTTCGG
>DASZGW010000074.1:0-9914 GCA_035938475.1 Candidatus Udaeobacter sp.
GTACCAAGTTTCTTTCAATCTATTTTGACGGCGTATGGGGCCGTTGGCTTCGTCGGCTGGTTAGGCATCCTTAGGCGGCTTAGGCAAATTGTGCTGCCGCTCGCTCTTGTCCGACGGCTTCGCAACCGAAATGCGATTAACCTGTAAAATGAGAGCCGCACCGACAAAGAAAATCACATACCAGCGCGGATGGAAATGCCGGTGAATGGCGAAGAACACAAAAGCTATGCACAAAATGGCGACGAACCAACGGAAGCTTATGTCGAAGCGTGGCGGTGTGCCACATGACGGGCACGGCCAGCTTTCCCAAATCCAAGGTCGGGCGTAAAGACGCCACCAACTCACGCGATGCCCGCAAACGGGGCAAGAGTGATGATGGAATTTCGGCTTCACGTGTGACGGAGGCCTAACGAGAAAGAGACAAACCACGGGCGGGGTCAATGGCAAACATCCTCGCGTTCATTCGATCAGGGCCGTGCGCTTCATCGGATTGGTTAGATGACTTGGGTGTGCGACATGATAGTGACATCGGTATCTCGGTACCGCGTGTGTTCCACGATACTCCAGCCGAGGTGAGAAAAGAACTGCTCGGCACTCGGTGTGAAAAGATAAACGGTCGGAAATCCGAGGACGGCTGCCGCGTGAACGACATGCTCAGCAAGTGCGCGACCAATCCCGCGGCGGCGCTGAGCGGGAGCCACAAAGACGCCGGCGAGCCACGGCGTGTAATCCGGGCGCGTGTCCATCTCGTGGTGAATCAGCATCGCTGAGCCAAGCAACTCCGAGCCCGACGAGGCAACGAACGTAATAGGCAGTTCGCGCCGGCCGGAACGCTCATGAAGTATGTTGATGCGGTTGGCGACAGAGTCTCCTGGTCGCAGGTATGCCCACTCGCGGAAATGCCAATCAGCCAGAGTAGGAATGAACTCTGGTCGATCTGCGAGAAGCTCGATTTCCACGCTACGTACTTAGTCACCTAACGAGAACAAGCTGAGCCACCGCGCGAATTACGAATGGCGTTCATGAGCAGAGAAATCCGGGCATAAGGACGGTTCGCGGTTGGCTCCAGCGCTTGGTTAGACGATTGATGAATCATCGGGAAGGTTTTGTGAACTGACGTTCTCTGTAGCGCCAAGCCCACCATCCCATGACTGTGCCGAAGAAAAGAGCAGCGAAAATGAATGAAACCGTCTCCGGCCACAGCCCGTGCCAGTGTGAACCCGGAAAGAAACCGAAGTAGTTATCTATCAAACGCAATGTCGCGAACAACAGGCCGGCGATGAGAATGCCGCGTCGAATGATGTATGACCATGCTCCGCGGCGACGAGTCTCCGCCCAACGCTTCCGGAGATCTTTTCGAGGAGAGACTTCGTGTTCAAGCATACGCCTGTTTTCGTCTAACGAGAATTCGGCCCAATTATTGCGCCTTTAAAGACGCATTTTTTGGGTCTAATCCGGTTCAGTTTGATTCCCGTGGGGCGAGGGCGGTCATACCTGAGACTCTACCGGAGCCCGGATGCCGAACAATCCGGAAAATCTCGCCTCTCTGAGATAAGGCTTTCTCCCTCCTGTGGATAAATCCCGCTCCACCGTCATACTTGTCTGTCGCAGTTGAGCGTAATGAGGTGAGACGCGAGCCGATTCTCAGAGCGTTCAGCCCCTGACTTTTCTGGACAGGAGTGGACTGACAGAAAATCATCGGGGGGCAAAACGGGTGGACCTCTTAAGCAGTACCAATTGTCTGGGAGAAATCACTTCTTGATTTTCCGTTTCGGCTATAGAGAAGCCTCAAATGACAAAAAAGGTACCGGACCCGTAGGCTCCTCGGAGTTTCTGTATTAGACAAACTCTGTTACGGTGTACGCTCACGCGATCTCGGCAATTCGTTAGGCCATTTAGTCGAAACAGGGCAGCCCCCCGCACCCCCGGCAACAGCGTCCGCAGGGTCTTGGTTGCGATTTGCTTCAGATAGCGCTTAGCTCGATAAATACCCGCTTCCTATGAACAAGGAAGCATATGATGAAGGCTATATCGATCCTGTCGATCGGTGCGTTGGCAACGATCATCGCAGGCTGTTTAAACACTAAGAAGAGTGCTTCAGCGACAGGAGAGCGCTATCCGTGGAAGAAAGATATTGTGACAACTGTCTTTTGGATCGGAGAAAGCCCAAGCGAAAACAATCCGGTGCCGAACCGTGCAAGCTCATGGGACAAAAATTGGAGCAGAAGTTATGGCGGATTTGACGATCCCAATCCCGCGCATCGGAGCAATTACATTCCGGTAAAGTTCACGCCTCGACAGAACCCGTTTTACTGCGCCCTCCCATACAACGACAAGGCAGCTACTGGGCACCGGCCGGAAGCGCCCCGCGTCGTTCCGTGGTTCAAGAAAGCGTACCAAGGCCCCGGGGTTTCCACCTGCAAGGATCGATGGGTCGCGATTCGCAAAGGGAATCGAACGGCTTATGCGCAATGGGAAGACGCCGGACCTTTCCGCACGGATCATTGGCAATATGTCTTTGGCAACGAACGGCCAAAACGCAATCTGAACAAAGGTGCGGGTCTCGATGTGTCTCCCGCCGTGCGTGACTATCTCGGATTAAGCGAAACGGATGTGACCGACTGGCGGTTCGTCGAGTTTAGCAAAGTATCGCGCGGGCCGTGGTCGACGCTCGGAGAAAACAACACATTTGTAATTAACGATCGCAAAACAGGCAGGGAATTGGCCGCGGCGTCAGAGCGCGCTGAAGGCCGTGCGATTGCGCGATAAGCTCATTTCGCCGAGGGGCCGTTGGCTTCATCGAGAGGTTAGATGTAACGCGTTGCATAAAGAGCAAGTGCCGAAAGTGCGAGGATAATCAGTCCAACGAGTGCGCAGATCGCGACCTGCGATTTGGTCGCTCGATGCTTCCGCGCTGCTAAGATAGCAGCTACGATAGTAAGCAGCGCCAGCAGCATTCCAACGTCGAGAGCTAAGCTCGCGAACGACATGAATGGCGTAAGTGGTAGCACGCCGGCTACAACGACGAAGTAGCAAACAAACGCGACAACAGCGAGTGCTCCGAACAAGAACATGCTACCTGGTGCGGTCATTGCATCCAACGAGAAAGAGATAAGCCACGGCAGGGTGTCGTGGCAAACACGCCGAACTTGTTTCGTAATGGAGCCATTGGCTTCATCGACTGGTTAGGCCCTCTATCCCACGCGTCGTCGAGCAGCCACGATAATGGCTCCTAAGGCAACTAACGTCAGCGTCGACGGCTCAGGAGCGACATCAACGGCGTCGTCCGATCACCTTGGTGGCCGATCGGTTACTTCTTCTCTGTCTTTTCCGCTGCTGATTCTTTCGCTTGATCCCTTACCGTTTCCACCTGCGTCGAAACGATCTTGCCCGACATCGCGTCTACCTGAACCTCTGTAATGTTGCTGGACTGCGGCGTGGAGATATCGAATGACCAAATAAGTCTTCCGTGCTCGCGCTCAATCTCTCCGCTCTTGATCACGCCGTGCGGTACTTTATTAATTGCTGTTTTCTCAGCTTGGCCTTTGGAGATTTTCGCCTCTTTGATCAACTCGGCCTCGCTGGGAGCGCCGAAAACCAATCTGGAAAGCGAGAGTGCGGCGATAAAAGCAAACGAACCAATTAAATTCTTAATTCTTTTCATACACCATTCGACGTCTGTTAGTGAAAACCGTTCAGTTTGATCACGAACTAGATCCTTCTCGCTTGAAGAATTCCCGCTCCACCTTGATACTTTTCCCTCAAGCGCCCGATCCCGTTGCGGGTCAGCCGAACCTGGAAAGGTCGAAATATCTCGTCAAGATTTGCATTTTGACCTAATCTCGCCGGCTACCGTCGCGAATGAGTCTTTATCGACAGGTCCCCGCTCCACCCCTAAATCAATATGTCGATTTCTTTTGGTACTATGTCGATCTTTTGCCCGATCACGAGCGTGAGCACGTTCTGCCTGACGGCACCTTCGAGCTAATCATCAATCTCCAGGACAACCCGCGTAAACTTTTCCATCGCGCTGATGCAAAGCGCTGGGATGCTTTCAGGCGCGGTTGGATTTCGGGCGCTCAGTGGAAATTTCTGATAATCGACGCGCTGCCGATGTCATCCATGATCGGAGTTCATTTCAAACCGGCCGGCGCAACCCCATTTCTCGGTTTGCCCGCAGGTGAATTGGCCGGACAAGTTGTGGAACTGGACGCGATATGGGGTGAGACGATTTGGACTTGGCGAGATCAATTGCTCGCAGCGCCTACTCCGCAGTTCAAGTTTGCGATCCTCGAGCGGTTATTGAATTGCAAACTCGGAGCGTCGCGGCATCGATCGAACAGCGCGATCACTTGGGCCGTTGCTCGATACGTGACCGAGCCAGGTCTTCCAACAATTTCGTCAGTCGCGACCAAAGTTGGCTTTAGCCACAAGCATTTTGTCGACTTGTTCCGGCGGGAAACTGGTCTGAGCCCAAAACTTTTTTGCCGGGTCCGCCGATTCCAGCAGGTCCTGAACAAGATTCAATCGCGAACGGACGTAAACTGGGCTGACATTAGTTGCAGCTGTGGGTATTTCGACCAATCTCATTTCATTCACGATTTCGCCGAGTTCTCCGGTCTAAATCCCTCCGCGTATCTGGATCGCTGTCTGGAAGGCGAGCGCAATTTCGTCCGCGCGGCGTGAGGTAAAATTTTTCCAATACGCTCTGCAAGGAATCGGCAAGAATTGAGCAAAACAAAATCTATGAAATTCCATCTTCTAATCTTGTCCTTAATCGGTGTCGTTGCGACAGCGGCGGCGAATGATGTCCGGCTTGACTCTCATTTGGCTATATTGAGACCTCTGCTGGATAAAACTTGGAAGGGAACATTTACTAACTCCAAGCCGGACCAACCTGTCGTCGATGTCCAAAAATGGGAATCTGCGTTAAATGGACACGCAGTCCGGGTCGTTCATTCGATCAACAACGGAGCTTACGGCGGCGAAACGATCTTTCTTTGGGACGAAGAGCACAGGACCATTGCCTATTACTATTTCGCGACCGAGGGCTTTATGACATTGGGAACGCTGGCCGAAAAGGAGGGAAAGTTTGTTACGCACGAAGATGTCAAAGGAGACGCCGATGGCGTGACTGAAGTGCGCGGAATCAGCGAATTTCTTCCGGACGGCAAGTTCCACGTGAGGGCCGAATACCTGAAAAAGGGACAATGGACTCTTGGCCACGAGGTGACCTACGAAGAAGCTCCCGACGCGAAGGTCGTTTTCAAATAAAGCGTCGGTTGAATATGATGCGAATTTACCCATCTAGAGCCCCGGCACTAGGTAGCTGCTCTGATACGCCTTTCCTCCTTGAAAAATCCCGTTCCACCTTGATACTTTTCCCTCGGTGTCGGACGCTTTGAGGTTGAGGCGCAAGCCGATTCTCACATCATTCAACCCTGACTTTTTTGGACAAGAGTCGACTGACGGAAAATCATCAGGGGCAAAACGGGTGGGCCGCCGACGCGCTTAATTATTGTCTTCGGAGCACCTGCCCCCGAAAAACAAGACTGTCGTCCGTAGCGGTGACCGTTTCTTTTTCGTTTGGGCTTTCGTCATCCCCAACCTTGTAGCCCTGCCGGCCACCTTGGACCTAATGTTCCGGAGCGCTATTATCTGCAGGCGTGAAGAAGCCGAAAAGTCCGTCTGCTTCATCGCTAATACCAGCAGTGAAGAACAGCCAATTGCTGGGTCCAGCGGCATGGTCATTTCCAAAGCGTAGCGCCCAGAGCCGATCGTTTTGGATCGCATGTCCGTTGGCATCGCGGAGGACATCATCGAAACGGCCGCTATCGACGTCATAGACAGCTATTTGTCCACTGCCCGCATTGCCGATCAGCAGATGGTTGCTGAAGAAGCCGAAGTTTGATGGCGCCAGCGCCACACCCCAAGGCGCATTGAGCCACGGGCCCTGCTCCAACTGTTGCAATCGCTTGCCCGTAGGAGAGAATTTGTCCACGAATCCAAAGCCCGGGAAATCGAAGTCGTCGTGCTTGGTCGCGTTCTGTTTGGCGTAAGTCACATATAGATTTCCGTTAACCTCCTGCACGTTGAATGGAGCAAAGCCGTCGGGAATTGCGCGATCGATGAACGCCTGATCATCGTCATGCCCTTCGTCGCCCTTGCGGTGGGCATTAAGGTTGACCGGATTGAAACTGGTGTCGTAAACCTCGATACGACCAGAACGGATATTGGTCACGTAAAGAAAAAACGGCCCACCCGCGGTCACTTGCGCGATAGTCGCGCCTTTGTATACGGCCCCCGCAGCGGCGGTGGGATTCTTGGAATTATCCCTCACTATGAACGCATCGTTCGGAAGGTCGTTGGGATTAATTGCCGGTCCCCAGGCTACAATGGTTCCATCTTCTGTGACGAAAGTGAATAAAGCAGCAGCCTTTTTGCCCTTCGCCTCAAATGTAAATCCCGATGCCCCCGTAAACACTACTCCAGTCGGCGTGCCCGCCACTCCCTTGACTGGAGACGGGATGTTTACTACCAATCCCTGTTTTACTCCATCTCCGTTGTAGAGGGTTGCAACGCCGGCGTTGTTATCGGAAACCCACCACGAACTTGTGGGACTCGAGATGAGACCCCAAGGGTTCAAAAGCTGCGCATCGGGCTGGTTTTGAGCCAGACCTTGAATGTCTGAAACAAGATTAGTTTGTTGGTAGGCTTGCGCCATCGCCTGGGCGCTGAAGGCAAGCAGAACCGCAATCGTAAGAATGGACATCTCGAGTAATCTAAAATTTGTCGTCACTTTCATTTCTACGGGTTTTACTACTTTGTTTGTTTAGGTTTTGTTCGTTTACGTACTTTGGCGGATTGCCTCACGCCCTTGTTTTACCGATTCCGAGCGATTTTATTCCAAAAATCTTTGAGGCGTGAAGTCTCTGGCGCTAACCAACCGGGTCATCAGTGAGATTTTGCGCCATCGCGGCGAGCTAAAACCTTGCCACGGTTATTAACTGATATAGCCACACGCGGAAGTTTATCAGCGTCATTGATTTTTGTTAATTGCCCCGCCTCATCCACTTTGTTGCTTCAATGAATAGGAGTGAGGAAATTGTCGACAACGACGTCAGCCACGTTCTGGCCGAGGCGCGCTCCGGTAGTTAGGTCGAACCGGAAATGGACTCCGGCAAATATTCGGCTCAAGGTCGCCTCATCGGCTGCGGCGGAGAAGCTGCGAAATGAACGTGTCGTTCCTGGAAGCACTTCGGAGGTGACGGTAAAGTCGAAGTGGTCGTGGTGAAGGACGGAGTTCAGAACGGACGAGGCCGCAGCGCTAACGACGGCATGCGCTCCAGGATAGGAGGGATCTGGAGTGGTATTAGTAACCTCTGGCAACCAATTTGAATCGGCTACGGTTTCCGGGTTGTTATCTGTATCGGCATTCCTGATCGCGGTGACTGGCCGCCAAAAGTTGTAGATATACTTGGCATCGTAGAAGGCTATTACCGCGTCGGCCAAGCTGAAGTTGACTAGGGCAAACAGCCGTGCGCTTTGTGCGGTGGTCAGGCCATCCGTCAGAACAGCGGTTTGGGTAATCTCGTTCCAATAGTTTTGAATAGCTCCATTCCAGAATCTGCCCGTTAACGCCCGGTCAGCTGTAGCGACGGTGCCGTTGATAATTCCCAATGTCTTCACTTCGTTGAAAGCGTCGCTATAGGAATCGCTATCCTGAGCCGGTGGAGGCCCTGGGCGAAACTGGTTTGCGTGTTCGAGGGCAAATGGCGTCACCCGCGACCAGTGAGTGAATTGAGGCTGGGCCGGAAAATTGGGCGGCGTTGATTGGTAATCGCCGGGAGCGTTGCCGAAAACATATGGAACAGGCGGTGCGCTCGAACCGTCATTGCTGCGCAAAGCCAGGATGAGATCGCCAACAGCTTGTCCAACGCTGATGCCTTCTGTTTTAGGAGTGCCGTCCGGAATCTGTGAGAGGGACTGCTGGAGTTCCGTATCGAGCGTCGCGTGGAAAGCGGGATACAAATGTACAAGCACTTCATGCGCGGCAGCAGCGGCAGCCGCTTCCTGTGAAGCGGATCGCGATGCGTGAGGTACGCCGGCCGCATAAGGCTCGTGCGTTTGGTCAATCGCGTTGACCGCGTCATAGATCGCAGCGTGCATCATGGCGAAGCTGCGGGTAGGGTGAACGGTTGCTGGCTGCGCACCATGCGTCCGGACGATCACCAAAAGGTTTCTATTCCAATCAACAACGACAGATTGGGCAGATGCCAGCTGGTGGGCAGCGCGCTTGTCCTGCACAGAAGCAGCGTAAGGGTGCGTAACTTGAACCAACAAGCTAGCAAGCAGCAGCGCCAGTTTAACCGGTAAACCGCGTTGCATTAGGCCGAGGTTTTTACGAATCAGGTTGAGTTGCATACTTATGTGTTCTTTTTTTTTGGTTTCGATTTCTAGTTTCCTGGAGGGACACGCGCTGATTGCGCTTGCGGCGGTCACATCACGAGGCGATGCACTTTGTTCGCCTGTCTAAACCACGCACCGGTGCAAAATATTCCCTGATTAGTCATTTTTTTGCGGACAGTGCATCCCCGTCTGCAGATTACTTGGTCAAATATTCACCAACCGATTCCCTCGTTGGCGACCTGACTTTTCTGGACAGAAGAGGACTGACGGAAAATCATCAGGGGGGCCACAATTTTTCGGTGGTCGGCACTCAAGGTGGTCACATCCGCAAAAATGATGGAAGGCGCAATCAACCAACTTAGATATATCAAAATATGCTTCGTATGAGAACCTAACGAGAATAAGCTCAGCCACCGCTGACGACAGCGAGCTTTGCTGCAAATTCAGGTGTTGAAGTGTTCATGTTGGAATTTCTCATCGGCCAGCGGTTGGCTGGAGCGCATTGTTGGGCCTGATATGCTGCTGACACCGTTGTCTCAGCCTCAGACACGGCGCCTCAATTGAAAAGTAACAGGCACCACTACCGCTCGGCCGCTCGCTGGCCTCAGGCGCCAATTCTTTAGTCCTCTAACGGCCGCTTCATCCAAAATTTTATACCCTGTGCTTCTTAAGATTCGAACAGAGCTGACAGCACCCGTCTTTTGGTTAGTCAACAGCTTAAATACACCCGTCCCTTCCATGCGATTGCGACGCGCGTCGATCGGGTACTCTGGTGTCGGCCTCTCGAGTATGAGCTTCTCCTCTGCGTGCGGTGGCAGCAAGGGTGGAAATTGAGCAGGCATCGGAGCTTTGCCGAACTCGTCCTCGTCTCCATCTTCGGATCGCAGGATTAAGCGATTGCTCCGAAGAGATACAATTCGATCTTTCGTAACATATCGAAATCCAGAGAGTCCAGGTTTAGATGATTCCGTTGTTTCTGAGATAAGTGTTGCGTTGGTTACTCGCCACTCTCCCTCATGTTCGCGACGCCCGTAATAGCCCAAGAACTCCAGAATCTCGACAGTCTTAAAAGTCCCATTCGCGTTCAAGGACACGAATGCTTCCGTAACCGGGTAATCTTTTTTCTGCGGTTTACCCTCCCAGCTACCAATCAGAGCGCGGGATAATTCAGAGTCAGATTTTTTCTCCGGCTCAGCAACCATGCACATGGCAGCTACTAGGCACAGAATCGTTACCGCGATACACGCTTTCATAGGCCTAACGAGAAAGAGATAAGCCACGCGAGGGCGCTGTGGCAAACTCGCCGAGGTTTTCCCGCAAGGGGCGCGTTGGCTTCATCGATTGGTTAGGTCTTCATGTACCTCGCGAACCTTGCCACGATTTGGTGGTGGTGGAAGCGGCGGCCGAGGAAAACCGCCGTGGGACAGTGAAAAGTTTATCGGCAGCTTCACCTTTGTCGGACGACCCGGCGCCCGAAAACGCCATTTCGAAAACGCGCCTATGCT
>DASZGW010000075.1:0-14609 GCA_035938475.1 Candidatus Udaeobacter sp.
TTGGCTGGTTTGGCCAGGCACACGTGACTGCCTGCAAAACAGAGAAGTGACGCGGTTGCGATGATAATTGTTCGCTTGTTCAAGATATTCATTCTCCTTTCAGCCTAACTGTTGAGCGATTTATGCTTGTAGGCGAGCAAATTAACGTGCGGAACGCCCAAATGAACCAAACAAATTCGATTGCACGATTCGTCGGTCGACATCGTCGCACCAGCCTGTCTGAAGGCTACGCTGCTGTCTTTGCCACCGTCCTTATTTGGTCCACGCCATCACTATTCATGTATTATTTGAATCGCTATTACGATCCGTGGGCACAGAATTTTTATCGTTATTTTGTTGCGTGTCTCGCTATCGCACCGCTCGTGTTTTATCGGGTCCACCGAGGCGGGCCAGGGATCGACCTGCGCGCCGTTGGGCTTTGTTTTGTACCCTGCGTGCCGAACGTCGTCCATCAAGTCACGCAAGTGATGGCTCTCTTCTACATGGGCCCCGGTGTCTATACGATTTTCATTCGCTCTTCGGTCATCTTTACCGCACTGCTCGCGCTCGCATTTTTTCCAGAAGAACGCGTCGTCATTCGGCAATGGAAATTTCAAGCCGGCACTATGCTTGGCTTAATTGGTGCCTTCGGTGTGATCTGGTTCCAGCCCAATGTGCAATCACAGGAGCGACATATCGCGTTGCCTGGATTACTCATTGCTTTTGCCGCCTCATTTTGTTGGGCGCTCTACGGCGTTTTGATTAAGCGCCCGTCGGCTCAGCTAGGGTCGATCCGCAGTTTTGGTTTGGTCAGCTTCATCACTTCCGCGCTGCTTCTTCCCCTCACCCTCGCGTTTGGCAAAATCGATACGCCTCTTCACGCGGGCGCGGACGTGAACGTAATTCTGGTCATTTCGGCCGTGACCTGTATCACACTCGCCCACGTTTTGTATTATGTGGCAATCCACCAAATCGGAGTTGCGCTCGCCCAAACCCTCCAGCTTCTATGTCCCGCCGGCGCCATGGGACTCTCCGCCTGGATTTTCCACGAACGCCTCACCCATGCGCAACTCTGGAGCGCGGCGATTCTGCTTCTGGGCGCATTTCTAGCCATGCGCGTGAAACCGATTGCCACTACTGAAAGGGCAGAGAACATCTGACCAAAGTTAAGCATTAGCAGGAAGGATGACGCCCAGTGCGACGTTAACAACGATGTCATTCCCCGGCGTTTTAACATTTCGGAATGCTTGATACTGGACACTCCGCGCGGGATTGCGTTATCCAGTAAGGAGAATCGAGCATTCAACATCCGCTTCCGTCCCGTGAATCTCAAAAAGTATCTTCGGACCCGGCAAAAAGTGATCGACCGCGCGCTTGATCGGTATCTGCCGAAAACGAGCACGAAACCTGTCACGCTCCACAAGGCGATGCGGTACAGTCTTTTTGCCGGAGGCAAGCGTTTGCGGCCGATCCTTTGTCTCGCCGCGGCCGAAGCCTGTCGCGGCAACGTCGACAACGCGCTTCCCCTGGCGTGTGCCGTCGAATGCATCCACACCTACTCGCTCGTGCATGACGATCTTCCCAGCATGGATAACGATGATTTCCGGCGTGGCCGCCCCACGTGCCACAAAGTTTTCGGCGACGGCATTGCTGTACTAGCTGGAGACGCGCTGTTAACGATCGCATTTGAAATTGTTTCGAACGCGAAACCGGCGCCGCGTTACGACATTTCAATTTTGTTGCGCGAAATCGCGGTTGCGGCTGGGAGCCAGAGACTGATAGCTGGTCAAGTGGCCGATCTCGAAGCAGAAGGGAAGAGAGTTAAGCGCGATCAGTTGCGATTCATCCACGAGAACAAGACCGCAGCCATGTTGAAAAGTTCAGTTCGGCTCGGCGCGATGAGCGCTAACGCAGACGCCAGGAGACTTTCCGCAATCACGCAGTTCGGGGAGCGGCTTGGTCTCGCTTTCCAAGTGATCGACGATATCCTCGATGTAACGCAAACCTCGGAGATACTGGGCAAGAGCGCCGGCAAAGATGTCGCGGCAAAAAAAGCGACTTATCCTGCGGTGATTGGCTTGGAGAAATCACGCGCTGAAGCCAGACGGCTGACGCGCCAGGCGCACGATGCGCTGTCGGTGTTTCGGGAAGGCGACGCTGAAGCGCTTCATGCGCTGGCAAATTATCTTCTCGAACGCGAGTATTGAGTGGTAAGGACGGCTCGCCGAGCCGTCTGGGGCGCGTCCGGCGGTGCCCCTTACCTTGCTAGCTCCAGATTTGGGTCGATCTCCTCGGTTACGCGGGATTGAAATCTGGCGCTCAGCCGCAAGAATGCAGCAAACGCGATCATGGCCGCGTTATCCGTGCATAACCACGGCTCGGCATTTTTGAATTCAAATCGGCTGTGCACGCATGCCTGGCCCAATTGCCTCCGCAATTCCTGATTGCAACTGACCCCACCGCTAACCGTCACAAGATTGACGCGGTATTTCCGGGCTGCTTCAATCGTCTTGCGCACCAGGACGTCGATAATCGCCTGTTGAAAAGAAGCGCAAAGATCGGCGAGAAAGTCGCCCTCCAACTTCGGCAGCAAGTAACGGACAGCAGTTTTCAATCCGCTAAAACTAAAGTTCTCCGAATCAAGCATGCTGCGCGGCAAATCAAAACGATTGGGATCACCAGTTCGCGCATGTTTTTCAATCTCCGGGCCGCCCGGATAACCGAGCCCAAGCATCTTGGCGACCTTATCGAACGCTTCGCCAGCCGCATCATCGACGGTTCGGCCGATTAACTGATAATCGCTGAGGTCCCGCACAAAGATCGACATCGTGTGTCCGCCGCTCACGATAAGTGAAACGTGGCCTCGGTTGCCGCGCGATGTCGCCGGAACCGGGATACCGACGCCACTTCCAAAAAAAGGCGAGAGCAAATGTCCTTCGAGATGATTGATAGCAAGATAAGGTTTGCCAAAGCCGATCGCCAATCCTTTGGCAATCGATGCACCGATCATAAGCGAGCTCGCCAGACCCGGTCCGCTCGTTGCGGCAAATGCGTCAATTTCTGACAAAGCAATGTTCGCTGAACTTGCAGCGCGATCGAGCAGCCGTGGTGCGTAGATAAGGTGATTTCGCGACGCGATCTCAGGCACGATCCCACCATATTTTTCATGCGCAGCGATTTGCGATGCTACTTCGCTGGCGAGCAGGTCCCACGCTGAAGCGCCGTTGCGTCGGCGCAAGATCGCGACGCCGGTTTCGTCGCACGAGGTTTCTAATGCCAATACTGTCATGTCGAGTGAAGTCGAGACATCTCTCGAACGTAAATTCCCCGGGAAACAAAACAAACCGAGATTCCTCGACTTCGCTCGGAATGACAAACAAGCGAAAGCCGCGCGCCTACTTCTTTACCGCTTGCGCCTTTGGGGCGTTCTCTTGCGCATAAATCATCACGCCCTTGAGCGCATCGATTGCCCGCAGCATCTGCGGGTCTCTCGCCTTGATGATGCTTTTATCGTCCTCGGGTTTCATATTTCCCGTGTTTCGCAGCGCAAAGAGAGAACGCTCCTGCTCGGTCGTCATGCCAACACGAATATTCGGCGTCACGCCATTACCCTGAATGACCTGTTTGCTCGGCGTGTAGTATTTTGCTGTGGTAAAACGCACCGCCGAGCCGTCCGGCAATTGCATGACATTCTGCACGGAACCCTTTCCAAAGGTCGTTTCACCGACAAGCACGGCCCGGTGCAAATCCTTCAGCGCTCCGGCAACGATCTCGGCTCCGCTTGCGCTGCCTTCATTGATCAACACTACCATTGGAAAACTCGGGCGCTCCTTCTTCGCGCCGGAAGTTGAATAATCATGTTGTTGTGAAGCAACCCGGCCCTGCGTTGAGACGACTTTCGTATTCGGCGGCAGAAACTGCGCGCAGACATCGACCGCGCTATTCAGCAGACCACCTGGATTGTTCCGTAGATCGAGAACGAGCGCCTGCATCCCTTGTTTCTGCAATTCATCGAGCGCCTTCGACAGTTCATCGGCGGTCGGCTCGTTAAACTGCACCAACCTGATATACCCGATCTTGTATGGACCGGTCAGCTCCGGGTCGAGCAATCTCGCTCCCTTAACACTTTGAATTTTGATCTCGGCGCGCTGCAGCGTGTACTCTTTGATTTCTTTGGTCGAAGGCCGTAGCAGCGTAAGGGTAAGTTTTGCTCCAGCGGGTCCGCGCAAAACATTGATAGCGTCCTGCAGATCCATTCTTTCGGTTGAAATGCCGTTGATGCGCAAGATCTGGTCGCCGGAGAGAATTCCAGCCTTGGCCGCGGGCGTGTCCTCCATCGCGGTAATCACTGTAGGCAGGCCGTTTTTCATTGAGACCTCAATCCCGAGTCCATTGAAACGACTCCGCGTGTCGTCCTGCATATCGCGAAAGTCATCCGGATCCATGAACTGGCTATGTGGGTCCAGCGAGGAAAGCATCCCCTTCATCGCCGCGTTGACGAGATCATGGTAGCTCGTCTTGTTCTCATCCACGTAATCCTGCCGGATCAATTCGAGCGCTTTTGCGAAAATTGAAATTTGCGCGTAGCCGTTATCCTCTTCACTCTTTCCCGGCTGTTCTTCCTGCGCGAACACTGCGGGGAGAAGACCCAGCAGGAGACAGGCCAACAACGGCAAGATCATGAAGCGCCTCATACTTCGACCCGAACTTGAAGAACAGGCTCACCATCGCTCAGAGCGAATTTTTGGCAACACCCAACGCAAGCCGTTGTCTTAATGTTCCGCCGCCAATGAAACCAGTCTCTCGCGTCAAAGCTATCTCGTTCATTCTTTTGCTCGCCGCGCTCTGTCTCTTCCCTGAAGGCATTCGAGGTTTCGCTGCGGAAACGGAAGACAGCGAGTATGAGGCCGTCGCCGAGGAATACATTAAAGGTTATCTGGGCGCTCACCCTTTGGAAGGGACTGCTCTCGGGCTTCATGAATATGATGGTAAAATCACGGACTACAGCCGGCTCGCGCTCGATGCCGAGCTTTCGCGGCTACGGCGCTTTGACGATCGGCTGAGCAAGTTCGATCCGGTCAAACTGAGTCCCCGCCAATTCATCGATCTGCGAATTCTCCAGGCTGCAGTTAAGAAGGACCTCTTTGAAATGCAGGACATGTCGGTATTCGAGCGGAATCCCATGGTCTATGCGCGCGCTGCCGATGTGAATGTTTATATCAAAAGGAATTTCGCGCCGCTCGAGGATCGCGTTCGCAGCTTGGTCGCGATCGAATCTCAAATCCCAAATATCCTCATCGCGGGGAGGACAAACCTCAATGAAGTCGTTCCCAAGCCCTATGTGGAATTCGCCATCCAGATCGCAAAAGGTTCCGCGGATTTCTTGAAGAAGGATCTCGTTGCCGCCGTCGGCAACCTTAAGGACGAACAGCTTCGCGTCGCCTTTCATGAGGCCAATCGCAAGGCGGCAAATGCACTCAACGACTACGCAGCATGGCTGGAGCGCGACAAACTTCCGAAAGCCTCGCTCGATTTCGCCTTGGGCGAAGAAAAATTCAGGCGTTTCCTGGCGCAGACCGAACTCGTCGATCTTGCTCCGCAAAAAATCCTCGAGATTGGAATGGCACAATTAAAGGCGGAACAGGAAGCATTCGCCGAAGCCGCAAAAAAAATCGATCCGAACAAGGCCCCGATCGAAGTTTTCAAGCAAATCCAAAGCGAACATCCCACACCGCAAAATCTCATCCCGGACGTGGCCAAAGATCTGGACAAAATTCGCAAATACGTCTTAACCCGTCGTTTGGTCAGCATCCCATCTGAAGTTCGAGCGAAGGTGAAGGAGACGCCGCAATATCTCCGGGCCACCTCTTTTGCCTCGATGGACACGCCCGGTCCATTCGAGAAACGCGCCAACGAGGCGTATTATTACGTAACCCCCACGGAGAACGACTGGCCGGAAAAACAAAAAGAAGAATGGCTCACCGCCTTCAATTATTACACCTCTGATGTCGTCTCGATTCACGAAGCTTACCCTGGTCATTATGTTCAGTTCCTGTGCCTGAACGCATCGCCGGCGAGCAAGGTTGAAAAAATCTTTGCCAGCTACGCGTTCGTCGAAGGATGGGCGCATTACTGCGAAAAAATGATGCTCGACGAAGGCTACGGCAGTTCCACCAACTCAACTCCCAGCCAAGACGACGTGAAACGCGCGGCTAAATATCGCATGGCTCAGGCGGACGAAGCACTGCTTCGTCTCTGCCGGTTATGTGCGTCGATCAAGATGCACACGCAGAAGATGTCGATCGACGAGGCAACCAAGTTTTTTCAGGAGAATTGTTATTACCAGGAAAAACCGGCGCGCTCGGAAGCGATGCGCGGCACTTTCGATCCCGGTTATCTCAATTATACCCTGGGCAAATTGCAGATTTTGAAGTTGCGCGACGATTACAAAGCCCAGCAGGGCGACGATTTCTCACTGCAAAAATTCCACAACGAGCTACTCAATCACGGTATGCCACCCATTCGCCTCCTTCGCGAAATCATGCTCAAAGACCAGAGCAAATGGGACCAAGTGCTGTGAGCAAAGTTAAAAGTTAAAAAAGTTACAAAGTTTAGACGCCAAGCAACGACTTCCTTTTGACTCCTTTAACGTTTTAACTCTTCACCACGGAATCTCTTTCCGATCACGCAAAAATTTGCCAGTCAGCTTCTGAGGCGCATCGGCAGCAAGCCATACAATCGTGTCCGCGCCTTCCTCCACTGAGCGGGTAGCGCCTTGGCCGCCCATATCCGTGCGTACCCACCCGGGGCAAACTGAATTCACGGCGAATTTCGGCAACGCGGTGGCGAGCTGCGATGTCACACCGTTGAGTGCAGTTTTCGAAATGCAGTAAGCCGGCGACCAACCATCGGCGCCGCCAGTCAACTGCCCGCCACCACTGGAAACGTTGATCACGCGCGGCGCTTTGCTTTTTCTAAGCAAAGGCACGAATGCGCGGGTCGCGCGCAGCGCGCCGAGGGTGTTTGTCTCGAGCGTCTTTCGTAATAGCTCGTCGCTGATCTCCAGAATTGCATTGTCTCCGTCAACAATGATCCCTGCGTTATTGACGAGTACGTCCAAGTAATCAGCAGCCTTGGCAAACTCACGCGCGGCGATCGTGACGCTAGCATTATCTGCGACATCGATCTCCAGAAAGGTCGCTTTCCCGCCTCCCCTCGTGATCTCATCCGCCGCTTTGCGACCGGCGTCCTGATTACGCGCGCCGATAAAGACTTGAAATCCCTTTCCCGCGAGCTGACGCGCGACTTCATAGCCAATCCCCTTATTCGCTCCTGTCACCAATACTGTCTTCATGCGCAGTGATTCGCCAACTCTTAATCAGCCCGGCCGTCGTCATTCTCGCCTGGCAACAGGTTGCTCAGCATTGGCTGTGGATTCGAGGGCAATTCCTCAACGTCGCGCAATTTTTTCGCGATAACGCGGGAACGAACATCGACGTCTTCCATCTTCCGCGAAGCTTGATCGATCTTGTCCTTCACTGCAGATAACGCTTCACCGAATTTTCCGAATTCGGTTTTCACCGTAGCCAGCAGATTCCAGACTTCACTCGAACGTTTTTGAATCGCCAGCGTGCGAAAACCCATTTGCAAACTGTTAAGTAATGCGGCCAGCGTAGTCGGCCCTACGAACGTGACGCGGCAATCGCGCTGAACGTTTTGGACCAACCCCACACGACGAATCGCTTCCGCGTAAAGACCTTCACTTGGCAGAAATAAAAGCGCAAAATCGGTCGTCTTTGGCGGATTAATGTACTTCTCGCAAATATCTTTCGCGCAGCGCTTCAACTGCGTCTCCAGAGTCTTCATCGCCGCTTCCACCGCTGTCGGATCGCCATTCTCCTGCGCCGTCGTCAACCGCTCGTAATGTTCCATCGGAAATTTAGCGTCGATTGGCAGCCATACTGGCGCGCCGTTCTCGTCGCCGGGCAACTTGATCGCAAACTCAACGCGCTCATCGGTGTCATCGCGCGTCTTCATGTTCTTTGCGAATTGCTCGGGCGTCAGCATTTCTTCCAACAAGACGCCGAGCTGCCATTCACTCCAACCGCCGCGCGTTTTTACGTTCGTGAGCACCCGTTGCAATCCGCCCACGTCGCTGGCCAGTTGCTGCATTGCGCCGAGACCCTGATGCACCTGCTCAAGCCGATCGCTTACCAGTTTGAACGATTCGCCGAGGCGTTTTTCGAGCGTACCCTGCAATTTCTCATCGACAGTCGCGCGCATTTTGTCGATCTGCTTTGCGTTGTCCTCCTGTAATTGTTTCAAGCGCACATCGACAATTGATCGCACGCCTTCGAGAGACTTCGTCAATTCTTCGCGCTGCGCTTTTGCGATATTCGCACCCTCTTCGCGGCTGCGTGCCATCTCCTCGCGAAGCATCCGCTCGCTTCGCTCCTGGGCGCGTTCGAGTAAGCCGATCTTTCCGGCAATCGTCCCATCATCAGATGCGCCGCGCCGTCCCAGCAGCAAGACGATCGCGACAAGCAGGCCCGCTCCAAGCGCGCCGATGACGAGGTAAAGAACGTTCATTGTCCGCGGTGAAATCCCTGATGTTAACGTCAAGAGATTCCTCGACTTCGCTTGGAATGACAAGAGCGACTAAAACCGGACCTTCACGCCGCCATACGCAGCGCGGCCGAGCGCCGGGAAACCGAACACTTCCGAGTAATGTTCGTTCGTCAGATTGTCGATCCGGCCGAAAATCGACAGGTGCGGGTTCACTTCGTATTCGGCCGCGAAATTGACGAAATTATAATCTTCGATGTCGAAATTCGGCGCGCCGAAATTAATTTCTTCGCGCGCGTTGACCCATTTCGCCTCGAGAGTCGTGCGCAACTTTTTAAACCACAAATACGACCCGGAGACATAGACTTCATTCCGCGGCCGGCGCGGCAAACGTGAGCCTTTCGGTTGCGAAATATCGGTGTCGTCGGTTTTTTCCGCTTCAAGATAAGTGTAGCTGGCGGTGAACAGAAGATTCGCGATCGGTTGCGCGCGCAATTCTGCTTCCAAGCCTTGGGTTTCGGCTGCGCCAAGGTTCAGCGTTTGAAAAAGACCGTTGGATCCAATCGCGTTCGACAGGTCGTTGTGAAAATAGGTCAGGCCGACGGCAACGCGGCTCTCCCACAGCTCCTGCCTGACGCCAATGTCCCAGCCAAAATCGCGCTCCGGTCTCAATCCGAAATTGTTCCCGAAAATTTTGTCCTGACTGCTTGGCGGACTGAATCCGGTCGCCACACTGGAGTGCAAAATTGTGTTTGTCCTCTCGATCTTGTAACTGCCGGCGACGCGATAAGTCCAGACGCCGCCGAACTGATTGAAGTGATCGAAGCGGCCGCCGGCGACGAAGATTAGGTTTTCGATCGGCGTGAGGGTCGCCTGTAGGAATCCGGCGATCTCTTCGGTGTGATCGCTTACAAACGTTGGTTGCGGTCCGAAAATCTGCAGAACAAATGGGCGCTCCTGTCCCGCGTTAACGCGGCTGTAGAAAAAGCCCGAGGTCAGCGTGAGCCACGAGGTTGGACGCAAATCATTTTGATAATCAATTTGCGTCCGCTCGAAGAGCGCCCGAGTCGCGCCGACAAAGCCGTCCTGATTCGGATCGTTCAGTTGCCGCTCGTGATCGTAACTGAAAATAAATTTGTGGTCCCACCAGTCAGCTGGCTTCCAATCGATGTGAGGGCCAATTAACCAACGCTCCGTAAGAAAGTGATCAATGGGACGCGGATCGAAGATCGTGTTTGGATTTCCAGTGTCGCTAACCGAGTAAGTAAACAAGCTGCCGATCCGCAATTGTTCGTCAGGCGACCAGCCAACGTCCGTAATCGCAGCGGTGTTGCGGTAATTATTGTTCGGGCGCGCGTTGTCTGTGTCGAGGCGGCTTGCGCCGACTGAATAATCGAAGTTTCCGATCTTGCCGTCGCTCTCGCCCCATTCGCGGAAAGTGTCATACGATCCGCCTTCGGCGGCGACCATCGCTCCTGGCGCCCCTGTGCCTTGTTTGGTAAAAATCTGAATAACACCCGCGAGGGCGCGCGGCCCATACAAGGTGCTCTGCGGCCCGCGCACGACTTCGATCCTGTCTATATCGTCGACGGTCAGATCGGCGAAATTAAACGCGCCCGACAGACCTTGATTGATCGGAATGCCATCGAGCAAGACTTGCGTGTGTTCGCTGCGCAATCCGCGGGTAAAAACTGACGTCAACTGGCCGGCTGTTCCAGTTTGAACAACGGACAGCCCAGGCACTTCACGGAGCGCGTCACTGACGCGCTCGATTTGTTTTTGCTCGAAATCTTCCGAATTAATCACGCTCGCGCTGGCTGGCGATAGATCGAGCGGAATGTCGAAACGCGTTGCAGTAACGACAACTTGCTCCGCCTCCGCTTCACCTGGCGAAGGAGTAGGCGTCGGCTCCTGACTGAAGCAAACAACTGGCACAAAGCCGAGCAGCACAACACCGCGCCAGACGCGGCCGCGACCACGATAAATGCGAATAAACCAAACTGGACGATTTTGCATAACAAGTTACCTCCAACTCCGAGAGTTGGACTTGTTAGGCCGTGATCGTTTCGGCAGGCATAGACCGCCGCGACAACATGCCGGATCGTCCAGCTCTCATTCTTCTTTTTGCGAAGAAGTTTTTTCGGGTTGTAGCCACGGCGCTGTGTCGACGTGCTGTGAACGCCCCGGCACAACGGGGCGGCTACGGCCGAATGAGGTGGACCGGACAAATATTCTGGCTCCTGGCGTATGTTCCGATCTCTGTCGGAATCACCTTCTTCCCGCCTTCACCCCCGAAAGGTTTCGGGGATTGGCCCAAGGGGAAGTCGTATCCAGTTACAGCAGCGCAACTGCTCCCGATTCGCACGGAATTTCTTGCGCCGATCCACTTTTCCAAGCTCGCAAAGAACTGGATCGAGAAGTAGCGGCTTGCGCTTGCCGCTGCAAGAATTATTTAATCAACCCAGTAACCAATTTTCTTGTGTCATCAACAGACTCTCGTCTAAACCTTGTCGTCACCGGCGGGGCGGGCTTCATCGGCTCGAACCTCACACTGGCTTTACAGGAAAAATTTGCGGATGCGCATCTGACGGCAATCGACGATTTTCGCTCCGGTGATTTCAAAAATCTCGCCGGATATCGCGGCGATTTCGTGGCGCAAAATCTGGCGAGTCTCAATTGGCGCGAGCAATTCGATGATGAGAAGTTCGACGCCATTTTTCACCTCGCATCAATCACAGACACAACGAACCACGACCAGTTCGAGCAAGTGCACGACAACGTGGAAAGCTTTCGGCGGATCCTGAATTTTGCGCGTCCGACGAAGACACGAATTATCTATGCTTCTTCTGCGGCGACCTACGGCCCCGCGACTGAGGCGAGCGTGGAATCAATTGGCGCTGCACCGGCAAACGTTTACGCGTTTTCCAAGGTCATTATGGACAATATCGCCAGGCGTGCTGCTACCGAGTCACCCGATTGGATCATCGTTGGCTTGCGTTACTTCAACGTTTATGGACCGCGCGAGGGGCACAAAGGTTTGCCCGCCAGTATGGTTTATCATTTGTCGCGGCAAATAAAGGCGGGGCACCGACCGCGCATCTTTAAGCATGGCGAACAGAAGCGGGATTTTGTGTACGTGAAGGACGTCGTCGAAGGCAGCATTCGCGCGCTCGATGCACACGCCAGCGGAATTTATAATCTTGGCTCCGGCCAGGCGCGCTCGTTTAACGAGCTAGTCGACGTTTTAAACAAATGTCTGGGCACAAGTTTTCAACCCGATTACATCGATAATCCGCACGCGCATTATCAAAACTTCACACAGGCCGATCTCACGAATGCGCGCAGTGCGCTCGGGTACGAGCCGCGCTTTCCACTCGAAGACGGAGTGCGGGATTACATGCAGTGGTTGTATCCCCGATAGGGCAGATGTCTCCGTTTAGCGCAGGTGGATCGGCTTCTCCGAAGACGATGGTAAATATTCGCCGAAGGCCAAGCTGATTTCGCGCGCGAAAGACTTTAGTCAGGAAATCTGGCGGCAAAGCCGCATCGGTTGAGCAACGCGTTGAGGACAACACGTTCCACCTTTGTTGGCGGCTACCCAGATGCGGCTAAATCGCGAAATGCTTTTTCCGACAATTGGAATTCGTGCCAATCGCTGTCTATCTTTGCGCCGAGCCGTTTGTAAAATTCGATTCCGCGCTGGTTCCATTTCGCGACCCACCATTTGATCATGCCGCAACCGGTGAGCGCGGCTTCTTTTGCGACAGCTTTCATCAGCAGTTTGCCTGCGCCTCTTCCGCGATGCGGTTCGGCGATGTAGAGCTCCTTGATGATCAAGTTCGGCTTCGCCCCGATAGGTATACGGGACAAAATAGTAAACCAGAAATCCAACCAACTCACCGCCGTCTTCAGCAATGAGACAATGAAAATCGGGCGGCGAACGGAGAAATCCCCGTTCGCGTAACACTGCTCCAGTAACAGCGAAATCTGCCGCATATTTCTCAAACTCGGCCAGCTCACGCATCAACGGAAGCAAATGTGGAATGTCTCCTTCGGCCGCTTTACGAATTTCCATGTCGATCTTTGCCTCAGCACGAGCAGCCTTTTTTTCGGAGTGCGGCGACATGTCGCTGCTTTTAAAGCGCCGATATGTCTGCCTACCCCACGTTACCCTTCCCAGAAGAACTTTGTTGGACGATTGATTTCCGGCGGCAGACTTATGTGAACGGGGCAATTCAACGCCGTCTGTTCCAGTACCTCGCGCTGCGGATGATGCTTCGGCAACGGAATATGTATTTCCGAAGGCAATCCAACGATCCGGCGCGGCGCGTCCGACATTTCCTTTTGCACGGACACAGTCATTCCGCGCAGATCGACGCCGAGTTCCTGCGCCTTGATTCCCATGGTGGTGGTCATGCACGCAGCGAGGGCCGTAGCGACGAGATCCGTCGGCGAAAACGCCTCGCCTTTTCCTTTGTTATCGGTCGGCGCGTCAGTAGAAATCGTCGACTGCGACGGACCGTGCGTCGCGTCGCAGTGCAAATCGCCGGTGTAAGTGACGTCAACTTTGACCATCTTGCACTATCTGCTGCGTCTTCTGGTTTGTCATGTCCAGCGAAGTCGAGACATCTCTAATTGTTGAATGCCCAGAGATTCCTCGACTTCGCTCGGAATGACAGCAAAGCCTTAATGCGAAATAACAGGAATTTCCTGAATTTTGTCTGCGTGTTTTGCAAATTCATCGCGAAACACCCGTGTGAGATCCCGGTCGTGGAGAATGATCATGTCGGTGTCGTGTTTTTTGTGGTCATCGTTTTGCCACCCTTCGTTCCACCAGCAAAAACCAATGACGCCGGGCCATTGATTTGAAAAAAGGTCTTCCAGCGCCGACTTCGCCCAGTTTGCTGCGTTGACACGCCGGTTGTGCAAATCGCAGCCGAACTCGGCAATGATGATCGGCTTGCCAGGTGCGACTTTCACAAGACGCGGATAGGCCTCGCGCATTTTAAACGCCAAACCCTCGGTGCCGTCGGTTGTCATAGGCGTGGTCGGTCCATAGGCACTGAGAGCGACCCAATCGCAATAGGCTTGGCCAGGAAAATAATTCTCGAAACGATTCCAATCTTTCTCCGGCTCATCGAGCCAGTTGACGTGCCAGACCCACTGCAAATTATCCGCACCCTCGGCACGCATCAGATCGACAATATGCCGATACGCCGCGACGTAACGTGCCGGACCCTCTCCGGGGCCACCGTTCCATTTGCCGTTCCAGCTGAACCAGTCTCCGTTCGGCTCAGTCCCCCACTCGATCAAAATCGCCGAGCCAAATTTTTTCGCGTCGCGCGCCCATACGCGAAGATCGTCATCGAATTCGCCTGCAACGATTTTCTGGAGCGAAAAAGACTTCTCCGCGTGCCCCTGATCAACATCGGAGCGAAGCATCAACCGGACATATGGAACTTTTTGGAGATCACGAATCCAGTTGCACATTGCGGCTGGGAATTTCCGAGATTCAAACCAGTTGTTCGCGAAATAGACCCACGTTGTTTGTTTGCCAACAGTGCCTTCGTATCGCCCGACATCTTTTGGCGTGACATCGTGCTCCGTCGGATCGTGCTTATCGGTTCCAACCCCGCCCCAATACAAGCCGTGATAGAGTTTGCCAGTCGGCGGAACTGAAACTCGAACGTCTTGCGCGTGCAGTGTTGCGGCACAAGTCGCCAGCAGCAGGTGAATTACCCTCACCGCACAACTGTAAGGTGCACGCTTCGCCTGCCAAATTGGCAACCGGCTCCCATGCCTTATTCGAAACACCTACGATATGAAAAAGAGAATTACCGGAAGAGATCTAACGAAAGAACCGCCACGCAGTCCGCGGCTTCGCGTTGGCGGTTACGCAATCCTTGGCCGTACCATCGATAAATGCCGCGCCCTGGTGGCGGGAGATATTGAAGAATATCACTTCGATTGTCCCCTCGATAATATGCTCTTTGGTTTCAAAGGTGTGAAAGGCGACGATTTCAAAGCGCAAATCGAACAGGGCGCAAGCGACCAGGAAATCGTCG
>DASZGW010000076.1:0-26641 GCA_035938475.1 Candidatus Udaeobacter sp.
GAGACATTTTCAAATTTCGCGAAGTGCCCGAGAGCGAAACTTCCAAACCGTTTCTCGAGCACCTGGAAGACCTGCGGTGGACGATTGTGAAGATGGCAATCACGCTGGTGGCAGCGATGATCGTTTGCTTTGCGTTCCGCTCGACGCTCGTGCGGGTATTGCAGGCGCCGTTGCGCGATGTCGGTTCGCAAATCGGAACGCTCAAAGCCCTCGGCATCACCGATTCGATCGTGATCTCGTTTCACCTGGCCTTTTACGCCGGCATCGTTCTCTGCTTCCCGCTGCTGCTATATTTTGTTGCGGAATTTGTCCTCCCTGCGCTCACGGCAGTGGAGAAGCGCCTCTTGCTTCCGGCTATCTTAGTCAGCTTCGCGCTATTTCTTCTCGGTGTGTCGGTCTGTTATTTTTGGTTGCTGCCGAAAACGATCCTCTTTTTCTTCCGCGACACCGAGTCGCTCGGCTGGGCGCCCACCTGGACCGTGCAACAGTATTATTCCTTCGTGACACGGTTCACGATCGGCTTCGGGCTGGCTTTCGAATTGCCAGTCGTAGTCCTGGCACTGGTTCGATTTGGATTGATTACTTACAGGTTCATGGCCCGCACACGACCTTACGCCCTGGTCCTGATCTTTATTCTTGCGACGATCATCACGCCCACGCCAGACATCCTGACCTTGATCGCGATGGCGCTCCCGATGTGCCTGCTTTACGAAAGCTGCATCTGGATTGCATGGCTAATGGAGCGCCGTGCCTCGAAATCGAATGAGGGAACGCTGGTTTCCTAGCCATCTAAGGTACACAACGGCGACGTAAGTCTTCGCGGGCGAGACTCTTCGCGCGGAAGAATTTTCTTACAATGTTTCGTTGCAATTAAGGCAAAACGAAATACGGATTGCGCCTTGTGAAAAATTCGGCGAACGCGGCTCTTGATGGTCGCAGCAGGACCAAGGTCGCCGTGATTGGCGCGTCCGGTTACGTTGGCGAAGAACTGGTTCGCCTGCTTTTGCAGCACCCGTACACGAACCTTGTCGCGCTTACATCGCGGCAATTTGTTGGAAAAACGCTGGCTGAGATTTTTCCTCGTTTTTCAAATCGCGGCAAGGCCAGTGAGCTTCGTTTTAGCCGGCCTAAAGCTGCGCAACTCGCGCAGAAGGCGGGAATTATTTTTCTTGCGTTACCGCACGGTTTCGCTGCGGAACTTGCGGAACCACTGTGGCAAGCGGGCGCGAAGATTGTCGATCTTAGCGCGGACTTTAGAATCAAGGACCCGAAGATATATAAGGAATTTTACGGAAACGATCATGCCGCGCCCGAGTTATTGGGGAAAGCGGTCTACGGGTTGCCGGAAATTAATCGCGGCAAGATCTCGAGCGCGAAACTCGTGGCTTGTCCCGGTTGCTATCCCACGAGCATTCTGCTTCCGCTCCTGCCGCTGGTTCGCGAAGGAGTGGTCGATCTCGCGAGCGTTGTGGTGACCAGTTTAAGTGGCGTTACTGGTGCTGGCCGCAAAGTCGACGCGGATTATCTCTTTGCAGAATGTAACGAGAGTTTGCGTCCCTACGGAGTCCCGAAACATCGGCACCTTTCCGAGATCGAAGAGCAATTGTCGATCTTCGCTGAAAAAAAAATCACCATTCAATTTACGCCGCATCTGGTCCCGGTGAATCGGGGGATTATCACCACGATTCACGTCAATCTCAGCAAAAAGATGGACGCCACCTCCATCGCTTCCGTTTACAAAAAGGTATATTCCGCTGAGCCGTTTGTTCGTCTGCTCGGCGATGGACGTTTTCCGGATACCAAGAATGTTACTGGAACAAACTTTATTGATATCGCATGGCGCCTGGACCCCCGCACCGGTCGCGTGATCCTCATGAGCGCGATCGACAACATCATGAAGGGTGCGAGCGGACAGGCCATTCAATGCTTCAATGTAATGTGCGGCTATCCAGAAACAGCTGGACTGCAAATTGCGTGAATCTGGATGCCTCTAATCGAGATGTCTCACGGCAGAATTTTCAACAAAATCGAAGGCTCAATTTGCGCGCCGCGCGGTTTCAAGGCTGCGGCGGTGTTTTGCGACATCAAACGTCTTGGCACAGGTAAAGGGTCGGAAAAAGGACGGAAACAGGATCTCGCGTTGATCGTATCGGACGGCCCCGCAGCGGTCGCGGGAATGTTTACAACGAATCAGGTTTGCGCTGCGCCAGTGAAATTGAGTGCACAATGTGCCGCACAACATTTTGCACGGGCAATCGTCGTCAACTCCGGCAATGCAAATGCGTGCACGGGACATCAAGGACTCAGAGACGCAAAGAGGATGGCCGAAATGGCGGCGGGCGCCCTGCACCTGAAAGTGAGCGATGTTCTTGTTTGTTCGACCGGACGAATCGGCGTGCCGATGCCGATGAAAAATGTCGAGCGCGGGATTCGCGCATGCACGCCATTGCTTGCGAGGTCGGCGAGGAATGGGCGCCAAGCCGCCGAAGCCATCATGACCACCGATACGCGACGAAAAGAAATTGCCGTCGAATTTAGAATCGGAAAATCGACAGCGCGAATCGGCGGTATTTGTAAAGGTGCAGGCATGATTCAGCCTGCGATGGCTACGTTGCACGCGACGATGCTTGCCTTCATCACGAGCGACATTGCGATTGAACCGAGCCTGCTAAAGCGCGCGCTCCGAATTGCAGCCGGGCAAAGTTTCAATCGGATCACGGTTGATGGCGACATGAGCACCAACGATTCTGTGATCATGCTCGCCAACGGGCTGGCTGGGAATCCGACAATCCGTAGTCGAGATTTGCGATTTCAAATTTTTCAAACGGCGCTCAACCTCATTTGCCTGGAGTTGGCGAAAATGATCGTGCGCGATGGCGAAGGCGTGTCGCGTTTTATTACCCTGCACGTTCACGCTGCGCGCAACGCGAGCGACGCGGAAGCCGCAGCGCGCGCGATCGCTAACAGCTCATTAGTGAAAGCAAGCTGGTGTGGCGGCGATCCAAATTGGGGGCGAATCCTGTGCGCGCTCGGTTATTCCAAGGCGAAAGTGGACGAATCGCTGGTCGATGTCGGTTACGCGAAGCCCGGGAGTCGCAAGATCCTTTTTGCATTTCGCCGCGGCCGCCCCACCAACCAGTCTTTGAAAACGCTCTCCAGGATTTCAGCCGCACCCGAGTTCGAACTGCATGTCAATCTTCATCTCGGGGGCGCCAACTTCACCATGTACGCGACCGATCTCACCCAAGACTATGTCGCGCTGAACAAGGGCGACGTGAGCGATCCCGCGTCGCTTGGAGGCTGAGATGGAAGAAGCTATTTCCAAAGCGGCCACATTGCTCGAAGCGCTGCCTTACATTCAACGATTTCGTGGCCAGGTCTTCGTCGTGAAATATGGCGGGAGCTTCATGGATTCCGATAATCTGGAAGTGCGCCATCGCGTGGCGCGTGACGTCGTTTTTCTGGAAGCAGTCGGCATCAATCCGGTGGTGGTGCATGGCGGCGGCAAAGCGATTACCCGCGCACTGGAAATGGCCGGTCTGAAAGCGCAATTTGTGCAAGGCCATCGCGTGACGAATCCAGCGACGGCGGAAATCGTCGATCGCGTTTTGTCGCAGGAAATCAATCCTGAAATTGTCAAAGCAATTGAGGAGTTTGGCGGCAAGGCGCGCGGATTTGCCGGCTCGGATGTTTTTCGATGCCGAAAATTTTCGCCGCCAAATGAAAACGTTGATCTTGGCTTTGTCGGTGAAGTTGTCGAGGTAAACACCGAACTGCTGCGCGAATGCATTCGGCGCAATGTCACGCCGGTGATCAGCCCTACAGCGCGCGGCGATGACGGCAAGATCTACAACTGCAACGCAGACGTCGCCGCGGCGAAAGCTGCCATCGTGTTGGAGGCTCGCCGGCTTGTTTTCATGAGTGATGTGCCGGGATTGCTGAGGAACCCCAAAGACGATGCAACATTGATGAGACACTTGTGCGTTGCTGAAGTGCCGGCGCTAAAACAATACGATGTGATCGGCGAAGGAATGTTGCCGAAAGTTGACAGCGCCGTTGACGCGATCGAGCGCGGCGTGGAAAAAGTCCAATTTGTCGATGGACGCATTCCGCATTCGGTGTTGCTGGAGATTTTCACGGATGCGGGAGTGGGGACGGAGGTGGTTCGATGACGATAGAAGAGAACACCCAACGTCCAACGTCCAACGCCGAACGCTCAATTCAAAAAGCATTCGACCAATATGTTGTTCCTGCGTACGCGCGCTTCGACATCGCGCTGGAGCGCGGGGAGGGAAGTTATGTTTTTGATGTCAACCGCCGCCGCTATCTCGATTTTGGCGGCGGCATCGCTGTATGCGCGCTCGGCCACGCGAGCCCGGAAATAACCCAGGCGCTAGTCGAGCAATCCAGGAAGTTGGTGCATGTGTCGAATCTTTATTACATCGAACCGCAGGCACGACTGGCCAAACGCATTGTCGATCTAATCGCGCCGGGCCGGGTCTTCTTCTGTAACAGCGGCGCCGAGGCGAACGAAGGACTGTTCAAGCTTGCGCGGAAATTTGGTCGCGACGAAGACCGCTATGAAATTATCACTGCGCTGGAGTCGTTCCACGGACGGACCCTGGCGGGCATTGCCGCGACCGGTCAGGAAAAAGTAAAGAAAGGCTTCGAGCCGATGGTAGCCGGATTCAAACAGGTCCCATTCAACGATCTCAACGCGATGCGAGGCGCAATCACGAAATCGACGGCTGCGATTTTGATCGAAGCGATTCAGGGCGAGAGCGGAATCACAATGGCAACTCGGGAATATTTGCTCGGTCTACGAAAGCTTTGCGATGAACAGAATTTGCTTCTTTTGCTCGACGAAGTGCAGGCCGGGCACTTTCGCACCGGCAAATTTCACAGTTGGCAGCGCATCCTTGAAGATCAGGACGCCGATTTTTTGCCAGACGGAATCTCGATGGCCAAGGCGCTCGGCGGCGGATTTCCGATCGGCGCGTTTTGGGCGCGGGAGAAATTTGCCGGACTGCTCTCGGCGGGGACGCACGCATCGACATTTGGGGGAACTCCGCTGGCTTGCGCCGTGGCGTTGCGAATTCTCGACGTGATTGAGCGCGATGCTCTCGCTGAAAATGCGCGACAAATCGGCGAATTTTTACTGCATGGATTGCGTGACTTGAGAAGGAGAAATCCAAATGTCGTGCGTGACGTTCGGGGACTGGGATTGATGATTGGCATTGAATTCGACTCAAGATTTACAGGAATCGAAACTGTGAAACGGTTGCATGAAAAAAATCTTTTGACTATTCCAGCGGCGACGTCGGTGGTTCGCTTGTTGCCACCTTTGAATTTGCGCGAAGAGGAAGCGCGCCAAGGACTTTGCGCGATTGAAGAAGTGATCGCTGATCTCGCCGAGCAGGAGCAAAGAGAAGTGAGACCAAAAGGAGTAAGAAGAAGAAACAGATGAAACATCTGCTAAGCATTGAACAGATTTCGCGCGAAGAGATCGACGGGGTATTACGGCGAACAGCTGAATTCAAGACAAATCGAGGGCGGATTTCTTCGAGGCCGCTGGCAGGACAGACATGGGCGCTGCTCTTTTCCAAGCCATCAACACGCACGCGCGTTTCCTTTGAAGTGGGCATCCGTGAACTGGGTGGGGAATCGATTTATATGAACGCGGCGGACGCACAATTGGGCCGCGGCGAGTTGATCAAGGATACGGCCCGCGTCCTCGCGCGCATGATTCACGGCGCCATCATTCGAACCTATGCGCAACGCGACATTGAAGAGTTCGCCGAGTTTTCCGGAGTGCCGACGGTCAATGCGCTGACCGATGATGAACATCCCTGCCAGATCCTGGGCGACATTTTCACAATCCAGGAAAAACAAGGTACGATCGGAGAAAAAGTGGTGACATTCGTCGGCGACGGCGCGGCGAATACGGCGCAATCATGGCTCTTTGCGGCCGGCAAGCTCGACTTTGAATTGCGGATCGCGTCGCCGAAAAGGTACAAACCGAGTCCGGAGCTTTTGAAGCGTGCCGGAGGCCGCGTGATCTGCACCGAGGATTTACAGGAAGCAGCGCGTGGCGCCGACGTGCTCTACACCGATATCTGGGTTTCAATGGGGCGCGAAGGTGAGGAAGCGCGCCGCGGGGCCGAACTCGCGCCTTATTGGATCAATGATTCGCTGGTGAAGCTGGCGAAACCGGGCGCGCTGGTGATGCATTGTTTGCCAGCTCACCGGGGCCAGGAAATTGATGAAAAAACCCTGGAAGCGAACGCGCAAACCATTTTCGACCAGGCGGAAAATCGGCTTCACGTGCAGAAGGCGATTTTGGCGGAATTAGCGAAGGCGGAGTGACGAAGTCCTGAAGCGATGGGATCACGTGCTGAATTCTTTGACGGACTTCGATCGGCTTCCGCGTAAGACGTAGCCGATCTACCAAACAATAAAAATTTCGCTTGGCGAGATCCGAATGCGTTTCAGGGTTGCAATTCCGAGGCGAGCGGTAATGTCTGATCGCGCTTGGAGCACCGTATTTACGAATCTCTTTTTCGTCTGTTCGCCTTTGTTCTCGGCGCGGCAGCCGGATCATTTTTGAACGTCTGCATCTATCGGTGGCCTGTCGATCTTTCGATTAATAAGCCGCGTCGCTCTTTTTGCCCGGCGTGCAAACAGCAGATTCCCTGGCATCAAAATCTGCCGTTGGTTAGCTGGATTTTGCTTGGCGGTCGCTGCGCGAATTGCGGCGCGAAGATCGCCTTTCGCTATTTCGCCGTGGAATTGATCACTGCGCTGTTGTTCCTGATCGTCTGGCAAACCTTTCCGTGGCCGATGGCGATTGCGTACTGGATTTTTGTTTCGCTCTTGATCGTTGGAACATTTATCGATCTCGAACATTTCATCATTCCGGACCGTGTGACGATCGGCGGCGTTGTTGCAGGCGTTGTTTGCGGTGCAGCGGTGCCAGCTTTGATGGAAACGGATTCGCGGATTGCCGCGTGCGTTCGTTCTCTTCTGGCCGCAGCGTTGGGATACGTAATCTTATTGATTGTTCTCGAAGCCGGCAAAATCGCTTTTGGAAGAAAACGGATTGAATTCGACGCCCCGACACCATTCACCTGGACCAAACGCGGGGACGATGCGGATCTTGTGGTAGGCACCGAAGAGAGTTTATGGAGTGACTATTTTGCCCGGGAAAAAGACCGATTGCTGCTAGAGTGTGACGAAGCCAGGGTCGACCACCACACTTATGGCAACGTGACGCTGGACTTTCGCTACGATCGCGTCACGGCTGACGGCCACGTGATGATGCTGGACGACGTGGCGCAGATTTCCGGCGTGGCGCGCGAACTCGTGATTCCTCGCGAAGCAATGGGCCGGGGTGACTTGAAATTCCTCGCGGCAATCGGCGCGTTTCTCGGATGGCGCGCGGTTTTGTTTAGTTTGTTCGCGGGATCTCTTCTCGGTTCGATTGTCGGCCTGGCCACGGTGGTCGTTGGAAAACGGGTCTGGTCAGCCAAGCTGCCGTTTGGACCTTACCTGGCGTTTGGTGCGCTAAGCTGGATGTTTTTTGGCAATACCTTTCTGCATTGGTACGCGGGGCTACTAAGCCCTTAAGGCGAGGTCAACCATTCGACATTCGTGCTTCGGCATCGAGCATTGAACGAAATGATTCTTACCAACGCGCGTTTGATTCTTCGCGATGGCATTCGGGATGACCTGGAGCTCGTTGTTGAAAAAGGAAAAATCACCGCAATCCGCGAGCATAGCCATGCCCGCGCAAACAAGGTCCTTGATCTCCACGGAAATTATCTCGCGCCCGGCTTCCTTGATCTTCACGTGCACGGCGCTCTGGGTCGTGACAGCATGGAAGCTTCTGCGGAAGCGTTTCAAGTCATCTGCGATTATCATGCCAGCGGCGGCACCACTTCGCTTTTGCTGACAACGGCGACCGGGCCGATGGAGCGGATTGTCGATGTTCTGAACATAGCGCGTGATTCTATTCAGCGGGGCGCCTCCTTCGACTCTGCTCAGGACAGGCTCAGGTCGTGCCCTACCAATGCGATCGCGGGTGTTCACCTCGAGGGGCCGTTTATTTCCAAGGCCAAATGCGGTGCGCAACGCGCTGAATTCATTCAAATCCCGTCGCGAGCTTCGGTGCGGCAACTACTCGACTACGCGGACGTGATCAAACGGATCACGATCGCGCCCGAGCTGCCGGGAGCGCTGGAGACGATCGAGAATTTTTATGCGCACGGGATCAGTGTCAGCGGCGGCCACAGCGATGCATGGGACGAGCAGGCGGGAGAAGGTTTCGCACGTGGCATGCGCAGCGTCACCCACACTTTCAACTGCATGTCGAGCGCGCGTCGCCGCGGCATTTATCGCGTTGGCGGTTTACTGGAGTTTGCCTTAAGCGAACCGCAGATTAGTTGCGAACTGATCGCCGACGGTCAGCACGTTTCGGAGACGTTGATGAAAATGTTGTATCGCGCAAAAGGCCCGGGCGGGATTTGTCTCGTAACGGATGCAACCGCTGGCGCGGGGCTGCCGAATGGATCGCAGTTCTCACTTTTTGGGAAGGATTGCATCGTGGAAGATGGCGTCTGTTTACTTGCAGACCGCTCGGCGCTTGCCGGCAGCGCTTCGCGCATGATCGACCTTGTCCGCACAATGATCATGAAAGTAAACGTTCCGCTCCACGAAGCCGTCATGATGGCAACGGAAAATCCGGCGCGTGCCATTGGCCTTGAAACCAAAGGTCGCCTGGACGTGGGCGCAGATGCGGATTTGGTCGTTCTCTCGCCAGAATTGGAGGTCGTGCGAACGCTCACGGGCAGTGATGATGAAATCCACCCTAACCGCGAATGAACACCAATTATTCGTGTCTATTCGCGGTTTTTGAGGACTATATCGATAGCAAAAACTCGGCGATATCGAGTGCAGCCCGTGGTTTGCTCAAACGGCTGATATTTGCGGACCATTCGCGCCATTGTTTTGCGTCGTCCGCAAACGCGCGCTGCACCTGGGCGATGACTTCTCGCGGCGAATTTGCGATCGCGCCAGAATTCGTCTCGACGATCAACCGGGCATTGCCTTCCTCCTGGCCGGCGACGACGTAATTGATGATCATCGGACAGGCAGCAGCGATCGTTTCCTGCACCGTCGCGCCTCCGGCTTTTCCGATGAGCAAATGGCTGTCGTGAAGCATACGCGGAAGGTCGTCGGTCCAGCCAACGACCTTTGCCCTATCTCCGACCGCGGCTTCGATCTCCGGCATGAGCCTGTCGGCACGGCCGATGGTCACGGTGAGATCGACACCCAAATCGGCGAGTCGCCGTGCCAATTCCGGTGCGCCGCGGGTGGCCGCATGAATCATATACAAAACGCGGCGTTCAGACTTGCTTGGGGGTAACACGCGATTCGACGCCGCGGAATCGGCGAATTTTGGACTTACAGGAAAACCAGACACCTTGATTTTTTCCGTGGCGATTCCCGCTGCTCGCAAGACCGAGGCGCTTTCCTCGTTTGCGACAAGAAAATAATCGGCGGCACACCGATACCAGACTGCGTTGATAGTAATCGAATCGGTGATCACAACCACAATCTTAGGCCGAAAACATTCGGCGTTTTGTCCCTGAATTTGCCTGAGTACATTCGGATAGGCCGGAAAAGTGCAAGCGAGCACGTCTGGTTGAAAACGGTCGAGTAGTGCGGCGAAATGATCCTTGAGCCGCGGGAAGCGCGCGAATTCTGTATCGAAATCTTTCTTGCGTTCGAGCCAGCGATAAACGGCACCCCATGCGCCGGGCGCGTAATTGACGAGCGCCAGGTAGCCTTTGCGCACCAACTCGTTCACCGGCCCGTAAGCTTCGGCAAAAAAATCATGCAATTCCACCTCCGTCCCTTCCGGAGCGACGCGCGCCAGTCCATCGCGAATTCCGCGCGCGGCGCTGTTGTGACCTTCTCCGAAGCTCGCCGTGAGGATCAATATTCGTTTTTTCACAGTTTGTCAGGCCATTGCAACGCCAATGGGAAACTCGCCTCACGAGGTAACGAGGACGGAAGCATTCGGAGTTTAATGGATATTTGCATCGGGCAAAGTAAACTCTCGGTGCAGATGAAATATCTCGGATTTCTCTGGCGCGTTTTACGGCAGCTGGTTTGGGAAACGGCAACTGATACCACGACCGGACTGGCGGCACAGATGGCGTATCTACTTCTCTTCGCGCTGGCCCCCGGATCGCTGTTTCTTTGGCATCTACTCGGCTTGTTCGGCACCGATCCGACCAAATTGCATCGCATGTTTCTGCTCTTGAAAAGTTTCATGCCGCCGGACCCGAAAGTGCAGGACATTCTCGATTCGGCGATGGCAAATGTGGTGGTGACAGGCTCAAGCGGCCTGCTCGCGAATGCAGGCATCATTCTCGGAATTTATTTTGGGACTGTCTTCATTGCGACGACTTCACGCGCCCTCAGCCATACGTACGGAATGCGGGAAGATCCCCATTGGTGGTCGAAGTATATCATCTCATTTTTCATGCTGTTCTGGTTCGGGATCATCATCGTGTTCTGCTTCAACGCAATCGTCTTTGGCGAACGCTTGGCTGGCCTTGCAGAAGTCAATTTTCAGCTGGCCTTTCCGCTGCAAGCATGGATCACGACGCTAAATTTGCCCTTTACCTTTGTGGCGCTGGTCATTCTCGCGCTGGCGCTTTATCTCCTGACGCCCGAAAATTACTTGACCGTCCGACAGGCTCTGCCCGGCGCGATTTTCTTTTCGGTGGGTTGGATCATCGCGACGAAGCTTTTTCAACTCTATGTGGCACGATATGATCGCTACAACCCGACGTATCTCGCGCTGGCGTCCATCGTTGTATTGCTTACGTGGATGTATCTGACTTGTCTCTTGCTGTTGCTGGGCGGTAAGTTAAACGCCATTCTTCGCCGCGAAGGCGAAAGAATGCGCGCGGTTGCGCCTGCCGTGGCGGAACCTGCACCGACGAGTTAAAGAGTTAAAACGTTAAAAGGGAATAGATGATTGCCTTTTTAATTTTTTAACCCTTTTAACTTTCTTAACGATTCCGTTGACCCCGAAAGCATTCGTGGTTGATCGCGTCGCGCGCTCTGTTACGGTCCGTCGCAGTGGTGCGCTTCCGCATTTGGCTCGCAACTGCGCTCGCCTCTGGCGCAATCGTTGGAAATCTTCTCCGCGCACAGGTCGGAGACGAAGAAAAAAGCCGGCGCGATGAGTCCGAGCAAATCCAGACGCACGCTTCGCCGTCGCCAAAACCAAAAAAATCTCCGAGCCCGGTAGCGAAAGCATCGAGGGACAAGTCGGGAAAAAAACACCTGGCTTCTGCAACCCCGGAAAAGGCGCCCAGCGCGATTCCTCACGCAAAATTAGCAAACGAAGAGTCGCAAAAGAAAACAGAGCCTTCGAAAGGAAAAAAATCGGCAACGCCCATCCCCAAGGCCAGGGCAGCAAAGGAGGAGTCGACCAGCGACAACAACGAGTCGCAAGATGCACAGAACTCGCCGCGCCCTCGCAAAGCAAAGCTGGCAAAAAAATCTGAGGGCGAAGAAGAGGCAACGCCAAGGCCTACGCCACGCGAAACACCCGAGCCCAGTGCTTCATCAAAATCAAAGCGGCGCCACACGCCCACACCGAAACCGAAATCAAAGCAATCCCATGAGAAGGAGGTTTCGCGCAAAACTAAAAAAGCCGCGAAATCCAAATCGGCGCGAAAAGAAGACGAAACACCGAAACCGGAAAAAACACCGGCACCCGGTACAGAAGAACGTTCTACTGCATCAGAACGCTCGACCCCAGCACCGAAAGCTCTTGAGTCTGCAGCCCCGACGCCAGCGGCCGCGCCAGAATCAAAAGCTCCGCGAGCTCCTGCAAGCGGTGAACGCGCTCAGGTCGTGATTGAAAAATCCGGCCTAGAAGAGGACCAGGGCCTCGAGGCTGCGCCGACGCCTCCGCCGAGACGAGGTTTCTGGCCGTGGTCTCGTAGTTCGAGTAACTATCGTTATCTCACGCGGTCTGTCATCGAAGCGATCCGACGCGCGCCAGTGAAACGGCGCCGCTGGCAATTCATTGTGGTGCATAACAGCGGAACGCGGCAGGGCAACGCGCGTGTCTTTGATTATTACCATCGGCACGTGCGCCGGATGCAGAATGGTCTCGCCTATCATTTCGTGATCGGGAACGGAACATCCACAGGAAACGGCCAAGTCGAAGTGGGCGATCGCTGGCGCCGCCAAATCAACGGCGGGCACGTGCACAGTGATTATCTGAACAACATTTCGCTGGGCATTTGTCTGGTCGGCGATTTCAATCGTGACCAGCCAACGCGCGCGCAGCTCGATGCATGCGAGGAACTCATCCGCTATCTGCGAGAACGTTGCGGAAAGACCGACAGGGGCGTGATCCCTGTGCGGCCGCACCGGGAAATGAATCCACCGCGTTGGCCGACTGATTGCCCGGGAGACGATTTTCCCTATTCGTGGTTTCGCAGGTTTTAAGACCGCCTGGTCATTCCGAGGGGAGCGCAGCGGAGTAGAGAATGGAGCGGCTGGGGAAGCCGCGCCATGGACGGGCAGGCCGTAGGCTGAGCGAACGGGAGTGAGCGAATCGAATCCCGTCGTAATACCATTGGTTCCGCAACGGGGTGTCTCGACTTCGCTCGACATCACCGCGCTTCATTTCCGTTCCGCCACGATTAAATTTGCTTCCTTGTAATTCCAGCGATAACCAAATCCGAAGTCGAGCGGCGGATTGCTCTGCCGAAAAAGTTCCTGGAGCCTGGGCTGGTAATGTTGTTTGAAGAGATCGATCGGGCCGAGGTAAACGCCAAAGAGACGCAGGTTCCACTTGTTTGGGTCGAAGTAAGCCAGGGGAATTCCGGAGTCGTCCTGCACAATTCTGTTGCTGTGCGCGAGAATGAAATTGCGGATCGTGCCGAAGCCGTTTTCAAACATTAGATACGACGACGATTTCAGAAAACTCGAGCCGGTTCCGAGACGCTCACAAAATTTGAGGAAACCTGGCGTGGACTTGATTCCACCATCGGAAATATCTGTGTTGAAATAATAGAGCGTTTGTGAATTGCCCGATTGATTATCGGTGTAACGGATTCGCACGCCGGGAATGCTGCCGCCTTTTTTTCCCGGCGCGGCATCTTCAAATGCGCCGTTACTGTTGAGCGCGCCGAAGGTCACATTCGTAATCGACTTATCGGCGCGTACGATGAAGACGTAGAGAATCGGCAACACACCATTGAGGTTCTGTTGTTGCAGATCGACTTTCATGTTTTTTGTAATGAAGTACGTCGTGTTGAGCGAGGACTTCATTGCGTTCTCCAGATTTCCCAGCGCGCCGGCGAGGTTGGGGATGCGCAACGGATCAGGCGGCGGCCCCATTGATTCCTTTCCGCAAAGGACGTACACCGAGGCGTTGGGAAAAAATTGATCGACGTACAAAAAATCCGGGCCGCTGAACATATAAAACGCGACCGGAACCGGCTGTGTTACCTCCGGAAGATACGTGGCTATCCACGCGTGCAGCTTTTGGAGTTGACGCTGGTAGAGCTTGGTGAACTCGCCCTCGAAAAAAGCGGAATGCGCTTGCCATGCCTGATCGCGTGTGAGCGGCGCGAGCGGAGAATTTCCCGGAACGGGCATTCCGGCAAGGAACCGTGCAATGTCATTGGGTCCGGCAGTTGCTGGAGCCACAGGAATGGCGCGCGGCGCGAGCTGAGGATTCTCCTGTGCCGAAACGTTGAGCATGTTCGTCGAAATTATCGCCAGGAACAAAGCGGCGAAGCCCCGCCGCACTCCAAAACGTGTCCGCAATTTCCGCGTTCCGTTCGCGCTTGCGTCGCGGAGTGCGCGCGCCGCTGCGCCGCTTCCGATTATCTCGGCAAACTGGAAAAGTTCGTTCCTCCTCAAGCCTTTCGCTTTCATGCAGAGCGTTGTCGTTGCGCGTTCTTTCGTGTGCAAAAATAGAGCAGCAGCCCAACGAGTGCGGTGGCGAGTCCCGCCAGCGATTCGATGGTCTTCCAGCGCAACAGATAAAACATCATCCAAAGCGTAATGACAGCGAAGATAATCGGGGGCATCGGATAGGCCCACACTCGGTACGGCCGGGCGATTTCCGGGCGCGTAGCGCGCAACACTATCACGCCGAGCACAGTGAACAGCGAACAGAGCAACAAGCTAAATTGAGTGTATTGCACCACGCTTTCAAAGCTGCGTGTGAGCAAAAGCAGATTGACGATGAGCAACTGCAGCACGATGGCGTTTCTGGGAATGCCGTGAAGATTCTTGCGCCCAAGCAGTCGCAGCAACCAATGATCTTCGCCCATCGACATGCTGACACGCGGCCCAATCCACGTCATTGAACTGATTGCCGAAACCAAGCCGAGACAAATTACCGCGCCCGCAACTCGCCCGCCGTTCGTTCCAAAAATATGTTTACCAGCGATCAACGCTACATCGAGTCGACCTTTCAATTCCTGGACCGGTGTCGTCGCAAGAAAGACTGCGTTGAGCAGCACGTAAATCACGATCACGAGACCGGTTCCGACAAGCAGCGAGCGTGGCACATTTTTTTCCGGCTGCTTAATCTCGCCCGAGATGTAGGCCGCCGCGTTCCAACCCGAGTAAGAATACATCACGTAAACCAACGCCACGGCAAACGGCGCGCCAAAGATCGCGATCGTGTCGCCGGGCGCGGGCAGAAAGCTGATCGGCTGCTTTGGTTGCACAAACAATCCGGCGGCGATAAGGGCGCCAATCAGAAGCAATTTCACCAGCGTAGAAAGATTTTGGAACATGCTGCCGACCTGGAGGTTCCCGAGATGAAAAACTGTTACCACCCAAACAACGACAAATGATAAAAGCATCGGCGAGCCGACGCCGAAAACGCCGACAAAATATTTCCCGAACGCCATCGCGGCGAGTGCGATTGGTGCGGCAAACCCCACAGTAGCGGAAACAAATCCCGCCATGAATCCGAGCGCGGGATGATAGATCTGCGATAGAAAATGGTATTCACCCCCGGAGCGCGGCAGCGCGGCGCTTAGCTCGCCATAACAAAGCGCGCCGCAAAGCGCGGTCATTCCGCCAATGATCCAAAGCATGAGCAGCGGGAAACCCGACTGAATATCGGCCAGTTGAAAACCAAGGCTGGTGAAGATGCCCGTGCCAATGATGTTGGCAATAACGATGGAAGATGCCGTAACAAAGCCGATGGTTCGTCGCGGAGATCGCGACTTCACGGGACGAGATTCAGTAACTGTAGTCATCTCCAGATCGACAATCCCGAAATTATCGGGAGTAGCGAATTCTTTCGAAGCGGCATTAGAGTCCATAATTCGCGAGCGAGTCTTTTGTCATTCTGAGCGAAGGGAAGAATCTCTGATTATTTGTTTAGGCGGCGCGCGGAAGCAATAGTCAGAGATGTTTCGCTTTGCTCAACATGACACCCGCCGTTTTCCTGAGTTGTCAGAAGCCATTCCCGGCATCACGTTGAAAGTTGCATGAACGCATCGCTCTCGATTGAAACGGCTACCCAACTCGCAGTCTTTCTTGCAAATCGTCCCGGGGCGCTTGCGCGCGTGTGTGAAGCGCTGGCTAAAGCAGAAATTAATATCCATGCGCTGGCTACGTCGGACACAGTCGATCACACAGTGGTGCGGATGGTAGTAAGCGATCCAACTAAGGCGCTCATGCTTCTGGGCGAGGCGGGCACTCTCGCGCTAGAGACCGAAGTGTTGATGATCGAAACCGCGAGCCAGCCCGGCGTGCTGGCGAAAATCGCCGAACGCCTTGCTGAAGTCGAAGTGAATATCGAATACGCATATCTCGCCGGCGGGCGCGACGTGGAAAAAGGTCTGATCGTTCTACGACCGTCGGACGTGGAAAAAGCGAAGCGTGCCCTGAACGATTTGTAGCCTGCGCAGACCAGTGCGCGTCGCGCTTGTATCGCACTAGTCCCAGCACGTTTACGGACGAATCTCGACCGTCGTCCCATCCGGCGTCACGCGCCAGAGTTCTTCGATCTCTTCGTCGGTGAGTGCGATGCAGCCCGCGGTCCAATCCTTCCAACGATGAAAGGCGCCGATCCAGCCGCGCCCGTTTTGAATTCCATGAATCATAATGTCAAAACCCGCTGAGACGCCGCGCGTGGCCGCACGTTCGTTGTCCTCATCTGAAGGATAAGAAATGTGCAGCGCGAGATGGAAACTGCTTTGCGCATTTCGGCTATCGATCTCGTAGATCCCTTCCGGTGTTTTCATGTCGCCTTCTTCCTCCTTCGCACCCACCGGATTCCGGCCTAGCGCGATTCGATAACTCTTGATGTGATTGCCGTCGTGAAAGATCGATAATTTCTTCGCCGATTTTTCCACGACGATCCGATCGATTGCTGTCCGCGCGGGTAGTGGATGCCAATTGTGATGTGCGTAGAAGTACAGTGCCAAGGCACAGACTGCGACCAATGCCACGGATGCTACAACGATTTTGCCAATCACATCGGTGACCTTAGTAACCTCGCCACAAATGCAATACGAGTGGGAATGTCGCGTGCAAGCCCAGTTGATGATTGCCAATGTGGACTCGATGCCGGATAAATGCGCGGCGCGTTTATGACTTCCGTCAAAACTTTTCTCGGTCACCCATATCCGCTGGGCGCGACGTGGATGGGGAACGGCGTCAACTTCGCCATTTTTTCCGAGCACGCTACTGGTGTTGAGCTTTGCTTGTTCGACAACATCGAGGCTACCGAAGAAAACGTTCGTATTCCGGTCAACGAACACACCGATCAGGTTTGGCATGTGTTTTTGCCGGATGTGCGTCCTGGACAATTGTACGGTTTTCGGGTTGCCGGTCCGTACGATCCGGAACACGGGTTGCGCTTCAACGGTTCGAAACTTCTACTCGACCCGTACGCGAAGGCTATCGCCGGAGAGGTGAGTTGGGCGGCTGAGATGTTCGGTTATGTGATCGGGGGCGAGAAGCAAGATTTGACTCAGGATTTCCGCGATGATGCGTGGGGAGTGCCCAAGTCAGTCGTCATCGACACCGGATTCGATTGGCAAGGCGACAGGAGGCCCGGCACCCCGTTGGACAGTTCTGTGATCTATGAACTGCATGTCAAAGGTTTCAGCAAACTTTGGTCCGACGTCCCGGAGAATTTGCGTGGCAGTTACGCGGCGCTCGGCAGTCCGGCAGCAATTGACTATTTCAAAAAACTCGGCGTGACAGCGATCGAACTATTGCCAGTCCACGCGCACATCGACGACAAGGCCTTGGTTGATCGCGGCCTAACGAATTACTGGGGTTACAACACGATCGGATTTTTTGCGCCGCACGGGGAATACTCCAGCGGAGGGCAAATGGGTGAACAGGTCTCCGAGTTCAAATCGATGGTGCGCAGTCTTCACGCTGCCGGAATCGAAGTGATTCTGGATGTGGTTTATAATCATACTGCCGAAGGAAATCAGCTTGGTCCCACCCTGTGCTTTCGCGGAATCGACAACCCCGCTTACTACCGCTTGCATCCGGAGAAGCCGCGTTTCTATCTGGATTTCACCGGAACGGGCAACACCTTTAATTTACTTCATCCACGCGTGCTGCAGTTGGTGATGGACAGCCTGCGTTATTGGGTCCAGGAAATGCGTGTCGATGGGTTTCGTTTCGATCTCGCCGCCGCGCTTGTGCGGAATCGCGAGGGCGTAAACATGCTGCATCCGTTCCTCCAGGTCATCCAACAGGATCCGATTCTTTCGAATGTGAAACTTATCGCGGAACCGTGGGACGTTGGAGACGGCGGCTATCAAGTCGGGAATTTTCCTCCACCATGGTCGGAATGGAACGGGAAATACCGCGACACGGTCCGCAGTTTTTGGAAAGGCGACGAAGGCCGAATCGGCGAGATGGGTTACCGGCTCACAGGCAGCCCCGATCTATACCTGCATAACGGGCGACGCCCTTACGCCAGTATCAATTTTGTTACCGCGCACGATGGTTTCACGCTGAAGGACCTGGTCAGCTACAACGACAAGCACAACGAGGCGAACGGCGACTCCAACAAAGACGGCGACAACAACAATCTCTCGTGGAATTGCGGCGCGGAAGGTCCGACAGAAGATCCACAGATCAACGCGTTGCGCGAACGGCAGCGCCGGAATTTTCTGACTACGCTCTTTCTTTCCCAGGGCGTGCCGATGCTCAGTGGCGGAGACGAGTGGGGGAGATCACAGAACGGCAACAACAATGTTTATTGCCAGGACAACGAGATCAGTTGGTTTAATTGGGCGCGCGACGAAAAGCAAAATCAGTTTCTGGAGTTCACGCGAAAGCTGATCCGATTTCGTAATGCGCATCCGGTGTTTCGCCGGCCGAAGTTTTTTCAGGGTCGGCGAATACGCGGTTCGGAGATTCGCGACGTAATGTGGTTCAATCCCGGCGGGAGTGAGATGAGCGACGAAGAATGGGCGTCGCCATTCGTTCGTTGTATTGGGATGTTGCTGAGTGGGGATACCAGCGATGTTCTCAGTTTTGAAGGCGAACCAATCCGTGACGAGACCTTTCTGCTGCTGATCAATGCGCATTACCAACCGATCCCATTTGTTCTGCCTGGCCAGGAACATCTCGAGTGGCAATTGATTCTCGACACAATGGATCCGGACGGTTTTCTGGCTGGACCAAGAAAATTCGCCTCCGGCGACGATGTCGATCTTGGCGGTCGCGCTTGCTGTTTGCTCCGACTGGTAAGCGGGACGCAATCTCAGGCACGCGAGGAATCCTGGAAAAAACGCCGCGTCGAATTTCCACCATTAAGCGCAGAGGAAGAACGCGCTCGCCGCAAATAGTCCGTTGCACGCGGGACAAATTCAGCAACGCAATCTTCTTGCCAGAAACGAATTAGCTTATAGAGATAGAAAGCGCACGTTTTGATGCGCGACCAATTTTTTTGGTCAGTGATTCGCCAATGACACCTAGTTCTCTTGTTATCGTCACTGATCGAGGCGAGTTAAAAGCATATCGGGTGAACGAGACGCCGACGCGCGGACCGAGCCTGCAATTAGTGCAGGCATTCAACATCACCGACGCACACGGAAGGTTGGTCGATAAACTGAGCGACCTGGCCGGACGCTTTCCGGTGACCAACGGCGCGGGCACTCATCATGGCGCGGGCTCCATTGCCGAGAGGACGCAGTTGGCAACAGAAATGGACCGCCGCATTCATAAAGAGCTCGCCGATCAGATTACAAAAATTGTTTCGTTCAATGGGAAGGACGGTTGGGCGTTTGCCGCGCCGGCCGAAATTCACGGGGCGATTGTCGATCTTTTGCCTGTTGCTGTGCGTGACCGAATCGTCGAACATGTGAAATCGGATTTGGTGAAAGTAGAACCGGCGAAACTCATTTCGCGGTTTCGTTCGCTGCAACCAATGTGAAGGTGCGATGCATCGGAATGTTTTTTGTTCCCTCAACATTGGAAAGGGCATTAATGTCTAATTAATCATGCAACTGCCTGTTAAGATCTCGTATCGGGGTCTGGAAAAATCTGACCAGATCGACAATCTCGTTTTGGATTATGCGGCGCGACTCGAGAAATTTTGCGACCACATCAATCGCTGCGATGTGGCCATTGAACAAACCAATCACACACATCAGAAAGGAAACCCTTACCGATGCCGGATCGATGTAACCGTGTCGCGGGGCCACGAGCTGGTTGCTGACGAAAGGCAGATGGACAATGGCTCGCACCAGCCGCTCAACAAGGTGATCCACGACGCGTTCAAAACGATGGAACGCGAACTATGCCGCGTCGTGGACAAGCAAAGGCGCGACGTCAAAACGCACGCCGATTCGCGTTCGCCGAAATAATTGCGTTTAACGCTGTAGCGGCGGGCGTGTCGCCTGCGCAGGAGGTCCATGCGGTACTGGCGTAAAACCTCATTCACTTGGTCCACGCCGCATTCTGTAACACCACGCGATATCCATCGATATCTTCGAATGTTCTGCCCTGCAGGTCCCAGTACGGGTTGTATGATGGCATCTTGCGAAACCCTGCCGATATCATTTGCTCACAGCCTGCCTCCCAATCGTTCTTGTCGGGAATGTAGAAGACCAACAGATGATCCCGCGTTGGAGCTTTGCCGACTTCGTGTCCTCGCTCACAGGTGAACTCGATGTGGTAAGGCTGCTTCGGATGACCCAGAATAACGCCGTCGAAACCGCGGTGATCTTCAAACTCAGCGAGCACGTCGAAGCCAAGGCCTTTCGCATACATCTTGGCGATCGCGGCCAGGTTATCGGTCGGCCGGACTACCCGCATCGTCGGGCCAGGCTTCATAGCGACGCGCGACTCACATCGAAAACGCAGTTTGAAAATCTAAAACCATCTTCTCCTTCCGAAAATATTGTCGTCATCGGTGGATTGGAAAAAGCGCTTCGAGTCCAGGCGATTGTGCCGGTAAGATAAACGTAGCCTGTAAATCGCGGGTAATTGTCAGGATCAGATTGCCAGCGGTAGGTGGCATCGTACTCCTTGCCGTCAAAACGAAAATGCATTTTTAGCACGGGAATACGATCGGTGCCTGCCACGGTACCGAATCGAGCAGCAGATTTGTCGGTCTTACCTTCGATGGTTCGTGTGACCTGGAGAACTCCGTTCTCGTCTCGAAGCGTTACATGCCCGCTGTAAGTTGCAGTCGAATCAGCCTTGCGCCCGATGAGGTCATACTCTCCAGTCATGTAGCTGCGCAAAGATTCCTCGTCGAGCCGCTCGCGGTCAGCGTCCGCGCAGCGTGCAGAGTTGGCGAATAACAGGATCGCCAGGATTGCGACAGGCGCTCTCATGTCGCCTAACGAGAATAAAATGAGTCCCAGCGATTGGCTAGTTCGCGCAAGAAATTGAGTTGATGCGATGTCTCAACCGCGAATGACTGGAGCGAGCGAACATGTGCGAGAGCACTGTCGAGCGTGTAGCTATTGGCGATAAGATAACCCGCGATCAATGTGCCAGTGCGACCACGACCGGCCACGCAGTGAACCGCCACAGGATGTCCAACCGAGCGTTGATGATCGATAAAGTGTAGAAAGCTTGTGAACTGTTCTTGAGTCGGACAACCGCCGTCAGGGACTGGCACCATATGAACAGCGAAACCCGCGCTCGAATAAATGTGCGCAAGATGCGGAAAGTCCAGCAGACAAACGATGGCGCGGATCCCGGCGGAGTAAAGCAATGAAAGATCATCTGAATAGGCGTCGATTGTGCTCTCCAAATTCTCTCGTCGCCCCGGGTGAAGAAGCGGCATTGACGTACCGGCGAGAACATCCGGCACGGCCCACCAAAGGGGCAGAGCCGTCGCAATAGCAAGAGACACATCAATCGTTGGGAGACTCATCGGTCAATGTAACGCAGCATTCATCTAACGAGAACAACTTCAGTTTCCCCGGCACTTTGAAAGAGAGGCGGACTGTGTCGCGATCCACCGTAACCGCGATGACCGTTTGTTCTCGGTAGATTGCTACGCGAAGCGCATCAATAGCACCAGCGAGACCACTGCCAACATGATCCCGATCACCTCGAAGTAGTTCAGTGACTCCCGGAACAGCACCACGCCAATGGCAGTGAGGAGCAGTACCAGAGAGACAGAGTAGAGGACGCTGATGGTGGCCAGCTTCAGGTGCTTCATTACGAACACCCAGCCGAACGCGGTCGAGGCGTAGAGGGCGAAGCCAAGATAAAACCAACCGGTCCGCAGCGGCTGCTCACGCGCGCTGGCGAGCTTGAGGAAGTAGTCGCCCACCACGCCGATCGCACTAAAGGCAATCGTGACCAGCACCGCGATCGTCTTTGTTTCCATCGCCGGCTTGCTACAGCAACGATCCTTTCCGTCGTCGTCTATACGAAACAAACGCCATCCCACGAAACCTAACGAAAACAAGGTCAGCTGCAGGCGGAGCGCGGCGCGGTAGCGGCGTGGGGGTCTGCGGAGAGTAGCTACCGTGACGCGCGGAGCCTGTTAGCTGCATCGCATGGTTAGGCGCTTTGGTGGGGAATAAATAGTAGGCCAAATCCAATGAGGATATAAAGCAATTCTTCACGTTGTTCCGGTGACAATTCCCTTTTGTTTCCACGCTTTTCATAGAGATTTCCTTTCATTGCTGTGTCGTACGAAGAGTCGACCCCAATTAGGCCGATTGTTTCGAACGTCGCGCACGAATCACCAACCAAGTCCTCCGCGGATGAATAGCGCGACCTGACTCAGGATAGCCGCCCCATAGCCAGACAGCTGATATGCACCGAGCCATGCCGCGACGCCAATGAGGGCGAAGAATACGCCTGAATACATCCAATATCCCGAAAGGATAATTACAGGCACGAAGACAAACCGAACAGCGCCGGCGTACTGTTGAACTTCCGAAGGCTTACCATAAATGTAACCGAGTATCGGAATGGTAAGGAGTAGGTGGATACAGCGAAGAATCGAACGTTTGGTGACACTACTGATCATTTAATCCCTTTCCATTGAGAATTTGCGGCATACATTTTTCTACCCGTGACTCCCGGGTTTTGGATTGTTTCGCTCCAGAAAAATAGAGGATGTATCCTCGTTGCCGTCCCGGCGTCAATGCATCAAAAGCAGCTTTCAAGGCAGGGACTTCATCTAATTTATTTTGAAGTTCTTCAGGAATAGGTTCCGGATTCTTTTTTAAAGTCACTTTCAAACCGGCTTTTTCCGCTTCAATGGCTTCACGGATATAGGCTTTCAAGATGGGTCCCATCTCAACTATTTCTCGAACATTGGTGAACGGAATCCGGCGTGCCGCCTGCCATCCAAATGTTTTAAGAATACGATGGGGATCCTTTAACAAGGCGCCTTTGCAAAACAAAAGCGCACAGAATTCTTTAAATCCTTGTATGATAACTATGTTACTGTCCTGAAACGCGTAACAAGGTTTACCCCACTTGAATTCTTCGGTCAGCCCACAGTCAAGACTGATCATTCTCAATTTCTTCATTTCTTGCTGCCACTTTTTGGCTTTTCTCAAATATTCATCAACCTTGGGATTCATTCTGTTCATATATTGATACTCCGAAATAAGTAAGCTTAGATCTTGATCGGTTTGTAAATCTATTTATTCGGCGAAACCGCGCCATTTACTCTGGCCTAACGAGAAGAAGATCAATTACCGCTGGCTGAACCGAGCATAGCTTGGAATAGACATGCTTTCGTCATGGAAGAGCGAAGCCGAACACGCGGGCAGCGGCTGGCTGCAGCGCTTGGCTAGACGATTTGACGTGATAACAAACTTCGCTCACGCAGAGGTGATTCCACAAGTAGCGTTGCAGATCAATCCTCAGCATCCCAGTGCTCGGCAATGTTGCCGTCCTGAACTCGAAACATGTCAAAGCCAAGCGCCTGATTGTGCTTTCCGTCAGAGCTCGTCCATGTCTGGCGTACATAGATCACAACCATATCGTTTTCGCCAACCACATTTAGCAGCTCGCGCTTGTAATTGGTTGGAAGCTTCTGGTCGAATCGCTTGCGAAATGTATCCATGAAACCTTTCAATCCAGTCGGCACGTTCGGGTTGTGCTGAATGCAGTCGGTGCTGAGAATCGCGACCGCATCGACCTGTCGGCCAATGAGTACCGTTGTGTAGAAGTCGCGCACAAGGGCTTTATTGCGCGACGTCAAAGCCTCATCAGCGTACGTAATCTGCGCAAAACCCAGCCATGCGAGTGCCATTGTTTGTGCAAACCACTTCATTTTTACGCTATACATTTTCGTTCCTCCGATCAATTCCGCAAGATAAGCATAGGGATGAATGACTATATCGTGTAACGAGATGGAGCTCAGCCGCGGCGAGCGGGAACGCGCTTGGCTGCGGATTTAAGTTTTTTGCTCACATGAAAGCTGGCAAGTACGACGGCTCGCCGTCGGCTGCAGCGATTGGCTAGGCTTCTTCATGGGTGGGCTGGAGTGGGCTGCTGGCCAGCCTAAGGCGGCAGCAGTCCACCGAGATGGAGCTGAGGCACCGCTGGCGAGGGCGAGACTGGGTTGGAATGAACGTAGGTTAGTCATATGAAAGTCAAGCCATACGCCCGGCCAGCGGTTGGCTGGATCGTCTGGTTAGGCCCGATTCGAATCTGCCTCCATGCTTAATTCTTTTCTATCGCGCAAAACGCGCGCGAGCGCCCAGGAGCCTCCCCAAAGCGCTGCGACGATGAACACGTCCGACCACTTGTCCGGGTCTTGAGGTGCGCCGGAGGTGCGCAAGAAGTTGAGAACAGGCGGTACGTGAATTGTTACGGTCCAGAGCGCGAACATCAGTCCCACACATAAAGCCGCCCACCGCTGCAGAAATCCAGTGGCGAAGCTTACGCCGGCGGAGATGAAGGCTATGCCGAAGAAAACAGTCCAGAACCAGCGCCAGGGAATCCAGCCGGGCACGAGGCTGGCAATGAAGGTAAGAACCTGAAAATGGGCGATGCCAAAGACGATGAGCGCAAATGCAAGAAGAAAGCGGACCGCCCTGTGAAGCCATCTCGGAATGCCGCCCGATCCAGGCCCGAGCCATGCCAGGCTGGCGATCGCGATTGGTTCGAGCACATTGGTACGCCACTCGGCGCTCATGAGATTGGGACGTCGCGGCACGTCAAACGCGAGTCCGCAGAGTAACATCAGAGCACCGAGTGTGATGGCAGAAACCACCAAGGTGCGTTGAAAAAGAAGGCCTGCCCCGCAGAGGACTAAGATTGCTCCGACGAGGTAGGCCAAACTTGGAATAGCCGGCAGCCACGGAATCACTGGCACAACCTTGTAGTGTGGGCCAAGCGAATGACTGGAAACGTACGAGCAGATCAATGTCTCTACGCCTATCCCAGTTATTGCCAACGAAAAGAGGAGGCGACCGAATCGTCCCAGCATAATCAACCACGTTCCCGTGCTTTCCAGCTGATTTAGTGTCTTATCGCGCGGAATGTTCACGGCCTAACGAGAAAGAGATAAGCCACCCAGCATTTTGAAAATTCGGCAGCGCATCATCGAAAGCTTACAACAAAGTGCTGGGTGGCTCCAGCGATTGGTTAGGCGTTGGCATGCAACAGAGCCGCAGCGAACGCGAGACCCGCTGCGATCACCAGTAGGTGCGCGGGCATAATCGCGCCAATGAACGAGTAGAGCAAAACTGCGACAATGGCAGGCATCAGCGCCAGCAGCGCCACAATTACGCTTGACGCCATCACTGGTCGGACAGCGATCAGTCCGAAGATGATCGCTGAAGTAATGAGCATCGTAGAGTCAATCAGCCAAAGCGCCTTGAGCGCTTTGGCAAAGAAAGGCGCCAAATTCGAGGCTGACACAGCTGCCACGGCCTTCTTAAATGCCAGCGTGTGAACCGCTCCGCCAAAAAGGAGAACCGCGGCCGAAGCGGCCAGAAACAGCCGCGAAATAGAATTGATCATAATGTGCTTTCGGGTGACTAGCTCCTAACGAGAAAGAGATAAGCCACGGCTAGCGTTGAACAACAATACGGCGGGAGTGCGTGAGCCTAGCGAATGGAGCGACGGGCCAAGCGACATAGAAGGTAAAACGACGAGGGTAGGAGCGAGTGAGTGCGGGCAAAGAACGAGTTTCAATCGCACTAGGGAAGCCGGGTGCCTGGATGAAATCCAGCGTGTCATGGCAAACACGCTGAAGTTATATCGCCAAGGGGCCGTTGGCTTCATCGATTTGTTAGGTCTTTGGTGGTGCATCACGGTCACGTTTTCGAGCACGCCGTTGATCGTGGAGATGAATCAGTCTGCCGGCAATGCCTATCAAAATGAACAGAACAACAGCAAGCCAGCCCGGCACATGCGGTGAATAAAGATTCGAGTCTCTCACTGGATGGCCGTTGTAGGACAGCAACGCAGCGACGATGAGTGCGAAAGCGATGATGACTAACACCCATGGTTCAATTCGATCGCGAGGAGCGCGAGCCATACACCTAACGAGAATTAGACGGCAATTTGTCATCTATTTCCTGTGCTTTAGAGGGAACACCGGCTAAAAAGGCGGCGAGATGCCAAACCCCACTTTGGCCCAGCCCAGTGCGACAGGACCGCCAAAATTGCTCGACCGGGTCCGGATCCGATAAAAGAGGAGTCATCGGTAACTCTTTTAACGGGACGTTCGACGTGATGCGAGGAAAATTCGTGGCTCTCTGAACTCGCCGTTGCGCTCGTGCGATTCGATCACATTGCCAGTGTGATCGTAAATGCGGATCAAAAGATTCTGCTCTTTACTTTGTCGAGCCCCCGCTTTCCGTGTTCTGAAAAGCGGTGATTAGCCACTTCCCGTTAGTTTTGACCATCATCATCGTGGTGATTTCTTTGAGAACTGGAACGGCCTCTCCGGTGGGACGACTCCAACCGGTCACGTCCCACGTAGCATGGACAAGCGCAACATCGGGTGTTGAAAAACGAACTTCTGCACCGGTAAGAGTCCGAACGGCGGTCTTTAATCTGTTCTGAAACAGTTCCGCCTGCCGCTGGACAATCTCCTGCACTCCTTTCCAGTGGACACCGGCGATGTTTACGTAGTCACAGTTTTCAGTGA
>DASZGW010000077.1:0-6123 GCA_035938475.1 Candidatus Udaeobacter sp.
ATCGTCGTGCAGAGCCGCGGCATGGCGCGCTGGATCTCGCTCCGGATCGCGCAGATTTCAACTATTTGCATGAATTGCGAGTTCCCGTTTCCGCGCGCGTTTATCGGCCGAACCCTGCGCGCGTTTTTTCCTACGATGGCGCCTGAGGAGGAATTCAGCGTCGAGACAATGACCTGGAAAATAAGCCGACTGTTGCCTTTCCTCGGGCTGCGGAAGGAATTCGCCCTGGTAAAGAACTACCTGGACAAAGATGACGGGCTGAAAGCATTTCAACTGTCGGAGAAAATCGCGCGGCTCTTCGACCAGTATCTCGTGTATCGGCCCGAAATGCTGTTGGGCTGGGAACGCGATCGCAAGGAGAACGGTTGGCAGGCGATTTTGTGGAGAACACTCGCCGGAGAAGACGAGCCGCTGCATCTCGCCAGGATCCGCGAGGCGCTAAGTGAGCGAATGGTTTCGGGGTCGCCCGAGAGCCGGCTTCCGGAGCGCGTTTCGATCTTTGGCGTATCGTCACTGCCGCCTTTATATCTGCACGTCTTCGTCGAGCTTTCACGGCACTGCGAAGTAAACTTCTTCTCTCTGGATCCGTCCCAGGAGTATCACGGACAGGATCTTTCTCCAAAAATGAAGGCAAAGCTGCGGAACAGCCTTGCCGCCCGCGGCATGACGATTTCAGAAGACGATTTACCCACCGGCAATCCGCTTTTGACCTCGCTCGGTAAATTGAATCGCGATTTCACTGAAGTGCGGCTTGAGCTCGATGAACGAGCCGGTTTTGTCCTGCGCGAACAGCCTGAACAATTCGTCGAACCGGGTGGCAAAGGCATGCTGCGCACAGTGCAGAGCGACATTCTCCATGCACGCAATCGTGGTGATCCCGAGAATCCGAAAGCGGAGATCTCCGCGAATGACGACTCGATTCAGATCCACGCGTGTCATTCGCCAATGAGGGAGATTGAGGTGCTTTACGATCATCTGCTCGAACGTTTTGAGCAGGATCCGACGCTGAAACCGCGCGACATCATGGTGATGACGCCGGATATTGAAAAATACGGGCCGTTCATCCGGACCGTGTTTGAATATCCCGAGGACGGCCAAAGATTCATTCCCTTCAGCGTCGCAGACAGGCATCCGCGCAGTGCCAGCCCGACCATCGATACCTTTCTTTCGTTGCTCGCCCTGCCCGGAAGCCGCTATACAGCTTCAGAGATCTTCTCGCTCCTCGAGCGTACGCTGATTCGCCGGCGCTTCGGCTTCACGGACGAAGACATGACACTGATTCGGCAATGGATTGCTGAAAGCGGAATCCGGTGGGGAATTGACGCTCCCCACAGGAAGGCATTCCAGTTGCCGGAGCTTGACTCCAACACCTGGATGTCCGGGTTGAAGCGCTTCCTGTTGGGCTACGCGATGGCCGGCAGCAATCGCACAATGTTCGAGGGCATCATGCCCTACGATGAAGTGGAAGGTGGTGGTGCAGAGGTTCTCGGACGCTTTATTTCTGCCTTGGAAGCCTTGTTCAGCCTCGCGGTGGAACTGCCTGCGGCTCGCCAGTTGGCCGAATGGCCGGACGCACTGGGTGGAGTCATCGACCAATTCTTCCTGGCCGATGAAGCCAAAGATATCGCTGATCTGCGCGTGATCCGCATGGCTTTGGATCAATTGCGCCGCACCGCCAAACTGATCGGAGGAAATCAAAAAGCGGAATTCCGCGTGGTGCGCTATCATCTCCAACAGTTGCTTGATCAAGGTGAGCAGCGCGGCGGGTTTCTGACGGGCGGCGTGACATTTTGCGCGGTCCAACCGATGCGGAGTATTCCGGCCCGCGTCATTTGCCTCGTTGGGATGGGAGACCAGGACTTCCCTCGGCAATCACACGCTCCCGGCTTTGATCTGATGGCGCATCACCGGAAATGCGGAGATCACTCAACACGCGACGACGACAGATACACTTTCCTTGAAGCACTGATTTCGGCCCGGGAACGCTTGTATATCAGTTACGTTGGACGATCAGCGATCGATAACGAGGAAATCCCGCCTTCGGTGCTCGTCAGCGAACTACTGGACTACCTTGATCAAGCATTCGTATTTCCTAATCAGAAAAACGCGCGCGAGTGGATAACAAGCGAGCATCGGTTGCACTCTTTCAGCCCACGGTATTTCGACGGGAAGGTCAAAAGACTGTTTAGCTACTCGGAAGCGAACGCGGCAGCGAGCCGCAGTCTGCGCGCGATTTCAAATCAGCCCCGGGAGAGCTTTTTCGAGCAGCCGCTTTCTGAGCCCGGCGAAGAGATGCGCCGCGTAGAGATAAAGAGTCTCATCGATTTCTTGGCCAACCCGGCGAAGCATTTTGTCCGGCGCCGGCTGGGCCTCCGACTCGACGAAGAGGATGACGCGCTGGAGGACAGTGAGCCCTTTGAACTAAATGCATTGGAAAGTTACTTGTTAAAGCAGGAACTCGTTGCCAGTGGGCTTGCACATCAGAACTTGACTCTGGGCGATTTCACCGCACGCGGCGTGTTGCCATCGGGCGAAATGGCTGCCGCACATTTTTACACATTGCTCAACGCCGCGGAGGACTTTCGCAAAACGGTGGAACCCAAATTACGCGGCCAAAAGCCGAACGAGCCGTTGCTGATCGATTTTAAAATCGACCCGTTTTCGCTCACCGGACAAATCGAATCGATCTACGGCGGCCGGATCGTCCAATTTCGCTGCGCATCGCTCAAGCCTAAAGACCGGCTGCGAGCTTGGATCTGTCATCTCGCCCGGTGCGCGGCAGATTCTGACGCAGCCCCTGAAACGGTCCTGATCGGCGTCGATGAGGTGGTTAAATTTTCGCCTCTCGAAAATGCTCTAGCAATACTGGCGAACCTTCTGGAAATCTACTGGGGCGGACTTAGCCGCCCGCTGCCGTTCTTCCCGCTAAGCGCGCTGGAGTATGCGAAGGCGAAGCTTTCGCCATACGCAAAAACGTCACCGCCGAAGAAGGCACGCCAGGCCTGGTACGGCTCACGGGGAAACAACGATGGTGAGAAGAACGACAGATACTACGATTTTTGTTTTCCCGATGGAGATCCGTTGGATCAGGAGTTCACGAGGCTCGCGCTCGAAGTTTTTGAGCCGATGCTGCGGAATCAAGACGCATGAAAACGCTTGAAACTTTCCAGATTGAGAGCTCTGCGCTCCGACAGGGAGTGACGCTCATCGAGGCAAGCGCTGGTACGGGAAAAACATTCGCGATCGCGGGCATCGTCTTGCGGCTCGTGCTTGAGCTGCGCATACCAATCGAAGAAATCCTCGCAGTCACTTACACCGTGGCCGCGACAGAGGAACTGCGTGACCGTGTGCGCAAGCGGCTGCGCAACGCGCTCGACGACTTGCATCTGAGAAAATCGGACGATGATGTTGTAACGAAGTATTTAAAGTGCGGCAACATTGAGCAAGGCATCCGCGACCTGGACCTTGCAGTGCAAAATTTCGATGACGCTCGAATTTTTACCATTCACGGGTTTTGCCAGCGTGTTCTGCGGGACTACGCCTTCGAAAGCGGCATTTTGTTTGACATGGAATTGCTCACCGATCCCATCCCGGTTTTTGAGGAAGCGGCACGGGATTTTTGGCGCAAGCAATTCTACCAAGGATCGGCGCTTCTTTCGCGACTGGCCATTGCGCATGGCCGATCGCCCGCTCACTGGATCGAGTTGCTTCAGCGGACGCTCAATCATCCTGACTTGATTATCATTCCTCCCCCAGACCAGGAACCAATCGCCGGAATTGCCCAGCAGATTGAAAGCAGCCTGGTAGCAGTTGTCGCAGAATGGCGGAAAAGCGGTCCTGCCGTCGGCCGAATACTGAAGGAGGATAAAAGCCTCTCTCGCAACAAAAGTGAATCGAACTTCTCTTATGAAAAAATCCCCGGGATCGAAGCCGACCTGACCGAGGTCTGCGCCGATTTACCCGGCCCCCAATCCCTGCTCGCGATAGAGCTCTTATCGAGATCAGAAATCGAGCGATGCACCAAACGAACCGGCGTTCCGCCAAAGCATCGTTTTTTCGATCTCTGCGAAGATTATCGCAATCTGACATCACGCTATTTCCACCAGCTCGACCATGAGTTCATCGCCTTCGCCAAGCGAGAAATACCACTGCGCAAGGCTCGCCTGAATGTTTTGACCTATGACGACCTGCTCACCCGCTTGCGCGACGCGCTTATGAGCGAAACCGGGGAGACGCTCGCCAAAGCGCTTGGCACACAGTATCGCGCGGCATTGATTGATGAATTCCAGGATACGGATCCGGTCCAATACGAAATCTTTCGCCGGGTTTTCTCCGCCGGGCAGCATTATCTATTTTTCATTGGCGACCCGAAACAAGCCATCTATGGATTTCGCGGGGCCGACGTCTTCACTTATCTGCGCGCGGCCAATGAGGCATCACTCGGATTCACGCTCAACACCAGTTTTCGCTCTGAAAGGCGGCTGCTCGATGCGATCAACACGCTTTTCACAAACGTCAATAGACCGTTTTTTGTGGACGGTATCGAATATCGGCCGGTGCGTCCTCCTCAAAAACCCCGCGAGGATTTTGCCGAACTCTTCGAGGCAAATCCAGATGGCCCGTTGCGATTCCGTTTCCTCAAAAGCGATGACCGGCTGTTCAGTCAGGGCGACGCTGATTTACAGATCAATCGTGCTGTTGTCGCAGACATTGCGAGACTCAAAGATAGCAGCGCGCGGCTCGCGAACCGCCCGTTAAAGTTTGGCGACATGGCTGTCCTCGTCCGCACCAACGCCCAGGCTTCGAACCTGCAAAATCTGCTCCGGATGAGCGGCATCAAGAGCGTGCTGAAGACGGAGGAGAGCGTCTTTAAAACACCTGAAGCTTGCGAGACCTTGCGGTTGTTGGAGGCAGTCTTGGAGCCTGGGCGCGATGCCCTGTTAAAAACCGCGCTCGCCACCAGCTTAGTCGGCCTTCGTGCGGCCGAGATCGTGGCCCTGGATTCAACCGAGGCACAGTGGCAAGGATGGCTCGAGAAATTCCTCGTCTACCGCAACATTTGGGAAGACTCATGCTTTATTGCCCTGTTCCGATATGTGTTTGTGGATCAAAAGGTGCGCGAGCGCCTGGTCCACTACCCAGGGGGCGAACGTATTCTGACCAATTTTCTGCATCTCGCAGAATTACTTCATCGAGCTGAAACCGACCAGCGACTCACACCCAATGCGCTATGCGCATGGCTCCGGCAGCATAGTAGCGACGATGCTAAGACGATTGACGAGGATCAACTGCGCCTCGAAAGCGACGATGACGCAGTGCTGCTCGCGACCATTCACAAAAGCAAGGGTCTGGAATACCCGATAGTTTTTTGCCCGTTCTTGTGGAAGGCCGGGGACCCGAAGAACCGCAGCGAAATATTGTTTCACGATCCGGCGGCCGACTATCGGCTCACCCTCGATCTCCGGAACGAAAGACCTCTGCTGGATGACAACAACCGCCTGGCTGGCGAGGAATGCATGGCCGAATCGTTGCGGGTGCTCTACGTCGCGCTCACCCGCGCGCAAAACCGGTGCTACGTGTACGCTGGTGACATTTCCGACTTCGGCGCTTCACCGCTCGCGCACGTTCTTGGGGTACTCGATCATGCCCCGGCGCTGCCCGCGCTCCAAGCGCTCGCGCAGAAAGCCGGCGGCGCCATCGCTGTCACCGTCATCGACCCGCCAGCGGACCAGAGGGTTGTCATCAAGCCCTCGCTGACGGAGCCCACGGAGGAACTCTCTGCTCGACCTTTCGCCGGCACGATACCCGGAACCCAAATGATCGCGAGTTTCACCGGGCTGATCTCCGATCGCTTTGAAGAGGAACCGGATCGCGATCCGGTTGAGTTGGGCGAACAGGTGCTCGAGGCGGAGGCAGGCGCCAATAATCTCGCCGGCTTTGAGCGCGGCGTGCGGGCAGGCGTGTTCCTACATGACGTACTGGAGCATCTCGATTTCCAAGCGCCCGATCAGATTGATCAGCTCGTCCCGCTGAAACTCGCAACCCATGGCATTGCCGGAAACGCCTGGCGCGAAGCTCTCTGTGCCCAGTTGCGGCGGCTTCTCGAGACACCTTTGAAGCCGG
>DASZGW010000078.1:0-12219 GCA_035938475.1 Candidatus Udaeobacter sp.
TGATTCAAAGTGGGCATTTGCAGGAGGTTGATCACACTTCCTGCGGCCCCGGCGGCTGGATCTGCGCAGCCAAAAATCACGCGTCTTACCCGAGTGTGAACGAGCGCGCCCGCGCACATCGCGCATGGCTCCATGGTCACGTACAGATCGCAATCGGTCAGTCGCCAGTCGCCGACCGCCGCTTCAGCTTGCGTCAATGCGAGCATTTCCGCATGCGCGGTGGCGTCCTTCAGCAATTCAACCTGATTGTGAGCGCGCGCGATAATTTTCCCCGCGCGAACAACAACAGCACCGACCGGCACTTCGTCGGCTTTGCCTGCCTTTAGCGCCTGTCGCAACGCTTCGCGCATGAAATACTCATCACTTGGCGGTTCGATCATCGTTGGAGTTACAAGAGTTACCAAGTTGAAGGTTACAAAGGTCTCGCCCGCTGCAACGTTCTAACTTTTCAACTTTTTAACTTACACGATCCTTGCCCCGAGAATTTCTTCATATTAGGGATTGCTGATGCACGACAACATCGAGTCGCACCTGGTTGAAAAGCGTATTTTTAAACCACCAAGGGATTTTGCAAAGAACGCGCGAATCAAAAGTCTCGCTCACTATCGGCGCATGTACCAAGAATCAATTCGGCAGCCGGCAAAATTCTGGGCGCGCGAAGCGAGCGAGCTAGTGTGGCGCGCAAGATGGAAAACGGTGCTCAAATGGAAAGCGCCGTTCGCGAATTGGTTCGTCGGAGGCAAACTCAACATTTCGGAAAACTGCCTGGATCGGCATCTGGTAGGCCCGTGCCGGAACAAAGCGGCAATTATCTGGGAAGGCGAACCCGGCGACAAGCGTACGCTTACTTATCAACAACTGCATCGCGAAGTTTGCCGCTTCGCGAATGTCCTAAAGCGAAACAACATAAAAAAAGGCGATCGTGTCATCATTTATCTCCCGAACATTCCTGAGACCGCGATCGCCATGCTCGCGTGCGCGCGGATTGGGGCCGTGCATTCAGTAGTCTTCGGCGGATTTAGCGCCGACAGCATTCGAGATCGAATTGCCGACAGCGGCGCGATCGCGGTGATTACCGCTGATGGCGGCTATCGGCGCGGTGCAATTGTGCCGTTAAAGAAAAACGTTGATGAGGCACTCCGTGATGGCACGTCAGTCCGGTGTGTCATCGTTTTCCGTCGCGCAGGAAACGAGATTCACCTGGAACAAGGCCGTGACGTGTGGTGGCATCGCGAGCTGGAGTATGTCGATGCGAACTGTCCGCCCACGCCGCTCGACAGCGAGCATCCGCTTTATCTTCTCTATACAAGTGGTTCCACTGGGAAACCAAAAGGGATCCTCCACACTACGGGCGGTTATCTTGTGGGCGTTTATTCGACGACCAAATACGTTTTCGATATTCGCGAGGAAGACATCTATTGGTGCACGGCTGATGTCGGCTGGGTTACGGGTCACAGCTACATCGTCTACGGTCCGCTCGCCAATGGCGCGACAACGGTCATGTATGAGGGGGCGCCGAATTGGCCGGAACCGGATCGGTTCTGGAAAATTATCGAAGAATATCGAGTCAACATTCTTTATACCGCGCCAACAGCGATCCGCGCATTTATTCGCTGGGGCGATCATTGGGTCGCGAAACGCGATCTGTCATCGCTCCGCCTGCTTGGCACAGTCGGCGAACCAATTAATCCAGAAGCATGGATGTGGTATTACAAAAATATCGGAGGCGAGCGTTGTCCCGTTGTCGATACGTGGTGGCAAACGGAAACAGGCTCGATTCTGATCACTCCTCTGCCGGGCGCAATTCCGACAAAACCAGGCAGCGCAACGCTCCCGTTCTTTGGCGTAGATCCAGCTGTTGTCGATGAGAAAGGGCGGGAAGTCGGACCGAACGTAGGCGGCAAGCTAATCATTCGCCGGCCCTGGCCTTCGATGTTGCGCACGATTTACGGCGACAAGGCCCGGTATCGGCAGCAATACTGGAGCGAATTTAAAGGCAATTATCTCACCGGCGATGGCGCACGGCGCGATGAAGACGGCTACTTTTGGATCGTTGGCCGTATCGATGATGTCCTCAACGTGGCAGGCCACAGGCTTGGTACATCAGAAATTGAAAGCGCGCTGGTCAGTCACCCGCAGGTCGCTGAGGCGGCAGTAGTTGGCAGGCCGGATGAACTAAAAGGGCAAAGCGTCGTCGCGTTTGTGACGCTGAAAGCGAGCGTTAATGTCACTGGCGGACTGAAAGCAGAACTGCGCGAGCATGTTGGGGTCCACATCGGGGCAATCGCAAAACCAGACGAAGTTCGTTTCGCAGAAGCGTTACCAAAGACGCGCAGCGGCAAGATCATGCGCCGGTTGTTGAAAGAAATCGCAAGTGGCTCGCGAGTCACAGGCGACACGACTACGCTCGAAGACTTCACTGTGTTGGCAAAATTGGCCGAATCGGAAGAGTAATTCCGTCAGGCCCGTTCGTCCCATGAGTCGTATGAACACAATGAGACAGATGTGCGCAGCTGAAATTTCTTTTTCGTAGCGTGCATTCGGGTAGCCTTCATCCGTGAGTTTCATTCGCACCGGCTTTCGCGAGATCGGATTGAAAATCCGGCGCCAGCGAACGCGCATAGCGCTTCGTCATGAGAAGCGTCTTCTGCAGAAGAGTGAAATCAATCTGGGGCGCGAGGGCACTGCTCAAGCAGCCAATTTTCCCGAGCTGCGCAATGAGATAGTCGCTCTTAAGAAGTTGGAGCAGGAACAAAAGGAAGTCGCACTTCGAATCGCGCGGATCGAAGAAGGAATAAAAAAGATCGAAGAAGAACGGCAACAGAATGCGCGCGAACAAGCTGGGGCGATCGCAAAGCTGGAGGCGGAAAAAAAGCCACTTCTTCAAAAGCGCAACCAAACGAAAAGCAACGTTGATGTCTGCGAGCGCGAACTAGCCGCCGTAGAACGACGTATTCGGGAGAGCGAGGCCGCCGATCGCGATCTCTTGAAGCAACTCTCCGATCTTCATGCGCTTAACCCGGCTCCTGCCGATCTGGAAGCGCGATCTGCCAGTATCAGTGCTCGGCGGGCAAGGCTTCCGGAAGAGCGGGCAGAACTGGTCCGGGCGCGTCTCGGCAGCGCGGAAGCGGCGCGATTGGCCACGGAGAAATTAAGTGCGGCAGAAGTGGAACTTTCTGCGGTGGAAAAAAACATTGCGCGGACCCGAAGCGAATTTGAAGCGCGCGACCGGAAATTGAATGACAACATCCGAGCTCAGCAAGAAGCAGCGCGCAATGCGCGCGCACAGCATCAGACAGTCGAGGAGCGGAAAAACCCGGCGTATTTGAACATTGGCCGGCACCTTGCCGCGCAGGGCGTTGCCCCACCAAACGCGCCGAATCTGTTGACCGAGGCGCATCGCCGCCGTGAGGCAGTCGATCGGCATTTGGCCCACAAGGCAGAGCTGGCCTCACTTTCAAGTCAGATCGACAAGCAGGAGCTGCGGAAATTTTATTTCAGCATTTTCTCCGTGCTGGTCCTGCTTGCGATCACCCTGCTTGTTATTTTCCAATCTCCACGCGGCCGCGAATGGCTGCCACAGGAAACCGACACGATTTTGTCGATCAACGCCGATCAATTTGAACGGGCAGACCTCGCAAGGCGCTGGGGCAAGGACCAGCCCAAACTGTGGCCGGCATTAATCGGCGCTGCCGCTTTAACTCCGGGATTGAACCTGTCTCGTGATGCAGCACGCATTACTCGTGCAATTACAACCAATGAAACTGGAGAAACGCGAGAGTTCGTCCTGGTTGAAGCGCGCCGTGCCGCTCCGAAGGTCATTCGTGCAATCGCAGACGATAAAGCGTTTCAAAAGCGCGCCATTAGTGGACTGCCAGTTTGGGAACGACCGCCGGATTTTGCAGTTGCAAGGATCGGACCTGCAACGCTTGCCGTTGGAGCGCCAACTGCGGTGGATGAGTTGGTGCTGGTGCGCCTCGGGATGAAACCGGACCTAAAAATCACCGGCCAACTGTTTGATCGTTTCCAAGCGCTCGACCGCGAGAGCGCGGTACGACTGATTTCCCGAGATCCCCCCGATCTCTCACGTGTTTTTAACCCGATCTTTACCCCCGAACTGCTCGACGCCGCACAATTACTGGGTCTTGCGATCAATCTACAAAATCCTGTAAAAGCCAGAGTGCTCATAAAAGTGAACTCCTCTAAAAATGCGGCCGAGGTCGCGCGAAATTTGCACGATAATCCACAGCAATGGCTGCATTTGCAGAAATCTGAACTGTTGCTTTACACTCGACCACCCGAGATTCTAAGACCGGGCAGTTCGAATTTGGAACTGCGTTTCGAGGTACCCGAAAATAGCGCTCGCCTTCTCCTTGAACGACTGGCAAAAACGGACGCTGCCCAGGTCGTGACAGCGCATTAATCAAATAAATGCGACCCCTTAACGCTCCCTTACTTGCTTTAGTGGCAGTAACGCTGTCGTCATTGGACGTAAATGCCGGCGGCCCCCTGGTCGATATCCGATTAGTCGATCCGACAATCGTCGTCGAGTTGCGTTATGCGGGGCGAAACAATCTGGTCGGATACCCGCTTTATCCTCAGGGAACATGCGCTCTCGCCCGTCCAGAAGTCGCTTCAGGTTTGGCAGCGGCACAGGCATTTCTACGGCGCTACCAATTTGGGCTGAAAATCTGGGATGCATACCGACCTGTGGCCGTGCAGGAAAAGCTTTGGCACGCGTCACATAACAGCGATTACGTTGCCAACCCTGAAATTGGCGTTGGATCGCTGCACAGCTGGGGTGTCGCTGTCGATGCTACGTTAGTCGATACGTGGAATCGTCCCGTGCGGATGCCCAGTGATTTTGACGATTTTACACCTGCCGCAATGTGGCGTTACGCGGGTCCTCATGCCGATATTCGTGCACATGTGCATCTGCTGCAGATCGCAATGCGAAATGCAGGCTTTTGGGGATTGCGCACCGAGTGGTGGCATTTCACGATTGCCGATTGGCAAAAATATTTGCCGAACCAGACGGCACGAACCGCACAGGTCCGCGGTACGCAGTGGCAAGGCAAGTTATGATTGGGGCGTTGGTGCGTGATTTGCGGCAACCAGAATACATTCATGTGTTGCTCAATCCATTGCCGGTTTATGGATTGCTCATGGGTTGGGTTGGGCTCGTTATCGGCCTGGCTTTAAGGAGTCGCCGCGCGCAAATCGCAACGCTGACGCTCGTGCTGCTTGGCTCTATTTCAGCGTGGCCCGTTTACGAATTCGGCGGGCAAGGTTACGACCGTGTTTTATCGATGACTGACGAGACCGGAGAAGCCTGGCTTGATGAACACATGCATCGCGCTGAGAAGCTCATCTGGGTTTTCTATGCGCTAGCCGCTTTGAGCGCATTCGCTATCGCTGCGCCAATCAAATGGCCCAAATCTTCCATGCCGCTCGCTGTCGCTGTGATTTTGCTCGGTGCGGTGACTCTGGGAAGTGGGACTTACATCGCCTACGCTGGTGGAAGAATCCGTCATCGCGAATTTCGAAACGAACCGCCGCCGCCAAAGAGATCCGAAGACGAGCATTAACCGATCGTTGCACCGTTAAAGCATTGAAGCGTTAAGCCGTAAGAGGCACTTTGTCCTTCTGAGCGAAGTGAAGAATCTCTGATTAGTTCTTCGCACCGAGCCAAGATGAGAATCACAGATGTTTCGCTTCGCTCAACCTGACAGAATACGCGGCGCCGCTTCAACGTTTCAATGTTTCAGCGATGACACTTGAATTAGATCGCGCCGAACGCAGTGTCGAAGAACAGAGCGTTATACTCAAAAAGCCGCTCGGACTTGGCGATCTCGTCCTGACACAGATTGTCTTTGTGGTTGGCTCAAGCTGGGTCGGCACCGCTGCAAAGCTTGGAACCTCGCATCTCTTTTTCTGGCTTCTCGCCATTTTACTCTTCTACATTCCGCAAGCGGCTGTCGTCATTTATCTGAGCAGACTGATGCCGTTGGAAGGCGGAATTTACCAGTGGGCAAAGCTCGCTTTTAATGAATTTACCGGCTTCATCGTCGCTTGGAACCTCTGGCTTTTGTCGATCATGGTGATCGCCCTGGGCGGAATGTTCATCACAACGAACATCTCCTACGCCTTGGGCGATGCAGCCGCGTGGATGCGAGACAGCCCCTGGTGTGTCTCGCTCATCAGTTGTGTGCTGGTAAGTGGCCTCGGATGGACCGGCCTTCGCGGGCTATCGTTAGGCAAATGGGTCCACAACATCGGCGGGTTCGCGATGTTCCTGGCTTATGGCGCCTTGATTGTTTTGCCATTCATTAGTCTCGCGCGCGGCGATCTCAGCACGTATCGCCCGCTTGAAATCGCTGCGCCCGCGATGCCACTCTTCTATTGCTTCAACATCTTCAGCAAACTGGCAGTCGGCGGACTTAGCGGATTTGAATATGTTGGCATTCTAGCCGGTGAAGCTCGCGCACCGGCACGCAACATCGGACGCTCCGTTATTATCGCCGCTCCGATCATCGCGCTGATGTTCGTTCTTGGGACGAGCTCGGTTTTGGCTTTCATAGGAAATAACCAAATCGATCTAATAGGCCCTGTTCCGCAGACGTTGCGGCTCGGTCTGCATTCGTTCCGAATCGCCGGCGCAATCGCCTCGGTGGCGATTCTGCTCATGACGGTGCGCTCTATATCTTCGATGAGTATTCATTTCACCGGCAGCTCCCGTTTGCCGATGGTGGCCGGCTGGGACCACCTCTTGCCGGTATGGTTTTCGCGTTTGCACCCGCGTTACAAAACGCCGATCAACTCAATCATGTTCGTCGGCGCGATCACGCTGGTGATTGCCATCTCCAGTCAGATCGGCGCGGGTTTGCAGGAAGCATTTCAACTCGTAGATAACGCCGCAAACGTTTTTTACGGAATTGTTTATACCGTCATGTTTGCGATCCCGATCGCAGGCGCGGCCGCGATACGAACGGGCGCACGCAGCTGGTTGCGACTGGCCGCCGGTGCCGGTTTAATCGTATCTCTGCTGGCCATCTTCTTCACCATCTATCCGATTATTGATGTGCCTAGTCCGTTAGTTTTCGCTGCAAAAATCATTGCTGTGACTCTCGTAGCCAATCTCATCGGCGTCACGATTTTTGCGCTTAACTACAAACGTCGCCGCGCAGCTTGAAACTCGACGGCTTTAAGCCGTCGAGTTTTTAGAGTTATCGACTACCCAGCGCAAATAATCCGGCGATCCGCTGTCGATCTTGATGCATATCAGCTCCGGGACTTCGTAAGGATGAAGCGAGCGCAGCTTTTCACCAAACGCTGCTAGTCGATCCTGGGTTGTCTTGAAGAACACCATGACCTCGCCCGTGGTCTCGATTTTTTCTTTCCAGTGATAAATGGAATGAACGGCCGGAATGAGATTGGCGCATGCCGCTAACTTTCCCGCAACCAACGCTTCCGCGATGCGATTGGCTGTCTCCACATCAGGAAAAGTGCTGACGGCCAGTACGACTTGATCGGCCATTGCTCAGACGAGGGCAGTCATTCCGAGCGGAGTCGAGGAATCCCGTTGCATCACCCTACGTTACCATCACGGGATCCTTCGATTCCGCTTCGCTCCGCTCAGGACGACAAGTACGGCAAATCCAGCCGCCACCGAGGACCATGTCACCATCGTAAAGCACCGCTGCTTGTCCCGGAGTCACAGCCCGTTGCGGATCGCGCAGCCGCACGTGGGCGCGCCCGTCTTCGAGTTGCGTCAGTGTAGCGCGTGTTCCAACGTGGCTATAACGGATCTTTACTGTGCACTCCAACTCGTTGTAACAGGGGACGCCGTCGATGCCGGCCGAGGGATGCCAATTCACTCGATCGATCTCGAATTCGTCCGTCACTAAGTCATTAGCATCTCCCACAATCACCCGATTAGTCGCCGGATCCAGATCGACAACGTAGCGCGGGTGCGGTGAGCCGCCCGGCAATCCTTTGCGTTGTCCAATCGTGAAAAGCTCAATGCCGTCGTGTTCACCCAGAAAATTCCCGGCAACATCGTAAATCTCGCCGCGATGAAACTCATTTTCACCAAGATGCGAGCGCAAAAACGCTTTGTAATCGTTCCCGGGAACAAAGCAGATTTCCTGGCTATCGACCTTGTCCGCAACTTTGAGGCCTAACGAGTGTGCGATTTCCCGGATTTGCGATTTCGTCATTTTGCCGAGCGGGGTTAACGCACGCCGAAGCTGGGGCTGGCGCAAACTGAAAAGGAAATAGGACTGATCTTTGCGCGGGTCGAGGCCCTTTCGCAAGATTGCGTGATCAGCGTGATGTTCAATGATTGCGTAATGCCCCGTTGCGATGTACTCGCAACCCAAGCCGGCTGCTTTGCTCCAAAGATTGCCGAACTTGAGCTTCTCGTTGCACATCACACACGGGTTTGGCGTGCGGCCGGCCTGGTATTCGCTGGAGAAATAATCGATGACTAACCGCTCGAACTGGTCAGCCTCGTCAACGACGTAATGCGGAATGCCCAGGGAATGCGCGACGCCGCGGGCATCGGCCACTGCTTGCGGCCCGCAACATTTGTCTTCCGCGCGCGAGATGCAATCCTGCGGCCAAACTTTCATGGTAACGCCGATGACCTCGTATCCCTGCTCGCGCAACAGATATCCCGCAACGCTGGAGTCCACTCCCCCGCTCATTCCCAGTAAAACGCGTTGTTTGGCCTTGTTCATTTTGAGCGAAGAATTTCGATCAATCACAGGGCGAGTCAATGACGGTGGATCGGCTTCTCCTGAAGACGATGGCAGATCGATACCTATTAGCAGCGCGTTGAGGACAACGCGCTCCACCTACAGTTTCACAGCCCGGCTTACGAACGCACTGCCCCTCAGTGTGAAACGCCATGGATAGTGCGCAGAGCGTGTGATACCAATGCGCTTGTCGGCCACCACATCCGAAGACGTTTTTGTGTTGCGAGCGAAGCAGTGTCGCGGGTCGGAGCACAAATCCATTTCATGATGACGATTGGTGATGCCAAGCGCCTGCGCGAGCTTGCCGGGTCCCGAGCAAAGACGTTTCACGTCGTTAAGGCCACGACGTTTCTTCATTCGTTCGATCCCTCTCCTCGGCTCCAGCGCGCGAATCAGAACGAAACCGTTCTCATCGCCTTTCACCAACACGTTCAGCATCCAATGCATTCCATAATTGAAATAGACATAAGCAGCACCGGCATTATTTCGCTCGATAAAACTGCGAGCGCTCGGCCGTGTAAAGGTATGCGCGGCCTCGTCGTTGATTGCCGCGTACGCTTCCACCTCCACAACGATCCCGGAGCAATCGCCCCAGACTAGTTCTGTGCCGATCAACTCGCGCGCACAAGTGAGCGGATCACGCTCGAAGAAAGACGCACGGACAATCTTGTTCGCCACCGCAACGCTCCTTACTTGATCGATCGGTGTTCCCTGAGTATTTCGACAGTCTTATCGATTGACAGTGCCTCGACCGTGTGCCCGTTCCCGCTCATTGTCGTCGCTCGAAACATCGAGTTGTGGATAGCTTCTTCGCTCGCTTCGATAACAGCCAGAAACAGCGGCGTGCGGACGTTGTCCCCGCTAATAATTGTCGTATGGCCGACTTCAACCACGGCAACATCCGTGATGGCATTAAGTGGGCCGGACGGCAGAATGCCAACTTTCAGTCCTAAATCCGAAGCGCGAGGCCGTGTATTGGAACTTGTGCTCTGAGCAGAAACAAACGAGGCGAGCAATAAAAAGGCCGTCACAGCGACAAATCCACGAGCCATAAAAATTGTACGTCCAAATCTGATCAACTAAATTCGAAAGCGCATACGGGCTCAAAAAATGCCCGTTGTACGAAAAGGAAAAATCGCGCGGCGCGTTCGAAGTCGTATGTGTCGGTCCGGTTCGCGGACTCGACCGCGAGGCTGCGAACATGGCAAATCGGGGCCCGACCAATCTAGGAGCCTGATGGCTTGTAATAAATTGGAACCTTGACTTTACTGTCGACGGGTTTGCCGTTGCGGAACGCCGGAATGAATTTTGCGCCATTAAAATCGGACAGGGCCGCCTGGCCGAAACCCAGATACGGAGGCTCCTCCGTTACGACCTGGATGTTCTTCAGATTGCCTGCAGCATCAACATCGAGTGCAAGTTCGACAACACCAGTCAGCGCCACCGTAGTCCCCGTGTCGGGATAATGTATTCCGGTGAACTTTGAGCCCGGACCAGCATAGGGTTGTGGATCGATGAAATCGTTTTCCTTTTTCACTTCCTCCAGCTGCTGATTGGAAAAGATGCGCAGTCGCGGTTTGCCATTCACGACCGCGAACGTTGCCGTGCCGTAGAAAACGGCGACGACCGGTTGGTGATTGTAAATCGCGGGAATAAACTTCACCTTTGCCAGGCGTTTCAATACCTCCTGCTCTAGCGGCTCTGATCCCCGCGTGCCGCGATAAGCAGCACTTCGAACGACATCACCAGTCGGCGCCACGAGACAGGAAAACATAATGGCAGCGTCTTTCTGACCCTTTTTAATCAGATCGGCAGTGTCGATCCTGTTTATCAGGGCATCGGGACCTGTTCCGAGCAGCGCAGGCCGGAACTCCGGAAGCGCCGGTGTCGGTGAAGGTGACCCAGGTTTTGCCGTTTGCGACGACGCCAGTTCAGCAGTGAGCAGCAAACCAATTATGCAAAATGTTCCGAGTCGCATGGCGGAATAGGCAAGCAGGATGTGTCGTTTTTGCAAGGGGAACTGAATTCATGCCGCGATTGCCAGCGGGTTCACCGCGGCCAGCCGATGGACGATTTTATGACGCTGGAAGTAACCAATCAGCGCATCACGCGTTTGCACCGGATGCAGGATGCAGTTGGCATCCGGCCGCTCGAGGTACGCGCGCAATTTCATAAAATGATGGCCGCCGCTGCGTGCATCGAAGCTGTTAAACGCAATGACGTATTTCTTGTTCCGATCCAGCGGCTCCCGATTGGCCAGGACCATCGAGACAATCTTACAGTGGTCGCGGCGACCTTCTGTTTTCAGATCGAAGCCAAGCAGATTACGCTTTTCGTGGCTGGCGAACACATCTTCCATCGCAATCTTTATTTCCTCGGGGGAGAGTCGCGCCGTCACAATGTAATTCTCATAAGGAATTATCCGCCAGACGTCGTAAACCGTTTTCGGGCCGGCGGCCAAATCGGCCTTGTCATCGAACGTCCCGTGCACGACTCCATCAACCGGCACATTTCGTTCCAGCAACCTTTCCGTAATTGCCGCTCCGATCAGCCTCTCGACATCGCTTGGCCGGCCGGGGCAGCTTCGACCACGCAGCGTCTCGGCCAGTTCACCGATCGGTTCCGACACAGCGGCGCTCGATTCGGCGAGGTGCGATTTGGCTCGTGAAAGAACCGTCTGATCACAGCCGAAGCGGTTATCCATCAGCTCGCAGATCGCTTCACGGCGCAGTAGTTTCTTTGAATTGCGATCGAAAAGAAGATCGACGCGCCCCACGTGAATCCCGAAGTGATCTGCTTGAGTAAACAACACGCCGTTCGTTACCCGACTCGGGACGTCCTGATGCGTATGGCCGGCGATAAACACTGCCACCTCCGGAAATTCCGAAGTCAACGCCATTACTGAATTGGCAAAATCGTCGCCGCCGGTGCGCGTCTTGAGTCCCATGTGACCCGTTAACACGATCGTGTGCGCGCCTACGCTCTTCGCACTCGCAATCGCGCGGCGAACAGGCTCGACCGGATGCCGGAAATCAAGTCCCCGGGTAAATTCGGGCCAAAGCCAAAACGGCATCCCTGGCGTGGTGATACCGATGATCGCGATCTTGATTCCCGCAATTTCCTTCAAAAAGAACGGCTGAACTTTTGCAAACGGGTTCTTCGCATCTGGAAATTCGCCGGCCAGGTTTCCCTCCATCAGCATGTTCGCCGCAAGGACCGGCATGTTTGATTGTTGCAATGCGCGTTCGAAGCATTCCATCCCCCAATCGAATTCATGATTGCCGACGACCCAGGCGTCATATTCGAGATGGTTGAGCAGATCGATCATTAGCTCGCCTTTAGTTCGGAGACTAACGTCGGTGCCCTGATATACATCGCCGACGTCGATCAAGATCGAGTTGGGATTTTCCCGCTGCCAGCGCCTGATTTGCGTCGCGCAACGTGCCAATCCGCCCCGATC
>DASZGW010000079.1:0-53317 GCA_035938475.1 Candidatus Udaeobacter sp.
TCCGACCTTAACCAGTTTGCCGCTTCACCTGGATTACAGGCAAGGGAAAACGCATCCGCAATTCGTTTTCCAGATAAATTTCAACGTGATGAAATCCGTATTGCTGAAACTGCACTCCGCCAAAATAATGGACGTTGGTCGCGTGGCCTTCCATCTCCTTTAGGATGAACTCAACCTCCGCCTGCGCGATAACCTGCTGCTCGTCCACGCCAACAATGCGAGATTTTTGCCGAAATTTGCCCGCGCCGCTGCACCAACGTGTCCAGATGCAGAGTCGGATGTAATTGATTGGCAGCGCGGGCGCCGGAATTACACTCAGCACGCCAACGAGTGTTTGCATTCCGTTAATCTCGCAGCGTACGTCCTCACATAGAACAGCGCTTTGCAGGTCCGGAAGAATAACGTCAGTCCCCATCGCTAATTGATTTACATGATCCCGCGAATTAACAGCGTCAATAATCCGATGCCGAGCACAATCCGATAAACAGCAAACGGCACAAACCCGCGCGCCCGCACCCAATTCATAAACCATGCGACCACTGCAAGTGCTACGAAAAACGAAACGATAAATCCAATTCCGAGCACGATCCATTCGTGAGGATTCATTGTAACCGGTGCGATACCTGGCTCGTGATGACGCGGCATCATTGTTTTCAAAAAATCATATCCCGTAGCCACTACCATCGTCGGCATCGATAAAAAAAACGAAAACTCCAGCGCGGCTGGACGCGACAAGCCTGCGACTTGCCCGGCAGCGATGGTGGACATCGAACGCGAAGTACCGGGGAAAACAGCAGAAAGAATTTGCGCTGCACCGATCCATATCGCCTGCGGCAGGGTCATTTCTTCGATGTGCATCGTGCGGGGCCGCGTGAAGACGGCGTCAATGATCCACATCACGATTCCACCGATGAGAAGCGCCAAGGCAATCACCCACAGATTTTCCAGGTTTTTGCCGATTTGTTTCGTAAGTGCCCAGGCTGGAACTGCGGTTACAACAAACGCTATCAAAGTAAGACTTAGCGGGTGTGTCAAAATGGTGCGATCACCGCGCTCGCCTTTTGGGAACGTGCGAACAAACTCCAGGATGCGGTGCCTAAAATAAACCGGCAACGCCAGAATGGCGCCGAGCTGGATAACGATCGTGTACATTTTCCAAAAGCCGTCGTGAAGATCGATACGCAGCAACGCTTCGCAGATGCGCAAATGCGCAGTTGAGCTTACCGGAAGAAATTCAGTCAGCCCTTCGACAATTCCGAGGAAGACTGACAGCAGATATTCGTGCATGAGTTGAATCGTTGAATAGTTAAAAGGTTGAAAAGTTAAAAGGATGTTTTCTCGCAGGGAACTCTGTAGGTTTGTAATCTCAACTGTTTAACTCTTTTAACCTTTCAACGGCGTGAGCCTTTGCGCCGTCACAGGGCCTCCGTTCCGCGTTCGCCCGTCCGAATGCGCACCGCTTCTTCCACCTCGGTCACAAAGATTTTCCCATCGCCGATCTTACCCGTTTTGGCTGCTCCCAAGATTGCCTCGACAGCCCGCTGTGCGCGGTCGTCAGGAACAACCATTTCGAATTTGATTTTCGGAAGGAAATCAACGGTGTACTCCGTGCCGCGATAAATTTCGCTGTGGCCCTTCTGCCGGCCAAATCCTTTTATCTCGCTAAGAGACATTCCTTCCACACCTGCCGCTATCAGGGCTTCCTTCACCGGCTCTGCTTTAAAAGGCTTGATGATTGCCTCGATCTTTTTCACCGCGCCAAAACTAGAACTCGCGTACCAAATGGCAAGCAATCCGATTCAAATGATAGGACCTGAGCGTATTCACTCGACCACGCCCGAAGTGAATCAATGGTGGATCGCTTCGGTACTGCAATTGTTGTTACGATCTTCCCGTTTCGCGGGAAATCTGTCCTCGCATGACAGAAGACGGCGCATCATTGAAGTCGAACATTTGCACGCCTTTCCATAAACGGACTAATTCCTTCAAGGAAAGATCACGACATTGACTACGGCGCCCGCACAGTTGCCCTCCGTTCTTAGCAGCTGGCCTGCTCGTCGTCCTTTGGTCTCCTATTTCCTCATAGCCTTCGGTTTTTCCTGGCTCATGTTCCTGCCGGGTCCGCTCACGTACTATGGGGTCATAAGTCTGAGCGACGACGTACTCCGCTTATTCGCTATTGCCGGCCTGGTCGGACCAATCTTGTCGGGATTCATCATGACTGCGGTTACCGAAGGGCGGCCTGGAATAGTGCGCTTGCTCCGCCGAATGGTGTGCTGGCGCGTTGGGATTCGATGGTACGCGTTCGCTCTCGTTGGGCTCCCAGTAACCATGGTGCTTGCCACTTTCATCCGGCCCGGTACCGCGGAGTCCTTCGACATCTCCGCGCGGCCATTCTTGCTGGACTACTTGCGTGTCTTCGTCTCTATGGTTCTCTTAGGAGGACCGCTCGTTGAGGAACCAGGCTGGACCGGCTTCGCGCAGCCTCGCTTGCAGCGATTATGTGGTCCTTTGATCGGAGGCCTAATCCTCGGCAGTCTGTGGGCTCTGTGGCATTTGCCTGGATTTTTAATCCCCTCCCAGGACGTGACGGATATACCTCCGAGGGGCACGGTCCTCGAATTCGTCGTGTTCGCCCTTGCCCTAATCGGTCTGCGCCTAATCATCATTTGGGTCGTCAATAACACGAGGAACAGTGTGTTTATGGCAATATTGGTACATGCTTCCTGGAACACTTTTTATTCCGCCGCCCTGATTCGATTGTTTCACTCTCCGATGGTGATCGGAAGCTACTTAAATCTCGCGATAGCTGCGTGCGCGTTAGCACTGGTGCTCATTGCGACTACGCAGGGCCGAATGGGCTGTCGGGACGAGGTCAACACAGTGTTTGACAAAACCGCTGCGGTGCGATGATAGCGGAATCGAAATCGCGTTTGCGCCAGTTCGCCTCCCAGCGCATAACTTCAGCCGATGAAGTTCGTTTTTTGTATTTTCGCAATCTCCGCAATCACAATGTTGGCACTGGCGCAGGAGATAACCACGCCACCGCCCAGAGTATATCCCGTCGCCTTGCCGAATTACGATGAGGAGACCGCCACGCGGTTGCAGATTTTTTTGGACAACAGCGATTTCGGGCCCGGGAAAATTGACGGAAGGATGGGCGAATTCTTCCGCAAAGCGCTGATCTCATACAAGCATGCGCACGCCATGCCAAAAACTGGCGCAGTCGATCAATGGATGCTCGATCAAGTGCCCGTGACTTACACCACTTATACGATCAGGGACGAAGATTTGAAGTTGGTAGGCAATGTGCCCGGCAGTCGTGTCGAGCAGGCCAAATTAAAATGGCTGCCTTATACATCCCTGCTTGAGTTCGTCGCCGAGCGTTATCATTCGGCCGAGTCCTACATTCAGAAACTTAATCCCGGAAAGAACTGGGAGCACCTTCAGGCGGGCGAAACTTTAAAGGTGCCGAATGTATTGCCCTTTGAGGTTGAGAAATTCACCGAAGGGAAAGTCCCTGAAAATCCGGCGTTCGCTTCTCGCAAGGTTTTTGTCGACACCTACGAACATCTTCTGGAGGTGTTCGACCAAGACCAACTCGTCTGTGTCTTCCCGATTACACCAGGATCGAAGACATTGCCGGCGCCAGTGGGCACTTGGAAGATTCTCGGCGTAAATGTTTGGCCGTGGTTCCGCTACGATGAAGGCATGCTCAACCACGGCGTGCGCACCGAAAACTATTACAATCTTCCACCGGGGCCGAACAATCTCGTAGGCGTTCTTTGGATGGGATTGAACAAGCCCGGCATCGGCATTCACGGCACCAACAATCCCGAGACAATCGGCCGCGCCGCCAGTCACGGCTGCATTCGCCTGGCGAACTGGGATGCCGCGCGCGTGAAAGATTTGGTCAGCGTCGGGAATACTGTGCTTATTTTCTAGGGGCCGTTCGGCCCTTTGGCGCGCTCGGCGAGCGCGCCCTAGCAAATTTCTCGAAAAAAGTTCGCGCGGAATCGAGGTGTCGAGCGTCTAGGCTTTAGATCGACCCAATGGATCCCAGTGAACGCGAAAAATACCAGGCGGCCATTCATGGCGATCGCGAGGCATTTGAAATGATTATTCGCACCCATAGTCGGACGCTTTTCGCCATCGGTTACGGCATTCTGCAAAATCGCGAAGAAGCGGAGGACGTCGTACAAGACTCGCTGGTTAAAGCGTGGAAAACGCGCTGGCGTGTGCGCGATCCCGAAAAATTTCCTGCCTGGCTCGCAACCATTGCGCGACACAAAGCGCACGACGTTTTTCGCAAACGCCGCGCCGTTCCTTTATCGGAACAACTGATCGAACCGATCGAACCAGAACCGGCGAACACGAGTGCTTTAGATCAAAAATTGCACTCCGCACTCGCAACATTGCCGGACCTTCATCGGGCTGCGCTCACGTTGCGCTATTTCGAAGAGATGGATTATCGCACTATCGAAAACAGCCTGGGTCTGACCAATGGCGCGCTGCGCGGCATACTCGGACGCGCTCTGACTTCAATGCGCAAACAACTTCGCCCGGCTCTCGCTTCAATGGACTAAACGTATGGCAGCGATCCACGACGAAATTGACAACTGGCTGGCCGCCGATCTGCACGGCGAGCTTTCTACTAACGAACGCAACGCGCTTCATGCTCATCTAGTCGATTGCGGTGCATGCAGAAAAACTCATCAGGAAATTAAACTTATGAACAAAATTCTGGAAGAAACTTTCGCACAGCAAAAACCAGATCCAGCTTTCGAGCAGCGGATACTGGCTGGTTTTCGCAATCGCGTCCCTCAACGAAGCGGACTTCTAAAACTACTCGTCGATCTGATGCGCTTACGCGCTACTCAAATCGCAGCGGTCGCCGCCGTTTTGCTCGGGCTTGTGCAGATCGGACGAATGATCACGGGCGAACCTGCAACTGCCCCGCGGGAGCGGGAACGATACGTCGAGGAACAGTTTGCCGCGCAACCGTCGCAGTTTCCAGCATCACGAGCAGCTCAATCCGGTACTTTAGCCAAGTCAGACGAAGTCGCCGCCGGCCGACCAGGGGATTTGGCGCTCAAGGAACCGCCGCCACCGGCTCCAGCTCAGTCCAAGGATGAAAGACAAGGAAGCGTTGAATTGGAACGAACAATCGCCACTGGATCAAATATTCCGACTGCTGCGAAAGAAGCCGCGCAAGCCCCAACTCAAGAGCCTGTTCCTGCGCTGGCCAATCGCAAATTGATTCGAAACGCCACGGTCGAACTGGAGATCGTCAGCTTTGATAATGCTGTTCAGAAGATCACCGCATTTGCGAACGAAGAACACGGTTACGTCGCTACAACAGATTCTGAGAAACAGGCAAATGGGAAGCTACGTGGGCAAGTCGTCGTCAAGGTCCTGCCGGAAAACCTCGATCGCTTTCTGCAAAAGATCCGGAGCCTTGGCGAATTGAAAAACCAGACATCGGGCGCTGAAGACATGACCAAGGCGTATTTCGATACCGATGCGCGCATGAAAAACGCCCACGTAATGGAGCAACGCCTCATCGACATGTTGAAAACCAAGACCGGCAAAGTTTCCGATTTGCTCCAAGTGGAGAAAGAACTGGGCCGTGTCCGCGAAGATATCGAGAAGATGCAGGGCGAGTTAAAATATTGGGATTCGCAGGTGCAATTCGCCACGGTGACTATGTCGCTGGCGGAAAGGGACATGGAAGAACCGGCGGCCTTCCTGATCAGGGAGCGCGCCCAGCTGGCACTCTACGCGCCCGATGTGGAGAAGATTTACAACGAGATCAAAAGCCTCGCCTCGCCAAAGGCGCAGATTACCAACGCACAACTAAACCGCGATTACTCCGGGCGTGTTTCAGCGCAGGTGAGTATGTTGCTCGCTCCGGAAGAAAGCGATGGTGTAATCGACCGCGTCAAAGCCTTCGGACGCGTGGAAAATTTCCAAACGCAGACTCAACGCATCGCGCAGGGCGGCAATCCCGCGGCCGCCGGATCGGAAAATGCCAGGACCAAGCGCGACAAGGTGGAACTCAACATCGGCATCTCACGCGAGGAACAGGAGCAGGCTTTTCAGCAAACGAACCTGCGCATTCGCACGTCGTCAGTGGACGAAAAGGCAAAGGAGCTTCGCGCTCTTGCAGAGAAACAAGGCGGATGCATTCGCAGTTCTACCTTCAGTCGCGATCCGGATGGCCGAGCAGTGGCGAATGTTTCGCTACGCATACCGATGAAAAATTACCCGGCACTCATGCAATCCCTCGACTCGTTAGGCAAAGTTGAGAACGTGAGCGTGCAACGTCAGGACCGTACGGATGCGCAAATTGATGAAGCAAACGCACCGGCGGACGTTTCAATTCAGGTTTACAGCCAGGGGAATATCGTTTCGCAGAATAGCGGCTTGCCTGCCACGCTGCGGCGTACACTGGCGCAAAGCGCAGGCGCAATCATGTGGAGCTTGCGGATGATCGGTGTGGCGATCGCTTTTCTCGCGCCCTGGGCGATTGCGATTACTGGCGTCATTTGGATCGCGCGACGCGTAATTCGCGCGAAGCGATAGGTTGCTAACCAGGCGGCAATTTGCATTTTTTTGCCACCGTCTTCGGAGAAGCCGGTCCACCTATGCCGGAATCATTCTTGCCCGCTTCGCAAACGGGTCATAAGTTAATCATATTCCCAAGAAGATTGGCGATGAAAGCTCAAGGCGGTATTAGCTATAACAACGCGGCGGTCGCTGCCTGTCCGAAGCATTTACTCCAATTCGCGGTCGATCAGCGATACGACGATTACACATCGGTCGATCACGCGGTCTGGCGATTCATCATGCGCCAAAACATGTTTTTTCTGAAAGAATACGCGCATAAGGTTTATTTCCAGGGTCTGCTCGACACCGGCATCTCATTTGAACGCATTCCGCGTATTGAGGAGATGAACGACATTCTGGCGAAGATTGAGTGGGGCGCGGTGGCAGTGGACGGTTTTATTCCGCCTGCGGCGTTCATGGAGTTCCAAGCCTATAGAGTACTGGTGATCGCATGCGACATGAGGCAGATCCATCACATCGAATACACGCCGGCGCCGGACATCGTGCACGAGGCCGCCGGCCACGCGCCGATCATTGTCGATCGCGAATACTCAAATTATTTGCAGCGTTTCGGTGAGGTCGGTGCAAAAGCAATGTCTTCCAGAAAAGATTTCGAGTTATATCAAGCGATTCGGCATTTATCGATTTTAAAGGAGCGCCCGAACGCTGATCCGAAAGAAGTCGATGAAGCAACCAAATTGGTCGAACATCGCCAGAAAAATCTTGGCGCGCCCTCTGAAATGGCGCTGCTCTCGCGTTTGCATTGGTGGACGGTCGAATACGGACTCATTGGCACACTCGAGAATCCGAAAATTTACGGCGCAGGTTTGCTTTCATCGATTGGCGAATCGGTCTCGTGTCTGGAGCCGGAGGTAAAGAAGATCCCCTACTCCTTCGATGCACAGAATTACGCGTTCGATATCACGACGAAACAACCACAGCTCTTTGTCTGCCGTGATTTTCAGCACCTGAGAGATGTGCTTGAAGAATTTGCCAGCAAGATGGCATCCATGGTCGGCGGACTCGAGGGCATCAATAAAGCCATCGAATGTAATAATACTGCGACTTGTGAGTATTCGTCCGGTCTTCAAGTCAGCGGGACTTTCACCGAGGTTATTACAGACGAAAACAATTCCCCGCTTTATCTGCGGACAACCGGCAAGACCGCGCTCGCTTTCCAGGGCAAAGAACTCGAAGGCCACGGCGTCGATTATCACAAGGATGGTTTCGGTTCGCCCGTTGGAAAATGGAAACAGACACCAACGGCGCCAGAGCTACTGACGAACGATCAACTGCACGCGCTTGGAATTGTTGAGGGCAAAAAAGCGAAGATCGAGTTTCTCGGCGGCGTCGTTGTCTCAGGGAAGGTTGAGCAAATTCTGCACCGCGACGGGAAACTGTTGTTGATCACATTCTCAAACTGCAACGCGAAATACCAGGACCGAGTTCTGTTCGAGCCTGAGTGGGGTGTTTACGACATGGCCGTTGGCGAACGAATCAACTCAGTCTTCAACGGGGCGGCAGACAAAGATGCTTACAATCAGGTGGCGCTGGTTCCGAAGGAACGCACCATCAAAGTTCCCTTAGACGCGAAGCGCAGGCGACTCGAGAATCTTTACGCCCAGGTGCGCAAGATTCGCGAGAGCAAAACCGGTTACGAGCGGCTTGGCGAGATTTGGGAGACACAGCAGGCCGAACATCCGGAGGACTGGCTGTTGTCGATGGAAATTTTCGAAATTCTCGACACAACCAACCAACAGCCCGAGTTGAAAGCCAGGGTCGAGAAGTTCCTTAATGAGAAGACGGCGAAAACGAAGGATCTCGCGACGCTAATCAGTTGGGGATTCCGCCTGGTCGGATATCACAAGAAGCCAGAATTCCAGGCGGCACTGCACGCTTCGCCGAAGTAGGCGTGTGTACCGGCGCTTCGCCTCCGCATGCCTACGGTCGTGCTTGCGGTTGAATACTTTCGCGCACTCAGGCTTGCCCCTTGTCATGTCGAGCGAAGTCGAGACATCTCTGGATCGCACCTCCATAAATCACAGATTCCTCGACTCCCTGCGCTTCGCTCGGAATGACAGATGCCGGTGATCGCCAGGTTGTTCTAAAACGCTTTGTCGTTGACGCGTAGTTTGTCCCTAACGCGTGTGCGTATTCGTTTTTGTCCGATCGGAAGGCGACGAATTCGCCGTCGGTTTGACGAGCTCAATCGAGCCATAGGAACCCGACACGTAGCCATTTCGCGCAAAGTCACGCATCATGGCGAAGTAGCCCGGCGCGTACCGGGTCGAGACGCGTTCGCCGTTTGAAGCGACTTCGTACTCGGTCATTCCGTGCTCGGCGTGAGGAAATACCGCCAGGGTAATTGGTTTCGCTTCGGCGATCAACGTCTTGATACGGCGACTCGTCTCCGCGCTCGGCGCTTCGAGGTCGTCTTGCCCGAGAATCCACAACTGTGGAATTTTGACGGCGCGAAGCGTGGGCATGGGGTCGTAGCGAAAGGGCGTGCCGGGGAGAGAATCCTTAAACTTCTCGCGCGCTTCGGCTGCCGTGTACGGCAAAATGAAATGCGTATAGTTGCCGTGCACATCTTTGTACCAAGGCTCGTTGCGGTACTTGGCTCTCACAGCATCCAAACGCTCGAAACCTTTGGTGAAACCACTCTCGAACACGGCCTCGGCTGCGGATGCAATCTCCAGCGCCTTTGAAATCTCCTCCTGGCCATGACCTTTGAGGCGCATTTCAAGCGCAACCTCCTCCTGGTCTTCGTCAATGACGGAGACGGCCAATCCGAAGCTGACAATAACGAAATCGACAGGTGCGTGTGTTGCGGCGAGCGGCGCGACCCAGCCGCCCTGACTACCTCCTTGATAACCGATCCGGGCGCAGCGGGTGCCAGCAATTCGCTTCGCTTCGCGCATGGCAGCGACAGCGTCATCTGCGAGTGTATCGAAATCCTGCGTATATTTGCCCTCCGATCCGCCGGTTCCGCGTTTGTCATAAACGAAGGCGCCAATATTCTCGGCGGGTAAGAGTCTTTGAAGCGCATACCAGTCGCGCGCAGATTCTCGTTCCGCTCCGTGAACGAGAACCACGATGGGGACCGGATCATTGCTCTTCGGCAGTACTAATCTACCCGCGAGCTTAACTCCGCCACGACCTTCGAACACCGCGTCGGTCACATCGAACGAGATTCGGTGAGCTTTCTTACCGTCGAATTCGATTTCACCCGTCGCGCAACGAGTGAAAGACGCCGTGTGTCCATCTGGACGATCTGTCCATCCCAGTGTGCTTGTCCACGAGCCGTCGCCCTTCTTATGCAAAACCCCGGTTGTGCCATCGAACTTGCGCCAGCGAAATGTGTCGCCTTCGGATCGCGCGATATCGACAATCTCTCCATCCGAAAAGCGATAGCCTCCGATTTGGCAATCATCAGCCGCACCGCTTTCCGATTCGCCGGCAATAACGGCACCGATAAAAACTGCTGATAAGCTGCAGAGGATCAATCCGCGCAATAACGAGTGAATCCTAAAACAAGACATCTCTGTCTATGATGCAATCCGTCGCTATTTTGGATTCAAATTTTTCTTGAGCGCTGTTTGTCCGTTCGCGCGCACGCATGTTCGTCCTTGCTATTTGCAATTCCCAGCGGGAGTTGACCAGTCCTCTCGCTCTTGCCCAACTTCACCTCAATCAATCAGAGATCTCCTGGCTTCGCTCGAGATGACAGTTGTGTGATCAAAAGCTTTCGTCTTTGAAATGGCGTTTGCCTTTCAGCGCTTTCGCGTATTCGTCTTTGCTTAAGATGTTTTCGTCGAGCTGCATATCAGTGCGCAAAAAGTTTCGGAACCAGGTTTCAATCCGTTGCCGATCTTGGAGGACTTCCTCGGTGATGTAATTAGCGTCTATGTTGATGCAGATTGCACCCACGATTCCATATTCCTTGCGATAAATCGGAATCGTCGTGCATTTGAATTTGCGCGCTCCAATGTTGAGCTCGTAATTCAACTTCTCCTCATTAAGAAGCTGGCGCTTTTTGAGATCGATCAGCAGATTGGTCGTGCCGTCGCGCAAATGTCTGCCGGTTGCATTATTTTCCAGCACGATAAGCGAATGAGCCGGGTCAGCCAGATTGTGAAGCAAGAGCTCGATACCAGTATTTGGAAATGATTTTCCGATCAGACGCACCAGACGGACGTAGTTCTCCAGATACTCATTTGTGTCATCGGCAATTTTCTTCCCGTCGTACTTCTCGAAGAGTTGGGCGTAAACTTTCTGTTCCACGGGTTCCAGCTGATCGCGCACGTGATTTTGTTCGCCGATGAAAATGAGTTGCCGTGCCGCTGTGCGGTCCTCATTTTTGAGAAAATAATGCATCCCGAGGCGAAAATCCTTCAGACTGAACTGGCCGAAATTCTCGCGGGTGACTATGAATGGGTAGAAATCATACTCTTCCAGGTTTCTTCCAAATTTGTGGCGTCGTTCCTTGTATTTTCCCCAGAGGAAACCTGCAGCCAGAGAGAATACCGACACGATGATCGACGCGATGAGGTTGCTGCTAAGCTCGCTTTGTAGAGCTTTGATCATAGCTCCTGGAACATACGCATGTTAGTCTGTCTTTGGGGGAACCGGTCAAACGTAACGCGTGACCTGTTTATAGACTTGAAGCGACAATCAGTTCAAGCTCGATAGGAGCAGCGCGAAACAAGGCCACTCTTTCATACTATTCATCCCGACTCCGAGCGGGACCTTGGTGAGTTTGGACCTTGATTTGCTATATGACATGCCGCACACGCTAAGAGCGTTTCTAGTGCTTCAGCGCTGGCTTTTCCACAGAACTGCCACAAATCGATCTTTCGTATTCAGCAAGGTTACAACCATCAGAGATTTCCAGACAAACTGGAAATACTGATACTCTCCAATGTAACGTCTGCGGGACGAGAGAGCGCGTACGCCACCGTGCTGGCGACATCTTCTGGCGAGATCATTTTGTGACGCGGCCACTCGCCCTCGATATGAGTACAGATGCTGGTGTCTGTAGCGGTGGGATAAACGTTGATCACGCGGATCTTACGGTCGCGCAATTCTTCGCGCACGCATTGCGAGAGACCTTCGAGCGCGAACTTGCTCATGCAATAAGCGCTCCAGTTGGGGAACCCAGTCTTCGCTGCGGTCGAAAGAATGTTGACGATGCTCGAGCCGGGCGGCATCTCGGAGGCAAAGTGCTGCATCAACATAAACGGCGTTGTGACGTTGACCCCGACAGTTTGCTCCCATTCAACGGACGTGATTTCACAAAAAGGTTTTACGATTGCGATGCCCGCGTTGTTCACGAGCAAATTCAGAGGATTCCTTCCAACGTGATGGATAAGATCGGAAACACCGGATGGCACGGCAAGGTCATGAATCAAGCGGACCACACGCGCACAATGGTGCATCACTGCCTTGCACACTTCCGATAACGCGACGGTATCGCGCCCATGGAGAAGCAACTCAACATCCGGACCCGCCAGTTTCTCGGCAATCGCGCAGGCCAATTCCGCGGCTCGCACCTGTGATGAGATAACGCTTCATTGGCGATTACTGTAGCGGCGATCTGTGACCGCCGACCACTTGATTTTCGGCGCTCAGAGAGCGCCGCTACAGCTACGTGCGCCGTAACGTAAACCGATTATTCGCCGTTTCCCATAAACGCAGCCTGACGAGTTGCTGATTGAGGCGATTATCGATCTTGGGCCAGAGGGCCCGCACAATATTTTCTCCCGTTGAAGGCGCGTTCCTAAAATCCTCTGTTTCCAAATCGAGATGCCGATCCCGCCACGGTCCCAGCGATTCCTGAATGGCTTTCCTCAATGCAACAAAATCGTAGAGCGTTCCGCTGCGCTCATCGTAGTCGCCGCCGATTGTAGTTTCGCTCAGGTAACCATGGCCATGCCCCAGCGGATTGCTGCACTTGCCGTAGAGCTTTGCGTTTTCGGCATCTGAAAGAGTAGCAGCGCACAAACGGTGTGCCGCATAAAATGCCATCCGCATCCCAAGGAAGACGGCTCGGTTTTTCCACACCTCGGCAAAAAAATCCGCGCGCTCGTGCAGGCGTACACGATCCAGCGGAGTCGTCGAGCTCGCCCGTCGAAAGATGTAATCGCCCAAACTCTCCGTTGTGATGGGGCGATTGGCCAAACCTGCAACGTCTTTATTGAGATAGCGGTGATCGAGTTCGTCCTGCAAACCGTGCAAACAAGCATCGATCGCATCGTAACGAACCAGTGGCAGATCCTGGGCGCTGAACGGTTTCGTGGATCGGTACGTCAGCCGAACGCGATAATTATGCCCGTGAATTGAAGTGGCCGACCCAAATAAACGCGCATTTTCCGCAGCGCTTAGCTGAGGCGACATCGTTTTGCGAGCAGCTGAAAATTCGAACCAGTAATTCACCTCGCAAGCCCCATTAGAGTAAAAAGTCGCGCTTCTCTCGGGCGACTCCGTCAGATGACAGGCAACAAGTTTTGCGATGCCATCAGAGAACAAAGGTGCGACATCAACGTAGAGTTGCCTCGCAATATTTTCGGCAGTCGGTAGAACATCACGGAAGGAAGGATTGTCCTCGTTCAGAAACTTGTGATCAAACCCATGCCGCACAATCCTGCTCGCGCGCTCCTTGATTTCGCTGATGTTAATGAGCATTCCGGTAGTAGGATCGACGGGGCCGGTGAAAACGAAATAGGCGGCGTAATTGCGACCGCTTCCGTGGCGCGCTTTCGTTTCGGGACCAAAGACGGACAGATTTTCGTTGTCGCTCCATTTGGCAACATGCAAGCGACGAGACGCCGAAAATTCGAGTCGCTTGCTGACGGTTAACAGCATGAAGCAGCAAACACGCTGCAAAATGATCTCGCAACAAATTGTGAGCGATCTCTGCGAGACGGCTACGCTGGCGTCTGACACAGACGCCCTACAATCAATCCTTCAACAGCGAGAGAAATTCGGAACGTGTACGGGCGTCGTCTTTAAAAGTGCCCAGAAGACAGGAGGTCTTCATGACCGAGTTTTGTTTCTCAACGCCTCGCATCATCATGCAAAGGTGTTTCGCTTCTACGACCACGGCCACGCCCGAGGGTTGCAGGCAAGTCATGAGCGACTCGGCGATTTGGGTTGTAAGATTCTCCTGAATCTGTAAACGCCGCGCGAATACATCGACAATGCGCGCCACCTTGGAAAGACCAATCACCTTCCCGTTTGGAAGGTAAGCCACATGCGCGCGACCGATGAAGGGAAGTAAATGGTGTTCACACAGCGAATAAAGCTCAATGTCTTTGACCAGGATGATCTCACTTGCACTGGACTCGAAAACGGCCCCGTTGATGATCTCGTCGAGATTCTGTCGATAACCTTGTGTGAGAAACTCCAGCGCTCGCGCCGCCCGATCTGGGGTTCGTTGGAGACCCTCTCGATCAACATCTTCCCCAATGGATTGAAGCAGTTCACGGTACGCGTTTGCAATTCTGTCGAGATCTCCCTCTGGCAGGCGATTGCTCTCGCGCGTGAAGCGTTCATCAACATCAAGATCGGAATTATGACGCTGAATCATGTGTTATGTTTGATTTAGCGTAGCATTAAGCTGCGGTGGTCTCTAGTCCGTCGCACCGCGTTTGGTGAACGCGACTCACCTTACTCGAGCCAGCTTTGCGGATATTTTGGGTCGTCTAACGCGAGTGAGTCCTCAGTCAGTTCGAGCGTGTGTTGCGTGTCGAACATCACCGCGAGCTCCTCTGTGCGTGTCGCGTTCCTGCTTGCCATGATCGTGCCCGGATGCGGTCCGTGCGGAATACCGCGAGGATGCAACGTAATCGAACCACTTTCGATCCCGCGCCGTGAACCAAAATTCCCGCGCACGTAAAAGAGAACTTCATCCGCCTCGACGTTGTCGTGTACCCACGGGATTCTTACGGCTTCCGGGTGCGTGTCGAGCATGCGCGGGGCAAATGTGCAGACGACGTAACCGCGAATTTCGAAGGTCTGATGGATCGGCGGCGGTTGATGCAATGTTCCAGTGATCGGCTCGAAATCCTGCGCGTTGAATGTGAATGGGTAGAGATAGCCGTCCCAGCCGACCGCATCGAACGGATGCTGTGCCAGCGTCACTCGCGTAAGTCGCGATCCATCCTTTACAAGAACATCAACATCTTCCTCCTTGTCGATCGTGATTATCTCCCGTGGCGCGTGAAGATCGCGCTCGGAATACGGCGCGCCCATTTTGATTTGCCCCTCGTGATTCAGGTAACGTTGCGGAATTCGAACGGGGCCGACTGATTCGAGGATGAGATAATCCTCCTCCTCAACCTTGTCCGGTACCAGCCGGTACGTGATTCCACGCGGAATGACAATGTAATCCTCGGCACGATAAGGGAGCTTCCCAAAAACGGATTCCATCACGCCGCTGCCGCGAAACACGAAAATGATCTCATCGGCGCCGCCGTTTCTGTAATATTCGAATTTATCGTACGCTTTCGCCGGACGCGCGCGATAGGCAATCACATCCTGATTAAACAACATCGGAACGCGCCCGGTGTACAGATCGCCGCGACGCGGGATACTGGCCGTCTTTAAGTGATGATGTCGCAGCGGACTATCGGTTACTTTTTTTGGTTCCCAATGTTTGATTAACTCGACATTGCGCACGCGTGTGGGGGGACGCAGGTGATACATGATCGAGTACGCCTCATCGAATCCTTGCGTTGTGAAGACGTGCTCATAGGCAAGGCCTTCGTTCTTATACGTCGGCGCCGACCCATTGCGGTGGAACCAGATGTGATGTTTCCTCGGAATTTCGCCAAGTCTTTGATAGTACGGCATGTCAATTCTCCTCCCTATCCTGTCATTCTGAGCGTAGCGAAGAATCTCTAATCATTGGTTCTTTAGGTCATTCTGGCAAAGCAACGGATCCGAGATGTTTCGCTCCGCTCAACATGACAAATTACAAATTCCCTCGCGCTTCCTGTTCGCGTTCGATGGCTTCGAAGAGAGCTTTGAAATTGCCTTTGCCAAAACTCTTCGCGCCTTTGCGCTGAATAATTTCGAAAAAGAGCGTGGGCCGGTCTTCTACCGGCTTGGTAAATATTTGCAGCAAATAACCTTCATCATCGCGATCCACCAGAATGCCAAGCCTCTTCAACGCATTGAGTTCTTCATCAATGTGACCGACCCGATCGACCAGCGTGTCGTAATAGGTGGAAGGGATGTTCAGAAATTCAACGCCCCGCTTCTGCAGTTCGGTCACCGTCTCGATGATATTGTTAGTGGCCATGGCGACATGCTGGACACCTTCGCCATCGTAAAATTCGAGATACTCATCCACCTGTGATTTCTTTTTGCCTTCGGCCGGTTCGTTGATCGGGAACTTCACGAAACCGTTGCCGTTGCTCATCACTTTGCTCATCAGCGCCGAGTATTCTGTTGAAATATCCTTGTCGTCAAAGCTCAGGATGTTTCGGAACCCCATTACGTCCTCATAAAATTTCACCCACGGATTCATCTGCCCCAGGGCGACGTTGCCCACGCAATGATCGACATATTGCAAGCCGGTCTGAGGCGGATTGTAGTTCGATTCCCATTTACGAAAACCCGGCATGAACGGCCCGCGATAATTTTCGCGCTCAATGAACAGATGAACGACATCGCCATAGGTGTGGATCCCGCTCATCACCACCTCGCCTTGTTTATCCGCGAGCGTCGTCGGCTCCATGTAACTCTTGCCGCCGCGCTTCGTGGTCTCTTCCCACGCCGAGGTAGCATCTTCTACCTTCAACGCCAGCGCCTTGACGCCATCGCCATGTTTGTAGATGTGATCGGCCATCGGATTATTCGCCCGGATCGGAGTAGTCAGGAGCAAGGTCAACTTATTCTGCCGAATCGCATAGCTGGCGCGATCTTTCACCCCGGTTTCCGGCCCGGAATATGCCAGACTTTCAAACCCGAACGCGGTTTTGTAGAAATGCGCCGCCTGCTTGGCGTTCCCGACATAAAACTCGACGTAGTCAGTTCCGTGAAGCGGTAAAAAATCCTCTTCCGCTGCTGGCGCAGCTTTAGATTTTTGAGTCTTCGTTTTTGGAGCAGCAATTGTCGTTGGCATAATGATCTCCTAACTCTCTCGCGCTGAATGCGCCATTAAATATAAGATCGACAACCACCCCTCGCAAGGCTGTGGAGTTGAGACGCATTCCAGTCGTGGCAGGCGTGTCGCCTGCGAAAGTAAGAACCAGCAGTCGACCCGCTGCCTCTACAGTTTTGGCGCGAGCGAGGCGACGATTTTCTCGAAGCGCGGGTCGTTGCGCAGCGTGTCCCAGTCCGGGTGCAGACGCAGCGAACCATAGTTTAATGAACTCGGCAGTTGCGCTGCTTCGGCCAGTTGCTTTAACGCGAGATCCTTCTCGCCTGTCCAAGCATAAATGACTGCGAGATTTAAGATCAAATCAGTGCCATCGATGGCGTCTTTCGAAACAGGCACCAGTTCAACTGCCCGCCTTCCTTCCCGAATGGCGTCGTCTTTGCGGCCAAGACCGGCGTCGATTAGGCCGAGGATAGTGAGTCCTTGGGCGTAATCAGGTTGCTCGCGCGTAGTCTTTTCAACTTCAGCGCGAGCAGCGGTGAATGCGGCGCGGGCGACGGTCGCATCACCGCGAGCGCTGGCAGCGACGGCCTCGAAATAGGCGCGAGGTGACCAAATGTTGCTGCCTACACTAATCCCCTCGGGAGGAACAACGGCGAGCGCGCGAGAGACGCCGAAGTTGTTGCGCTCGCACAGGGCGACGTAGAGCCATCGATCGGCGATGCTTCTGGCAGCCGCTGGGTCCTCGGCAACGACAGCCTCGATGGTGGCATGAACGGGTCTTGCGTCTGCGCGCTCTGCGAGATCGATCGATGCTCGCGCTACCCGCGTCTCCGGGTCGGAAGGAACAAGTTTGAGCGCTCGGTCCAGAACTGCAGCGAGGTCTCGATAGCGGCGTTGGAATTCATAAGTGAAGGACAACTGCTGAAGGAAGAAGAGGTTACGCGGGTCCAGCTCCAGGGCGCGTTCAAGATCCATTGTGGATTCGTCCCACCGACCTTGTCGTCGAGTGATGAAACCAGTTAGTTCGAAGGCCAGGGAATCGTTCGGCAATAGCCGGCGGGCCAGAGTCAATTCGGCGAGGGCGCGTTCGTAGTCTCGGTAACCGCGGTAGAAATGCTCCGCCAAGGCAAGGTGCGCTTCACCGGAGTCGGGCCGCAAATGCTGGGCGCTTTGGATAGCGGTGTTCGCAAGCGCAAGGCGCGCCGGCGTGTGATCGATTCCGAAAAAGTAAATGAGATCATGCGCTTCAGCCAATCGGCAATAGGCAAGGAAAAACGTTGGGTCGCGCGCGATCGCCTGATCGAGCAGACGCGTGGTCTCGAGGAGATTTTCCTTCAGACGCGCACTGAAACTTATCGGGGCGCGAAGAGCTTCGGCTCGCAGATAAAGATCGTAGGCCACCAGGTCTGCCGTGGGTCGTTGCTTAATGGCCGCTTTTTCCGCCGGGGACAGCTTAGCGTTCAACTGATCGGCGATCGCCTGTGCGACTTCGCTTTGAATGGCGAAGACGTCATCAAGTGGACGATCGTAATGCTCCGCCCACAGGTGCGTGTCGGTGCGCGCATCGATCAATTGCGCACTCACCCGCACTCGACCGCCCCTCCGCTGCACGCTTCCTTCCAAAACGTGTGCCACACCGAGTTGCTCTCCAATCTCGCGTAGATTACGGCGCACGGCGTTCCTGTATTGCATGACCGAAGTGCGACTGATGACTTTGAGATCGGCGATTTTTGCCAGGTCAGTTAGGATCTCCTCGCCCACGCCTTCGGTGAAGTAGGCGTTCTCTTTGTCGTCGCTCAAGTTTTCGAACGGCAGCACCGCGATGCTTTTTTCCGGCGCAGTCAAGGTCGATTGCGCGCGATAACGGGAAAACATTGCGATCCCAGCGATGACTATCGCGAGCGCAAGCAACGCTGCCGCCGTCGCCGCCCAGCGCAGACGCCTCCGGCGTTTCTGCACGGTCTCAAATCTCTGCGGCAGCTTGGCATTGCCGAATTGATCGTCATAGAGGTTCACGACCGATACGCGCACCCCATGCTTCACTTCGCACGAACCAAGATCGTGCAGGAGCGGTCGCCACTTCTGGTATTCTGCCAGATCTTCGGCGACGTGTTTGGACAGAAGAATGTGCCCGGCGTCACCGCAATCCATCACTCGTTTGGCCATGTTGATTCCAGTGCCCGCGAGATTGGCCCGTTCGTTTACATCGACCACCCCGCCAACTGGGCCGCTGTGGATTCCCATCCGAAGTTGTAGACGCGGTTGTTGCTTTAGAGCGCGGCTGATCTCCACCGCGCAGCGCACGGGCGCCTCCGGGCTCGTGTAAAATACCAGCGCCATCCCGTCGCCAGTTGGGATCCGGGTCAAACGGCTCGCAGCTTCGGCTCGTTGAAATTGCTCAGACCCGCGAACAATCCGGGTTAGTTCCTCAACCGCCGCGTGTTGGTCGCTAATCGAAAGCTTCGAGTAGCCAACGACATCGATAAACAAGACATGGCCTATTTCGAGCTGGATCTCGTTCTTGCTCTGAATGGACATCTCGCCGTGCGCTCTAAGATTGCGTGAATTTCATAATCGCGCCTTAGTCAGACTGTCGAGAGTGTCAGCGATGTTATTCCCGTACGGATTGTGCTCTTTTCCTCTACACAGGGCAATGACAAAAATGGTATTGGCATCGGCGAGGTAGGCGTTTTCTTTATACTCGCTGAGGTTCGCGAATGGAAGCACAGCAATGCTTTTTTAGCGAATGTCTGCAGCGATTTTGCCAGAAGCGCTCCGGCGTGCTTGCGCTGCTGCATCAGATAAGTTGCGAGGCTTAACGCGGAGACGGCTAGCAAATTTGGCGTCTTGGAAACTGCGAGTAACGCGGACGATTTTCTTCAAGGTTTCGAGCACGCGCCGCTGCTTCGTTTAGCAACAGTTTCGAGTAACCCACCGCGTCAATGAACAGGACGTGCTCGATCCCCAGCTCAGAATCGCATTCAGTTTCCGCAGACATCGCCCCTGCAGTTAAGCTGAAAGCATTTCAGACTTGGTGTCGATCACAAATAGCCTGTGCCATCGATTGCCGCTCGATCAAAGCGACCGCGCGGCGCAACAACTTTCCGCGTCGCATTCGTCTCTGTTTTTACAAAACTAAACTCTGTGCCAAAGGCTGCGACGTTTAGTGTGATCATGACCAACGCAAAAAGGTACAGCCCCATCGCCAGCCCGATGGCCAGATGCATCGTGATCACTGCCACAAGCCACAACGTGCGAGTCTTCCGAAGCCAGATAAACAGCGGATAACCGGTCTCCAAGAGACAAACGGAGATGCTCAGGATGGGAAACAAATGCTTCCAGACAATCAGCGTCTCGGGAGAAAGCAAATTGAACGGCGGCCGGATTAACGCACACCAAATACTCGTGCCGTCCCACCAGCCGGCTCCTGCGCATTTCGTGATTCCGCTGAAGAAGTAAATCAGGCAAATGTGCAGTTGCAGAATCCGCCGGTGGAATCCCTGCAGGTGATTATCTCTTCGCGATCTGTTCCGTAGCCAACTATCCGCCGCCCATCTGTCTGGAAGAGGCGCGATCATAACATAGAAAAGGCCGATGCTGATGAAGTTATCCACTCCATAAGTCAACCCGCTCGTGCTTTTCACCGCACACAGATGTAAAACCAAGGTCGCGATTGCCGCTTCCCGACTAAACAATCCGATGAGTAACAGGAATGCGCCGAAAAGCAGACCCCACCACGTGAGCGTCAGGGCGGCTTGTTCACCCACGCCAAAACGGCCTGCGATATCCACCAGCCATCCAACACGCGGAATGTAGTGGTTCTGCGCAGAGAGCATGGCTTCAGCCAAGTCCCGCTTGATCAACCCGGCGCGGTCGAGCGAAAACAAGTCGTGCCAGTCGGCGCGGAGAGATAAGCAGTAGATGATTACCTGGAGCGCGACACCAATGCGCAGAATGCCGAGCCAGGTGTCTGAGCACGGAGCAAACAGGAATTCTTCCACTCGCCGGCTCAGCGTGCGCATCAGGGAGAGTTGGGCTGTTTTCCGCGAAAGGTGAAATCGTAGGCGAAGAGAAGTTCATAAGATCCTTTATCTCCTCTGTGGAATTCTGCGGGTGTGGGTAAACGCGCGCGCCCGAAATACGCTCGTATGACGTTGGCGTCTGGATGCTCCTGCCAGACAGAGTAGGCCAGGATCTTCATCATCGTCTCGCGCAACGGCGTGTAGTTGGTTTCAGCCAGTTGGTCGAGTAACCCGGCAAAGCGCAAGCCGGTGGCCGCACTGCTTACGCGTGGAATCTCATACTCAGTTCGTCCGTCTGGATAGCGCAATTCAAAAACTACCTTGTAATTGGCAGGCACATTCGGAGCGAAAAAGCCGTAACCGGCTTCAATCCCCGCGCCGTGCAGGTAAACTGTAATTCCGTTTCGCAGCCAATTTGAATCATCGAGCCGGTGACCAATCAGCGCCGCCGCGGCTTGCTCACCCCCTTGCCAAAACTTGTTAGCTCTGGCGGGAAAAACCGTCGACGTAGTTCCGAAAATCGAGAAGGTGTCCCGCAGACATACGGTCGCGATCAGAAATAGTTGGAAACCAAGGAAGGCTATTCGAAGCCGCCTTGCACCTGGAGACGCTGCACCTCGCCTGTCGCTCGTTATTTGCTGTACTTCTCCAGGATTGGCGTGACTTCTTTGACAAGTGCGTCGGATTCCTGCGGAATTTTCGTGATATGGGTCGAGCTCTCATGCGTGGTTACATGCGTAGGGCTACCCGCGGTTGTAACATGCGTCGGGCTGCCAGCTGTCATAACATGGGTCGGGCTGCCAGCTGTCACGGTCGTCATGACATGCGTCGTCGAGCCGATCTGCATTGTCCAGTTAGTCAACCCGCTGGCTCTCGCGTTATTCGAATATTCCCGTGCAACTTCACCTATCTGCATTTCGCTCATCTTACCGATGTGTCTTTTCAAGCTGCCATTTTCGTAAACTGCGATCCGGTACAGCGAGCTGTCATACTTTTTGAAGATCCTGGTTACCGCGTCCCGATCTTCTCCGGAAATCGTGGTGCCGGGAATCAGGATCGAATGTGCGTTGATCTTAACGTTGTGACCGGAGGCGGCCGATTGCTTGCGAATTGCCTCGCAGGACAGGAGCGCCACAACAAACAATCCGAAGGCAAAAATTAAACCGAGTTTCATAGCCACCGGTTTGAATCCCCGCTCCTTCAATTGCAAGCACAATCTTCAGCTCCTGTGCCGCGCTCGATAGCTTTGAGTAGTCAACGATATCAACGAACGAGGGATGCCCTATTTCCGGCTCGATCTCTTCTTTTACCTCGGCCGACATGTTCGGCTGGGATTCATTCACATTTTACGCTGCCCCGTCGAGGAGATAAAGATCAACAAATACCGCCGCAATGCGGCGAGACGTCACCGAGAAACGAGAAGTGCCGGTTTTTCACACGCGGACGGGCGACTTAGCCACGTTCGCTGAAGCTACGGCGAACGTGGGAAATCGCCCTTGCTTGCGGCGCGAAGTCTTAATCGCAACGCGTTCAGTCGAATGAAGCCGGTGGCATCGCTTTGATCATATGCCGAATTGTCAGCCTCCATCGTAGCAATCTTCGGGTCGTATAGGCTTTTAGGACTCTTGCGGCCCGCGACAATGACATTGCCCTTGTAAAGTTTGAGCCTAACGAGTCCACTCACGTCGCGTTGCGTTTCGGTGATGAGAGCCTGGAGCGCCTCGCGTTCAGGAGAAAACCAGAAACCGTTATAAACAAGCTCGCTGTATTTTGGAACGAGGCTGTCGCGTAAGTGCATGACTTCGCGGTCCATCGTGAGCGTTTCGATTTGTCGATGGGCAAAATGCAGAATCGTCCCGCCCGGTGTCTCGTACACCCCACGGCTTTTCATTCCGATAAAACGGTTCTCCACAATATCAACGTGGCCAATGCCATGTTTACCGCCAAGTTTGTTCAGAGTTTTCAGCACCTGATGTGGCGACATCCTGGAGGACGGAGCTTCCTTCGATGAGCTCAGGACAGGCTCTGCGACGCCGGGGGCGGCGGGCTCGCAGGAGCTCGCCCCTCCAGACACGCCGACGCAGTTACCCTGATCAAAATCCAACTCGACGTATTCGGGTTCGTTAGGCGCGTCTTCCGGCGCGACGCTGAGTTTGTACATGTTGCACATTTCTTTTGAACTGGCGTCAAACCACGGATCTTCCAGCACGCCGCTCTCATAACTGATATGGAGCAGATTGCGGTCCATTGAATACGGTTTCTGCGTAGTCGCTTCGACCGGAATTCCGTTCGCTTTCGCGAATGCAATCATCTCACTGCGGCCAGGGAATTGTTTACGGAAACGTTCTTCCCGCCATGGTGCAATCACGCGCAGATCGGGCGCAAGCGCCGCGGCGGCTAATTCGAAGCGAACCTGATCATTCCCCTTTCCTGTCGCGCCATGAGCGATGGCGTCGGCATTTTCGGCGCGCGCGATCTCGACCATTCGTTTCGCGATCAACGGGCGGGCGATACTCGTGCCGAGCAGATATTGACCTTCGTAAACCGCCCCTGCCTGGAACATCGGAGCAATGAAATCACGCGCGAATTCTTCGCGCAGATCTTCGACGATGCATTTCGATGCTCCACTCGTTAGGGCTTTTTTCTCCAGGCCGTCCAGTTCTTCTTCCTGGCCGATATCGGCGCAAAAGGCGATCACCTCAGCTTGATAATTCTTCTTGAGCCAACGGAGGATCACGGACGTATCGAGGCCGCCGGAATATGCGAGAACGATTTTCATCAGATGAATGATCTTAGGGCCGAAAACGGCGCGCCTCTTTTCCTTTTGTCATCCTGAGCGAGGCGAAGGATCTCTGATCGTCTTTCGATCGGGAGTCATCAAAACAATAATCAGAGATGTTTCGCTTCGCTCAACATGACAGGCTCAATCGCCGAAGGAAATATCCACGTCACCCGCGGTTTGCACCATTTCTCCGTTAGGCGGAACCAGCTTGAGCCGATTAACAGCTTCCGCGATCGGCACCTGACGCACTTGATAATTTTGGTAACTAACCATCGAACCAAAATGCCCTTCGTTGGCTAGTTGGACAGCTTTCACGCCAAAACGCGTTCCAAGAATTCGATCTAGGGTCGTGGGTGCCCCTCCCCGTTGCAGATGGCCGAGAACGCAGCAGCGCGTTTCCTTCCCAGTTCGTTTTGCAATCTCGCGTGCAACGATCTCACCAATTCCGCCGAGACGAAATTCGCCGCCTTCCACGTCACGCTTTACCTGTTCGCCATGTTTTGGTCGCGCGCCTTCAGCGACCACAACAACTGTTCCCAGATAACCAGCCGCCTCGCGCGCCTTGACCACGCTGGCGATCTTGTCGAAATCGAATGGAATTTCCGGAATCAAAATAATGTCCGCTCCCCCAGCAATACCGCCGTGCAACGCGATCCAGCCGGCATGGCGGCCCATTACCTCGACGATCATCACTCGCCTGTGACTCGTCGCCGTTGTATGCACCCGATCAAGCGCGTCCATTACGACAGCAACGGCAGAATCGAATCCGAATGTTGTCGCAGTGGCCTCGAGATCGTTGTCGATGGTCTTGGGCACGCCGATGCAGTTGATGCCAGCTTCCTGTAATTGTTGCGCCGTGACCATCGAACCATCGCCGCCGACAATGATCAACGCCTTTGCTTGAAGTTCATCCAGTATCTTCTTGGCGCCTGCAATGATGTCCTCAGCCACAATCGTCCGATCGCCGGCACCGACTTTGGCAACAAAATGGCCGCGATTCGTCGTGCCGATGATCGTGCCGCCCATAGCCATGATTCCGTTAACGCTTTGGCGGTCGAGTATTACATGATTGCCGGGAGGAAGAAGTCCTTCGAATCCGTCACGAAAACCAACTACTTCCCACCCGAGTTTCTCCGCCGCCAGTACCACGCCTCGCAGAACCGCGTTAAGTCCGGGGCAATCGCCACCGCTGGTTAGAACACCAATCCGTGGCTTCATCTTTGCAATCGAAGGATCAAAGCATTTTCTTTGAATCGGCGACACGACCGCCGGCTGCCCATTGGTCGTATAACTGCCAACCGCGTTGCAAAAGGGCTGCGCCTTCACCGAATCGATTTGTGCTACCCAGGAGGACGATCATTAAATGACGCGGATACACTGTTTCCATCTGACCCTGGCGAACAACTTCCGCCTGACGATTGGCATAGAGGATCAAACAATCACCAGATCGTGCGGTGCGGCCTGTTTTGACTCCGTCGATGCCCATTTTTCCCAGGAGGTCGTTTGTGTTGCGAAGCACGTAATTCAATCGACGCCCGCCTCGATCGAAGGAGATCTGCCGTTCCTTTTGCGACACATAAAAGCGGAAACTGGCTTTGTTCATTGCGTACCGAGTAAGGCGCGCCATGTCTTCGGCCGTTGAATACGGCAGCGGTTTGACCTTGTAATCGACGCCGTGCGGATTAACAAAACGCGTGCGATCCATCTTCAATTGTTTGGCCAGCGCATTCATCTGGGCGACGAACGCATCAACTGGCGTGTATTTCGAGCCCGTTTCGCCCGGCGCGAGCGACTCTAACTTCGAGCCAACGTGGTACGCGAGCGTGTAGGCCGCAATGTTATCGGACTGAACAAGCGCAGCGTAGAGAAGATCTCGCAGGGTGATGCTATCGCCAGCTTGAAAACCAATATTGTTTTCGAGAGTTCCGACAAAGGCCTCCTGCGGGATCGTAACTGGCTGATTGAGGTCGCCCGATCTGCGTTCCGCCCAATCGAGCACCACACTTGCAGTCGCGATTTTCATCAGGCTGCCTACTTGCAGTTTTTTCCTCGGTTCCTGTTCTTCCAAAATATAGCCCGTTTGTGCGTCGGCGATGAGATATGCCTCCGCGGCAGCAGCGGAGCGGAGAAGCGCCATGCTGGCGAGAAAAGCGGAAAAAATCGCAAGAAAGGGACGTGTTAAACGCATAAGAACCCTCGAACCGCAGCACCTTAATCGACGCGTTCTGATTCGCAAACGCCCGTCGCAACGCGCTATCAAGTCGTCTTCTGTGGCATTCGGGCCCGACTGACCAGTAATCGCATTACAAAATAAACGATGATCGCCGAAGGAACCGCGAGAAACAGCGAACCAATGAATGCAGGCCAAAATGTGGGCCAAACGACGCGCGAAAATACATGCCAATGTACATAATCGCGCAGCCCAAACTGGCGGAAATGCACGCGCTGCGCTGGCGACCGGTGCAAGCTCCAGCACCCCAATTGATACTCGGCAAGATAAATGGCGGGCATCGCCCAAATCATGACATCGTGTAGCGTCACAGCAATCGCGGCTGCAATCTTGTTGCAACGGCAGATCCACGCCATGCCGATTGATAGCAACGTTTTTAGCGGGTAGAGTGGTGTGAACCCGAAAAAAATTCCGATTGCTGAACCGAGAGCAATGGAGTGCGGCGTGTCGGCAATTGTCATCAGGGTCATGTGATGCGTCACCAGCCAGCGCTTCATTCGCGCAAGCGATCCTGGTAACCGCGGCTCATAATCCCGTGCAGATTTCTGGGCGGAACCTAGATCGTGCACTCTGGAATCTAAACTAAAACAGCTCCGCTGTCTGTGCCGGCGTCTTGAGGACTTGACCAAGGGCCTTGCGCAAACGAAGCGCCGCGTGCGGCGCGTAATCGAGATTGTTGTTGTTGAAAATCACATGCAATTCACGTGCTTCCTTCGCCAGCTTCCTGCTGCGTTGTGCGACCTCCGTGATTTCACTCTCGCTGTAATCGTAATCAAAACGCGCGGCCACAGTTTTGCCAGTGATGTAGGCCTTTTCATTGCGTCCATGCAGCCGCAGATATGCAACCTTCGAGTTCGTCACCTCATCCACTTCCGCTGGCATGACCGTGAAATGATTCGACGCAGGCGCGTCCACGTTCACAAAAATTGCACGATACTTTTGCAGAAAATCAATCGTCGACCGCAACTGGTCGCCGACCGCCCAATCGCGATTTCGAAACTCAATTGCAAGGTCATGATCGCTCAACATTTCGATCAATTGAATAAGCTCGTCTAACTCATGTTTTCGCGGCGAAAACGCGGGCGAGAGTTGCAAAAGAAAGACGCCAAGCTTACCTGCATCGTGAAAAATCGATGCCGAGCGCAGAAAAATCTTGAGCACTGCTTCCCGCAGCTCCGGCGTCGATTTCACGTTTCCCCTGGCATCTGTCTCTGCGCGGCTTTGTAAATCCGGCGGCAAGAGCTTTGCCGGTGTCGAGTGGAATGAGAACAGTTGGTGTAGCTTTACGTCGAACGTGAAATCATCCGGCGTCGCCGCGCACCAGCGTTCCACCATTCTCGGTTCCGGCACGGAATAAAATGTCGAGTTCACCTCGACCATTTCGAAATGCTGCGCATACCACTGAAGCCGTTCGCCAGGCGGCATCTTTTTCGGATACCAGCGCTCGACAAAGCCGGGATCCGACCAGCTGGCTGTGCCGACGAGAATTTTTCCGGTTTCTGTCTTGCCAGAAGATCTTTTGGTCACGCACCAACGAAGTCACACGCCGCGGCGAACGCAAATGAGACTGTCAAGCGTGAGATTTGAAATTTGGCTCCAGCGGCAGGATTCGGCGGTAATTTCCCTCGTATTTTGAGGTGATGTAAGCTCTGTTTGTCTGGGTAATCAAGCGAGCTGTGCGATTACTCGCGCGAACTTTTCCACTATCATTTGCTGGCAATTTTGCCTTGGATCGTCGAAGGAATGAGCCTTCGTTCAACTCGGATCAAGTAGCAACGAGTCACAACCGCAGCGGAACACCGCAAGAGGACAACTTAAGCCTCGTTCTTGTTCACGGCGATTTCCTCGTCGCCTCAACCGCCGAATCCGCCAAACAGCTACAAATGCTCGAGCACCGGAGGACTGACCTCCTGACACGGCTTGCCGCCTTGCATTGAATTCGACGCGCAGGAAGGTCCGCATTTCATTTGCCGAAAATTCCCGCAAACCACCCTTTTCGCTTGCTCTGCAAAGCTTGCTTGAACTCCTTCTGTACAAATTCGGGGTCCCTCGCGTGAGCCAGGGCGTCCATGAGACTGATGCGGTCAGCCAGAAGCAACTCGATAAGGCTATCGTCCACGGTATGCATGCCGTCCGCAGCGCCGATTTGAATCAGACCCGGTACCTGCGCGAGCCGCCCGGCCCGGATACACGCCTCGATTCCCGAGTTCACCGTCAACAATTCAGTGGCCAACACCAGGCCTGACTGGCCGCTTCGCGGCAGGAGATACTGGCACACCACTCCCAACAACGACCACGCAAGTTGGGCACTGACGAACTGGTGACCCTCTTTTGGAAAGGCATCAAGGATTCGCCCAATGGCGCTTGGCGCATCGTTGGTGTGCATGGTTGCAATCACAAGGTGCCCCGTTTCCGCCGCCGTAAGCGCAGTTTGGATCGTGTCCAGGTCCCGCAACTCTCCAACGAGAATGACGTCCGCATCCTGTCTCAACGCGTTCTTGAGCCCTGAAGCGAAGCTGTGCACGTCGGAACCGACTTCACGCTGGTTGACCAGACTCTGGCCTTGCGCATGAACAAATTCGATCGGGTCCTCAATACTGACGATGTTGACGGAACGCCGTCCGGCTATCGTCTGAGCCATGCTCGCCAGCGTTGTGCTCTTGCCTTCACCGCTCGCGCCAGTCACCAGCACCAGGCCGGCGTTCTTGTCGCACCAGCGATCCACCACGGGAGAGTGTCCCAACGATTTTAGATCGGCGATCTCGGAAGGGATACGTCGGAAATTCGCCTCAATCGCGCCCGAGACGTAGCACGCATTTCCGCGAAAACGACCGACATCATGAACCTGCAACGCGAAATCAATCTGCCATTCGTTTTCCAGCTTCGCCCGTTGCCCCTCCTTCAAAGCATCGACAACCAATCTCCTTGTATCTTCCGCAGACAGCGGCTCTTCCGCCAGGGGTTGGATGACACCAGCGACCCGCATCATCGGTGGCGCCCCTGCTGTCAAATGAAGATCAGAAGCGCCCTGCTGGGCGGAAAGGACGAGAAAATCGATCAAGTCACGTTCCTTCATAAGGCTCAAATTGCGGGAAGAACCCGTCTAGCCGATTCCCCTCATGGCGCGACGAAGCTCGGACTCATTGCTGACTGAAGCCATGGCGGTCGCTTCCGTGATCATCTTGGCCTGGAGAGCTTTGAGAGTCGATTGCAAAAATGAAACGGCGGCAGGGTCCGATCCGCGGGAGATATACTGATCGATGTTCTGCAACTCTCGTCTCGCGATCCAGTCGCGCATGGCCCCCGCATTTTCGACGTGTTCCACCAGCAAATGCAGGCCTCCACCGGCAGATTCAACCAGTTTTTGACAGAGAACGCCAGAGAGCTGGTTTGCCAGAAGGGTCACACCATGCTTCTCGTCTTGGGCCGGGAAAAGATTCAGATAGCGCTCCATCGTGTCGGCAACCTTCTCCGAATGCATGGTCGAAACAACGAGATGTCCGGTCTCCGAAGCTTGGAGGGCCGTCAACGCCGTTTCGTAATCCCGGATCTCACCGACAAAAATGACATCCGGCGCCTGCCGAAGGGCGCTCCGCAATCCGCTCGCAAAAGTGCCGGTGTCACGTCCGACCTGTCGCTGGGTGAAATGACAGCGATCGCTGGTGAACTGATACTCGACTGGATCCTCGATCGTCACTATGTGTCGCACGAGGTTCTCGTTCATCCATTGAACGAGGGAGGCGATGGTGGTGGATTTCCCTGAGCCAGTCGGCCCCGTGACAAGGATCAGGCCATGCTGGCGAGCGCCCCATCGGGTCAGGAGCCAGTCGGGCAACCCGAGCGTTTTCAAGCTAGGCACGCTGGTCTTGATGCGGCGCAGGACCGCACCGAGGCGGCCCATGGTGCGGTGAAGGTTCACGCGGTAGCGCGTATGCGTGCGCGAGATGAAGCCGCTGTCGCGATCCATGTCGCCTTGTGCGTTCGCGCCGCAGGCCTGCCAGAGTGCGGTCATGTGTGCGGGCGACAGAGGTTCGTCGCCGAGCACGACGATTTGTTCATTGACCTTAAGCCGCGGCACTTCTTTCTCCTGAAGGAAGACATCGCTCGCCTGCTGCTGCTCCGCGGCGTCGAGAATGCTATCGATGCTTTGCTCCATGGCTCTCGCAACTTCTACCAGCCGCGGATACGTGGCAAACATAGCTGACTGATGTCGAAGCTGCGCAAAATTGGCTCCAGCGGTAGGATTCGGCGCTTCCTTCCCCTGTGTTTGATGCGAGTTAAACGCAGTTTACCTGGGTAATCAAGCGAACTCGGCCACTACTCGTGCCGACTCTTTCGGTGCTGTTTGCTGGCAATTCTGCTGGCACTACTCGACGCGCTAAGCCAGAGAAATAATGCGCCTCGACCGCTCCGAATTCGAAGACTGATCAGGATCATGCAACTATCCTTTGGTGCTCGACAACCTTCTGTCGATCTGGGCTCAGCCCGTTTCTCAGGCTAAGGCAACAACAGCCTCGTTCTGTAAGCAAAAATCCTGCGCCGCCCCGCGAACGCTGTAATCGTAGGGTCCGCGATACACAGTGAGCGGCTTCGTAAAATTTCCGTGCGGTGGCGGCGAAGGCGCGGTCCACTCCAGCGTGGTGGCTTCCCACGGATTGTCGTTCACTTTTTTGCCGTGCTTGATGCTCCAGAAGAAATTGATCATGAAAGGAATTTGGGCCAGAGCCATGATCCACGCTGCCCACGAGATCGGTTGGTTCCACTGGAATCCAGTCAGCCCCCAAACGGTGTGATCGCCGGCCACGCCATGGCCCTGGCCACCATCGTACCAACGCCGGTGCATGCCGAGCATCCCTTGGAGATACATCGGGAGGAAAATCACGTTCATGCAAACGAGTGAGGGCCAGAAATGTACTTTGCCCCAGAATTCGTTCATCATTCTTCCGGTAGCCTTGGGAAACCAGTAATAAGTCGCGGCAAATAAGGCGAAGATCGTTCCGGGCGCGACGAGGTAATGGAAGTGCGCAATTATATAATAGGTATCGTGCAGATAGAGATCGGCCGGAGGCAGCGCCAGCGGGATGCCGGTTAAGCCCCCGATGCCGAACATCGGCATCCAAGCGGCGGCGAACAGCATCGGCACAGGGAACCGAATCGAACCGCGCCAAAGCGATAAAAGCAGAGCGCTCAAGATAATCACTGACGGCACTGAGATGAGAACGGTGGTTAATGAGAAAAACGAACTCACCGCTTCACCCATCCCGGTGAGAAACATGTGGTGGGCCCAAACGAGAAAAGAAAGAAAGCCAATACCAAAAGCAGAAAAAACCATCCCCCTGTAACCATAAAGCGGTTTGCGAGTATTGTTTGCCACGATCTCGGCAACGATCCCCATCGCTGGCAGGACCAACACGTAGACCTCAGGGTGGATCAGAAACCAAAACAGGTGCTGCCATAAAAGTGGGCTACCGCCACCTGCCATGAGCATTTGCTGGCCATTTACTACGAGTCCAGATGGCAAATAAAAACTCGTTCCCGCAATTCGATCCATCAGTTGCATGATCGTTCCCGCTTCCATCGGTGGAAACGCCAGCAACAAAAGGAACGCGGCGACCAATTGAGCCCAAACGAAGAACGGAAGTCGCATCCAGGTCATTCCTGGCGCTCTCAGCTGCACGATGGTGGTGATGAAGTTGATTGAGCCGAGGACGGACGATGTTGCGAGGAAGACGATTCCGATCAGCCAAAAACTTTGACCCGTCAGAATCGCGTGTCCGTGACCCAGCTGCGCAATATCGGCCAGAGGCGTATAAGACGACCAACCGCTAGCGGCTGCTCCCGTTGGGAGAAAAAAACTGGCCAGCAACGTTACTGCCCCAATAACGAGGGCCCAGTAGCTAAACATGTTTACTTTCGGAAAAGCCATATCCGGCGCCCCGATTTGCAGCGGGACGATATAATTACCGAAACCAGCGAATGCCACGGGGATAATTCCGAGAAAAACCATGATCGTTCCGTGCATCGCGCCTAACGAGTTATAGAAGTCGGGTGTCATCACCCCTCCCGGCATGGAACTTCCGAACAGTTTCCCAATAATCGGCAGCGGTTTTCCGGGATAGGCCAACTGCCAACGCATCATCATCATCAGGCAAAAACCGAAGAACAGAAAAACGAGGCCCGAAATCGCATACTGGATTCCGATGACCTTGTGGTCAGTCGAGAAAACGTATTTTCGCCACCAACCAAGTTCATGTTCCATACGCGTTCGTTGACGATTTACATGTTCGGAAAATGAATGACCACCCTACTCACATCACGGTTGCGGGCGAATGTAAAAATTGCAACCCCTAATGCGCCTGCTTGCGATAGGATTCGGGCCGGACCAATGTGAGGCGGGTGACGGATCCGGCTCAGGCGGTAAGTTATCTCTGCAAATATCTATCGAAACCGCGGGTGCGGTGCTTGAAGAGTGCACGGTTGTGGTCGGCGTTCGGCAAAATTGAGCGGACCCGCGTTAGAGATGTAGTTCTCGATACCGAGAGAATCCGACTGCTGCGGCGCATTATGGGGAAACCGTCAGTTCAAGATGAACTGAATGGTATCGAGTCAGCGGTTATCGGAACGAAGAGGTGGCGACCGGAACGGAATCTTCGTCGGGCACTGCAAAAAGCGGAGATCGCGTATCTGCTCAGTTTCGATCCCGATTACTTGGAACGGCAGGAGATTTGGCAGAAAGCTCGGTTTGCTGGTCTAGTTGATTTGTCTCATCCGTGGTCGTCGGGGAATCCGTTGGCAGACGAAAGCTGAGGGGCGACATGCTAGCGAGTCGATCTGCAGCAACGGCACAAGAAAAATTCGCTTTGCTGAACTGCCGACGATTACCTGGGCGTCTGAATACTTCTGAGACACCGCTCCTGCTGGGTTTTCAAGAGCATGACATTGCGCCGTTGGTGGCCGCAAAACTGTTGAACCCGTTGGGTAAGCCTGCCGCGAATTCGCCGAAGTATTTCGCAGCGGTGGTAATTGCTGAGCGCGCAGCGAATTCAGAATGGCTTGCACAGGCGACCAAAGCATTAGTCAAGCACTGGCAGCGCAAAAACCAGCGAAAGCAGCTGACAGCCGGCTGCTTTCTATGACATATAGTTTTTCAAGCAGCGTCGCCCATGATATTTGATTTTGCTGTGGAAGAACGCGGCGAAAAAGTCTCTGAGCCATTCACTGCGGTTAAATTGGCGTTGGACCTGTTTTAATAGAGAAAGGAAAAGGGGCAGAAATTAACCCATCCTATGCTGCACTGATCTTTAGTATTTTAACATGGAGCATTCTGCCACGTTTCTGCAGTTTATCTCGAGCGCGGATCGCCTCTTACTCGTCCATTGATGATTTTCCTTGATTACAGTCCCTTAAACTTGCCATCAAAATATAAAATCCGCTCTGGGAAATTCTGGTCTATGTTTATCGTGCTCCATGTGATCGTTTGCGATTGGCCACCTGCAAAGTTCAATGTCATTACAATGGCCACGTTCTGCCATATATCATTAGGATTGCTTGGCTGGGGCCGCTCAGTAAATACCAAGATGCCTCCGTTCTTGGTAAATTCGCTTAAGGTAGCCGGTCTGTAAACGCCTTCCATTTTGACGGTGTAACTTGTTTTGCCATTATATTCTAATGGCCCTTCCGGGGAATCATATTCGTCGAATGAAAATACCAGTTTCCAGTCTTTTTGTGCAGGTACGCCAAGATTTACATTACCCGGATATAACCACAAAGTGTAATCGGTGGTCGCATTCTTACCATCGTCTCCTGTCTGGAATTGCACAGTAACGCTTTCGAGCCTGGGATCCTTACTTCCCGGTGTGCAATTGCGTACGGCAAAGGAATTTGTGGCACTATTGGAACCTACTACATCTCCCGCCATATCATAGAATTCATAACTAACAGGCATCGCATTCTTGTAAGTTGCGCCGGCCATAATTTTGTTTATTTCTTTTTCCAGGTCCTTTTTGTTAAATGAAACCTTTGAGTTACCAGGTCCGCCAACTACGTAACCATTGAAGGTGCTGGAAATGGCCGTATTTTTCGAGATGTCACTGAATTTCACATCGGCACTTACACCAAATCCGCTATAAGAAGCTGCGAATGCTGCTGCCTCATCTTGAGAATTAAATGTTGCGGTCAGGTTTGCTAGGATTCTTACTCCATAGCTAACTTTGCCCATGACCTGGAGATAAGGGGTGACTTCCACATTAGGGTCCTTGAAGAATCCGTTTTCCGGTGGAATTGTATTGATGCTGAATAAGGTCTTTATAGCGTCGATCGTAAGATTAACAGTCTTGGACTGGCTTCCCGTTGCAAAGGAGCCAGTTAAAGTAGCTCCATATCCGCTGGCCCCCCCGCTGATTTTTAAGCCCTGATCGGCCTCGTTGAGGTTTCGATAGATCTGATAAGCAAGGCTCTCTGTTGCAGCAGGACCTTTGGATTCACGGAAAAGATCATCCACAGCGTTCCTTATAGTAGCCATATTAGGATCTTTCACCGTTACGAACGAGGACCCTTTTATATTCGTATTATCAGTAACGATGGTAAGCGGATTCCTGTCACCTGTTTGTTCTTTATAAGAGCCATTATTGAAATTCTCAAAAGTATAACAGGCTCCCGGGTATATATGGCTCGCAGCACTTGAGTAATCATTGGTCAGAAAAGTGCTGCTGGTTGCCGTGAGTGTAATATGCTCAGTACTGCAGGTCCATTGTTGACCCTTGCTATCGGTGGAATGGTCCGGTTTAACCTTTTTGTCGACATCTCCCAAATGTGGGACTATACCAGGCGGCAGGCCTCCGAATTTAGGGCTCATTTTTAAAAACAAGGTCGATCCGTCTTTATATGGAAAATCCTTAGTGGCCGGTTCGGTAGAGTATGTGTTTCCGTACTTCTCTTTGCGTTTGATACCCTGAGGAGTTTTTGCATAATCTTTCATGTTGCGCGCAATAAGTGCACTGGTTTGAACTGAAGCCTGCTGCGCGGCGAGAGCTTTCGGGGGCGGCGAAAGCACAAAGCAAGCGAGCAGGAGTGGGATGAGAAGGAAGGCAAGCCGGCCGATTGGTTTTCTTAAGAGTAGAGTTGTCATATTTTTGGTTTTCATTGTTGAGGTTGAATTGATGCATTAACTGCTCTCCAGTTCCGCGCGGAACCAGGAACCATCCTCACGAGGCACTTTGAACAGCGGCCTCCCTTCGGCTGACTCGGGACTCCAGTTGGTTCTGGAAATTGCGTAAGCGGCGGTTCCAGCGAAGGATCAGCCCCACGGGCTTCTTCAGTCCGGCCGAAGATGCGTTGTAACGTCGGGTGACGTAATCAGGAGGTTTTTGCCATCAGCGCGGCAATCCGTCAAGTCAGGCGTCACCTAATTTCATATAGGGCCTCGCCTGACACAACATGTCTGCGGACATACCAGCTGGGGCTCTCGAAATTTACGCCAAGCCATAACGAGTTCGAGCTTTCGCTAATTAGTTAGCGCATAATCTGCGCTGGTTGAACGCAAGGGGATGACCTTGGCCGCTTGCACTTGTTCGTACTCGTCGAGAGCAGGGAGAATGACTAGCGCACCTTTGGCGTAAGCTTCATGCACGGCGCGACTGCTGTGGCCGAGCGCCACCTGTGCGAATCGCTGCGGGTATCCACAAGCCTTCGCACGCTGCGCCCAGGCGTGCCGATATGAATGCAAGCTGACGCCGGTGATTCCAGCAACTAGGCACCGTCTGCGAAATTCCGCTGCGCGATGATTCGCAGAAGTTTTTCGGATGTTTGGAAACAAATCACCAGAGGCCGGAAGCGACTGCAGCAGCGTTCGTAGTTTATTTCCGATCGTTAGTCGACACGGCTCGCTGAGCGGTTCGAGTTTTTTTCGGTGATAAACAAGAACACCGTTCTGCCAATCGATATTTTCTGCTGTGAGATTTGCTGCATCGGTTTGGGCGGCCCCGGTTTCGTAAAGCAATTCATAGCAGGCGCGGCGCTCTAGATTTTTTTCCGAAGCGATGACTGCCCCATGCTCTTCGGCAGTGATCGCTCTTTTGTTTTGACTGCGGATTTTCGGCCATGCGCGTTTTGCCAGGGCGGGCCACGGGAGCCAACCGAGATCAACCGCCAAATTGTGAAGCCGGCGGAGATAATGTGCGACACAGTTGCCATTGGCGTGAATGATTGCGAGGAGGTTGGCTCCGGTGGTTTGGACGAGCGGTTTATTTCGGATCGGATCGTACGCTTTGCTGCGAAACGCTCGCGCGCATCGCTCTTGCGTTGTCGGAATTCCATGCGTGGCCATTTCGTCCATCACCGCTTGCCAGGTGCGCTGCGCCATTTTTGGATCGTGAGCCGCGAGGTAGGCCCGAGCAAGATTGAGATTTAATGTCGGCTCTCGATGCGATTCGTTCATCGCATTCAAGAGCCGTTCGGCTTCGCGTCTGTCGGCTGTGCGAAGTGTTCCCTGTTTCGGTGAATCGTTTTCCTGCCAGTAAAAAACGCCGTTACGCCGGCGATACGATCTGTATTTGAGTTGCACGTTTTTCTCCATGTTGAAGAGAATGAACGCGCCGAATTTTTTCCGTTAGCGAGTAGTGGCGGAGTTGTGGCAGAGTTCGTGCGAATTGTGCATTCACGACTCGGTCTGCTGGCAAATCTGCTGGCATTTCTCTCTAAACCGGTCCTGCCAGCTGGAGAAATCGCTCGTCGTGAGCGGGTTAAATTTTGGCTCCAGCGGTAGGATTCGAACCTACGACCAATCGGTTAACAGCCGACCGCTCTACCACTGAGCTACGCTGGATTAGATTTTTGGCCGGACGGCGGGCATACAGTTTGCCAAGAGAATCACCAGCGGCAAGTCGTTTCCAAATCTGCAAAATTGATTTGGTTGCGGGGGCGGGATTTGAACCCGCGGTCCCGCGGACGCGGGATTATGAGCCGAACCGCGACCGGCCAATCACTCTATAAAATCCATCGCCTCCTTTTTGTCTTTTGAGCAACAGCTCAAGTTTCCGGGCACCTGACAGATTCATCTCTTCACTCTGCCATATCAATATCCAAGGTCCCTTTCCGCGAGTCCATCTGGAATTACCAACATTGTGCTGATCGATTCTGCGATCAACCTCATCGGATACGCCAATGTAAAATTTTCCCTCGCAGTTTTGAATAACGTAAACGCGATAAGGCATCGCGAGTTGGAAAAAATTGGTTGCGGGGGCGGGATTTGAACCCGCGGCCTTCAGGTTATGAGCCTGACGAGCTACCAGACTGCTCCACCCCGCGGTTTCAGAATAGTTGTGTGACCCCTTCTGTGCAAATCGAAAAACTGATTTTCAGGCACGAACGGCCGGATTAGTGCCGCCATGCGAACGATCTCTACCCGTCTACGACCGGAGCCATTCGAACGAAGAAAAACTTGCCTCGAAGAAAACTCTCGTAACCGTTCCAGTCGAACGGCGGTCTTCGTTACGGGTATCAAATGGTCATCCGGGCATTCTTTGAACGACTGTTCGTCAGCGAGTTTGCCCGGCGCGCATTGCTTGCATTTCTCATCGTCGCGCTTTTCCTCGGTGGAGTTCAGCTACGCCGCTGGATTGGAGAAAGCACGAGGCACGTGCGTTATCAGCACGATATCGTCAACGGTTTTTATTGGGGCAGCGAAACCCTGAAAGAAGCGCGTCGCTTATCGCCCACCGAAGACGCGGCTAATTCATTGACAGGATTCTGCAGCGGCTACTTCGCACTTTATGACCGAGTGAAGGATAAGGCGCACCAGAAGGATTACGGTCTCGACTATCCGCCGCTGCGACTTCTGGTCATGGCGATCTGGGCAAAACAGGTCCGTAGTGAATTTCCCGGAGTCGATGACGGGCATCCAAAGCTGGTCAACCCGCTATTGAAGATCAATGTGCTATGCGAACTGCTTTCCGCAGTGGGAATTTTCTTCCTGGTGCGTCTGTGCGTGGGGCGATGCTCACGAACAACGCGGTCAACCTTGCTTCCTGGCTTGCCGCTAGGAGATCGCGCTTCGATCTGCGGCCTCGCTGCGGCGAGCGTGGCATGGCTTGAGCCTTCCATGGTTCTTGACGCGCATGGGTGGCCACAATGGGATGTATGGATCCTGCCGTTTTATCTGTTCGCTGCGCTCGCAGCGCTGAAAAATCGCTGGTTCGTGTGCGGTTGCCTGCTAGCCGCAGGCGCAATGTTCAAGGGGCAACTGTTATTGGTGACGCCGTTTTTTGTTCTTTGGCCATTATGGCAAAAAAGATGGAACCACGCGCTGTGTGTACTCGCGGGCTTCACTGCCACGGCGGCAGTAATCGCGTCACCATGGCTTCTACACACGCCGGCGGCCTGGCTCGCACTTTCTGCTGTCGCCGGCGTTAGCTCGTCATTCTTTCTGCAATACAAGTTGCCACATCAAATTGCCTGGATCGGCGGGATTACCGGATGCGCCGCGTTTGTGATTGGCGCTTTCGCTGGTGGAAGCTTCGCGTGGTTGCAAGTCGGTTTTCTGTATGGCAGCGAGCATTACCCCTACCTTGTCATCAGTTCGTGTTACAATCTTCCATCACTTCTCTCCCAGCTTGGCTGGTCATTGAAGGATCCATTCTGCTCGGTTCATTTTGGATCTCTGCATTTCCATCTCACGCTGCAATGGACCCTGCGGCTGCTCTACCTTGGCGCACTCACAGTATGCGCATACGGGGCTGCGCGGCAGGTTCGCGATCGCGATCCTCGCGTTCTGATTGCGATCACTGCTCCGTGGCTGCTGATGTTTGTGCTGCTGGGACAAATGCATGAGCGCTACCTTGTCTGGGGTGCGGTAGTTAGTGCCGTTGCCCTGGGAGTCAGTTTCAGATTGAGCATCATTCATTTCATTATCTCCGCGGCGAGCACGGCGATGATTGTGCACGTCATGCTGATCGATAAGAAACTCGAACCAACGCTCTGGGCGATTGCGCTGCTCAAGCACATCCGACCTTATGGGTCCGTTTTGGTTCTGGCCTGCGTGGCTGTTTACCTATGGAACACATTACGGATGCCAGTCTTCCAACGTCGAGCGCCTCGCCCAGCAGAGGCACCTTCGCTCTCGCTGGGACCCGAGCCGGAGGAAGCATAAACGGCCTGCCGTAGATCACGCGTAGCTCGAGGCCGGCTTGCAAGTGTATCAGGACTTTGAGCTGAATTGATTCTCAATTGCCAAGTCCGTTGCCCTTCTCCCTTGGTTCACCATGAATGCTGCCTTGCGTGGTTACGAAACCACGCCATGAAACATAGCAGCGGGTAAATGTGCTTCCGGTGATCTCGCCGCTTTTGAAAATGTTCGTCGAGGATTTGCCGAACGAAAATGGCGTCGAAGAGGCCAGTCTCAGCGAGCGCTGCGGGAGAACAGAGATCCTCGATCGTTTCTCGCATGTTTTGGTTCAGCCAGACCGCGACGGGCATCATGAATCCTGTCTTGCGCCGATGAATGATCGCATTCGGTAAGAGGCCCCGGACCGCTCGCTTCAAAACGTACTTACTCGTTAGGCCACGCAATTTATCTGCGGGCTGAATCCGGGACGCGTATTCGACCACGTCGCGATCCAGAAAAGGCACGCGCACTTCCAGCGAATGCGCCATGCTCGCGCGGTCCACTTTCAACAGGATATTGTCTTGAAGATAGAGCTTCATACACAAGTATTGCAGCCGCTGAAAGTCTCCCTTCAATCCGCTCTGTCGAATGTGCACCGAGATGTCTTCGAAAGCATCCTCGCGCAAGAGATGTTGCTGTAAGTCGACGGACAAAAGCTGCTTCTTCTCCGCGTTGCCGTAGCAGCCCATCCAGAGGAGGAAGCGCACTTCTGGCGAAAGCCCGAGGCCCTTCACGAACTGTTGCATGAGAAACTCGACGCTAGTGTAACGGTGCGAAACTGGCAGCCGTTGGATGAACGGACGAAGCGAATCACGCCAACCGATGGGCAAAAACGAAAGCTCCTGCACTACCTTATGAGCCTGGAAAGCCGGATAACCGGCGAACAACTCATCCGCGCCATCTCCTCCGAGAACAACTTTAACATGCTGTGCCGCTAATCGACTAAGCATGTAAGTGGGAATTATCGAGGCGTCCGCCAGCGGTTCATGGAGCGAACGCATGATCTGCGGAAACAGCTCAGCTGCCTGGCTCATAGTTAAAATCGCCTCGTGATGCTCGGTGCCGAAGAGTTTCGCGATGCGCCGTGCGTATCGAGACTCGTCATAACTCGGATGATCGAACCCGATCGAAAAACTGTGCAGCCGGTTGGTGGATTGTTGCGCTGCCAGGGCGGTGACAGTGCTCGAGTCTATACCGCCGGAGAGAAATAAGCCGACGGGCACATCGCTGCGCAGTCGCTTCGTTACCGAGTCACTCAGTATGGCAAGCAGGTCTTCTGCCCACTCGTCGACGTTGCGGTCGCTTACCGGGTTATCTTGGAGCGGGATGTCCCAATAGCGACTCTTGCGCAGCCCGTTCCGGTTGAAGAACAGATAGCCACCGGGTTCCAGCTTATGAACGCCTTCGAAAATCGTATGCGGCGCCGGGATGTAACCGTAACTGAAATATTTGCTGACCGAAAGCGCGTTAAGACGGCGATCGACGCGAGGATGCGCGAGCAGCGCTTTGAGTTCCGAGGCAAAGATCAGTTCGCGTCCGCGCACGCAGTAGTAGAGCGGTTTGATGCCGACGCGATCACGCGCCAGGAACAACCGTTCCTCATCACGGTCCCAAATCGCGACCGCGAACATCCCGTTGCAACGCTGCAGGGCGTCGACACCGTCGAGCACGAATTGATTCAGCAACACCTCGGTATCCGATTGCGTGTGGAAAACGCATCCGCGTCGTTCGAGTTCCGCGCGAAGTTCGACATAATTATAAACCTCGCCGTTATACACGATGTGATAGCGCTCGTCATTGCTGCGCATCGGCTGTGCGCCGCGAGCGAGGTCGATGATACTTAGTCGCCGATGACCGAGCGCGATCCCGGGCCCGACATGGAATCCTTCGCCGTCCGGCCCGCGCGGCGTCAACGGAGACGTCATGCGCCGGATCAATTCTGGGACGTCAGCGGATTGCTCATGGAGCTGAGTGAACCCTGCAATTCCACACATTTTTTGCGAATCCCGTTTCTGCTGCCGTGAACTTGATCTCGCGAATGTAGTGGCACAGTGATAACTAGCAATCATCGGTTCACGAGATCATCGAATGAACATGGATGCGTCATGGGCGGAAAATCTTCTGGAGAATCCACGCTCTGTTTGGGTGATCAGCGCGGTCATCCTCTGCTTGTTTGCCGTGACGAATCTGCCGTGGCAGTTGGACGATTACGACCAGGCGCAGCAAGCGTTTACTTCGTTCGAGATGATCAAAGAGGGTCACTGGTTCTTTCAGCGGACTCCGCATGAACGGATTGCGCAAAAACCGCCGCTCATTGGTTGGGCTTCGGCTGCGACCTTCGCGATGACGCGGTCGTGGAATATTGCGTGGCGGCTTCCTTCGTTCCTGACCGCGCTGGCAATGGGAATCATCTTGTTTCGCGCGGCGATTGCCGCTTACGGAGCGGCCGCAGCCTTGATCGCCTTTGGTGCCTTTGGCCTGAATCTGCTGAGTGTGCGCCTTGCGACTTTGGTGCGCACCGACATGCCGCTCGCGTTGGTGATCTTTCTGCTGGGGCTTTTAATCTGGCAAAAAATTCGCGCCGGCGTGCCGTGGCAGCCGCGGGAGCGATGGGAAATGTTCGCCCTGCTCACCATTTCAATGTTCATCAAAGGACCGATCGTCTTCGCGTTTTTGCTTCCAGGTATCGTGCTGTTTCAATGGCTCGCCAAGAAACGGAGTGGGGCAAATGCATGGTGCGGCTGGTGGCCATGGATTGCGTCTCTCGCGTTATTTTCGGTGTGGGTGATCTGCGGCATCAAGTTCGTTCCCGGCTTCTATGAGGATGTCGTTTTGAAGGAATTTCTCGGCCGGTTCAGCCAAACTGTGCATCGCCCGGAACCGGTGCTTTTTTATCTCCTGCACCTGCTGCATAAATTCGCGCCGTGGAGCGTGCTGATGGTCGCACTCGGCGTGCTGTTTTTTTGCCGAACGCGCTCGGGAATTCCCAATCTATTCCGCCAGACAGAGCCAGATATCTTGTGGCTGGTTTGCTGGAGCTTGGGCGGTTTGGTCGTGATGTCGCTGGTTCCGTCGAAACGTGTCGACCGCATTTACCCGGTTGTGCCACCGCTTTGTTTGCTGCTCGCCGCGCAGATCGCCGGAAGTTTTCGGAAAAGGCAAACTGACAGGCGCGTCCTGCAATGGAGCGCTGCGGCACTGCTCTTCTCGATCGTGTTTACCGGCGGCTATACCATGGTAAAAATGCTCTCCGATTATCGAGACCACGCCAATCATCTCGAGGTTTTCAGCCGCGCGGTGAATGAACAGGTTGTCGCCCATCATTGGCGTTGCGAAGTGATTTCCGGCCGCGGCGGCGGCTACGAAGGGATGCTGCTCTACTTGCAGAAACTGCATTTCCTTAAGCTGGATGAAGCGGTTCAGGAATGGAATCGCGGAACGCTCGATGCCCTTGTTGTGCCCAAGGATAAAATCTCGGAATTGATGCGCGAGCTACCGAACGCGGTGATCTCGCCGTTCCAGTCAGTTGATCGAAAGACCGATCCGCAAATCGGATATTTCCTAGTCACGCGACGGAGCTGATTGCCACGAAGTCTTCTGAGGATCAACCGGCCTTCGCTGTCAACGTTTCACAACGCTGCGACCTCGCCTTGCCGAAACAGGTTGAAGCCCGTGAAGAAGGTTTCCTAAGTCAGTGTTTGGCATTACCAATTTGTCTCCGCACGAAAACGCAATACGACACCAGCACAACCGCGAGCATGTAAATCAGCCAGCTGATTTCGCGGCCGCGACCACTGAAAGCTTTGATTATAGCATAGCCGGATAAAGCCAAGCGCCAGGCCAGGCTATACTGCGAGAGAAGATCTATTGGCGTGCCAGCCGCCGGAACAAAAACCAACCAAGGATGATGAAAAGAAAATTGGGAAACCAGACGAGCAGTTCCGGGTGCGCATGCGGATTTCCACGCAGTGTATCGCCGATGATGACAAAGAGAAAGTATGTCGTAGCTACGATCAAACCCATGGCGAACCCGATTGAGGTCTCCCGGCGATGCGCTGTGACGCCAAGTGGCACTCCGATTATCGCGAACGCAACACATGCAAACGGAAATGAAAACCGTTTATTGATTTCGGTGCGGCTGGCACTGCGTTCGCGTTTGTTTTCGCTTTTCAATTGCTCCAGCAATTGTTCGATCGACAACGCAGATCGGCTCGGTCGTTTTTTCTCTTTCTCGTACAGCTCCTCGAGGCTGATAGGCAGTGTGCCTTCCACCATATTGATTCCGTCGCGTATCTTTCGCACGTTGGACGGGTCATTTTGGTCGCGCTCCTGGTAACGCGCCTGATACAGGTGCATAAGAATTTGCTTGTTCGCCAAATCGGCTTCGAGCATGCCGGTGCGTGCGTAAGTCACCTTCACCGGCAGCGAGTTTTGATTCAACTCGAATACGGTGATGTTCTCGAGCTTGTTTCCTTGTTTTTTTCCCACGTAAATTTTGCGCCCTGGAAACTGATCGATCACCTGATCGCTGCCAAAGAGCGCCATCGGATTTCGCGTAGCGAGATCGAAAATGGTGCTACGCAATTTTTCCTGTGCCGCAGGCGCGACCTGCACATTGAGCCAGAGACAGATCACAGTGCACGCCAGGGCGACGCCCCAAAGCGAAACGCACACCCGGGGAACACTCACACCGTTCGCGCGCAGCGCGATCAATTCGTTGTCTGCAGAGAGGCGCCCAAACACGAGCAGAATCGCCGTCAACAATCCCCATGGAATCGTGAAGATGAGTGAGAACGGCAACACGTAGGCGATAAAGGTGATCAGGTATTCCATCGGCACGTCGTGATTCACCAGCAACGGAAGAAGTTTGCGGAAAATATTTCCCACCACGAGCACGAGGCTCAGCACGGCGATGGCGAACAACACGTTCACAATCAGCTCGCGACTAACAAAGCGATCGATCAACTTCATCTTCCGGCGCAAACGTTAGCACAAATCGACAGGCGCGCCGCGCGCCAGCGCTGAAGAGGCCGGCAGGCTGTTCCTACCAAAATCTGCATAATTTGCTATCATCAACACACGATGAGTGCCGGAATGTACGATGTCGCAATCATTGGCGGCGGGCCGGCCGGCAGCACCGCGGCGACCTTACTCGCGCAAGCGGGCCGGCAGGTGATCGTGTTTGAGCGCGAAAAATTCCCGCGCTTCCATATTGGCGAATCGCTCCTGCCTTTCAGTATTCAAACATTCGATCGCCTTGGGGTGCGCGAAAAGTTGGATCGCACTTTTCTGCCAAAGTTTGGCGGCGAAATCATGGCGTCGTGCGGAACAAGGGGTATAAAGTTTTACTTTAAAGATGGTTTTCGCTCGCAACGTGATCGCGCCTATCAGGTAACGCGTTCGGATTTCGATAAGTTATTGCTTGACCATTCGAAGGAGAATGGCGCGGAAGTTCTTGAGGAGACCGAAGTAAAGAGAATCGATTTCGCCGATGATCGAGTAAAGATTGAGATCGAAAATTCCAGAGGCACATGTTCGACAATCGAGGCGCGCTATCTGCTCGATGGCAGCGGAAGGCAAACTGTGCTTGGCAGTTTTTTTAATCTCAAGAAGACGTACGACCATCTGCAGAAGTTTTCGGTGTTCGCGCACTATGAGAACATCGATCGTCTCCCGGGCCGCGATGCGACACTTATCCGCATGGTGCGCGGACTCGATCGCTGGTTTTGGATGATTCCGCTGACAGACACCAGGACCAGCGTCGGAGTGGTGATGGACACGGCCACTTTTCGGGCGACAAAGCTCGCGCCTCAGCCCGCTCTCGAAAAATTCATCACGGAGGAGCCATTGGTGCGCGAACGAATGAAAAACGCCGTTCGCGTATCGCCCGTCTATTCTGCCGGCGACTATTCGTATCGGAACACGCGGCTTTCGGGCGAGCGCTGGTTACTGGCCGGTGATGCTGCTGGGTTTATCGATCCGGTATTTAGCAGCGGCGTTTTTCTGGCGATTATCTCCGCTGAAAGGGCCGCCGACACATTGGACGAGGTTTTGCGCGACGAATCGAAGCGCGCACGACTCTTCGAAAAATATTCCCGCAGCGTGAACCGGACTATGGATATTTACCTCACGTTCGTGACGGCGTGGTACCAACGCAGCAAAGAATTTCTCGAAGTTTTCCTGAATCCTACCGATAGGATGCAGATCGCTGCCGCGGTAAATGCCGTGCTCGCGGGCAATGAAGGCAAAAGCTTCGCGATTAAATGGCGAATGTGGTTGTTCTACTTTTTCGTGTACGCCCAGAAGTTTGTTGCGTTTTCCCCGCGCCTATCGCTCCTGGCGAAAAAAGACCAAGCGCCAGTGCCTGCCGAGACAGCTGGCGTTATGTCATGATCGTAAGATGCGGGGCGATCGAGGTCAATCGCCTCTACGCGATTGGCCTTCTAGCGATTACCTTATTTTCCGTAATAAGTTGCACAACTATTTCACACCATGAATTTTCAGAACCAGCCGTTGGATGGCAGATCAAGAGCGGCCAGCTTATGTATCGTACACCAAACACGACGCTCATTGGCGAGGTGCTCGTCCGCTTTTCTAAGGCTGGCGACTTCGAATTAACGGTCTCGAAGGGCCCTGGAATCACGCTGCTTTCAGTGCGGCAGGATGCGACCTTCGCTGAAGTCAAAGGAGGATTGGCCCGCCAAGGCTGGTCGGGGCCAGCAGGACAAGCGCCGCCCCGGTTGCGCGGGTGGCTTGGGTTGCGAGATCAATTCCTTCGGGAGCCGGACCGAAAGACGCTGCGATACGCATCTGGCAACGAGATGTTTCTATTTCGGTTTTAAAAGCGAGTAACCTTTGGAGAGCGGAGCTCTTGCGACGCCTTAGACCTGTGGGCTCGCGGAGCTCGCTCGTCCAAGCGCAGCGCGCCGCGATCGCCAACGCTGCCACAGCATTGGCATCCTGGCGCTAATTCGTGTTCAATGGTGGCTCATTCATGCGCATCAGTAATTTCATCGCCCAAACCATAACCCAGCGACGCGCGCTGGTGTGGTGCAGCGTGGCTTTGCTGACTGTCGCCTGCATCGCAATTCTTGTTACGTCGCTGCAACTCGATTCCGAAATCTTCAACGTTTTGCCCGACAAGTTTTCGTCTGTGCAAGGTCTCAAGATTTACGATCGCGATTTTGAGCAGACGCGGGAGCTCACGTTCGCGCTCCAGTGCGCCCCTAACGACGTGGATAAACTGGAGGAGTTCGCTCCGGTGTTTGCCGAAAGATTGCGACAACAGCCCTGGTGCACGCGCGTGCTCGCCGGTTCGCCAATGTCCACGCCTGATGGAATCCGCGATCTTCAATCAATCGCGGTGCCTTTACTTCTTAATCTGGAGCCAAACGCCTTCCGCGAGACCATATCGGTCCTGCACCAGGAGAAAATTCGCGATCGGCTTCATCGCTTGCGCGAACAGGTCGAAGCGGGCTCACCGCGTCCGGAGTTCGAACTTTCGTTTGATCCCCTTGGTCTGATCGCGCCTGCGCTGAAGCCGTTTGCAGAAAGCACGATCATTGAGCAGGAGCAACCGCTCACGTCGGCAGATCGCACGATGCGCGTTTTCCTGGTGGTGACAAATCAGCAGTCTATCAGCGCCTTCGAATGCCAGCGCCTGATGCGCGAAGTAAACAAGTTTCGCGCAATCGCCGCCGAGGGATGGAATGGCGGCCCGTTGCAGGTCCTCGTAACCGGTCGCTCGGCCTTTGCATCGGAAATTTCGCTGAGCATGCGCTACGACGTCGTGGCGACGTTGCTTGGTTCGATCCTGCTGGTAGGCACAATTTTCTTTGTTGGTTTTCGCCGATGGCTTCCGCTACTGGGCATGGGTCTTTGCCTTCTCCTCTCTTGCCTGGTCGCTCTAACTCTCGGGCAACTCCTTTTCGGGCGACTTAGCATGATCAGCGTCGGTTTTTGCGCGATTCTCGTCGGCCTTGGAGTCGACTTCGCGATTCTCACCATCGGACGTTATCACCAGGCGCGCTCAGATGGAGAACCGCATCAGCAAGCAATCGCAACATCGATAGCAAAACTTGGACGCGCGATTTTTTTCGGTGCACTCACCACAGCAGTCGGTTTTCTTGCCCTGGTCCTAAGTGGTTCCATGGCTTTCTCGGAGCTGGGCGTGCTAATTGCCATCGGCATTTTCGTCGCCGGACTCTTGATGTGTTCGATTTTGTTTTTGTTTGTTCGCGAGCGACAGGCAATTCCTCATGATTGGCTTTTCGAGAGCGCAAGAAAGTATGTGCGCTGGATCGTGCGAAAGCCCGTGCCGATGCTGCTTTTTTCAACTGTCCTTTTGTTAATCCTGACCGCGATCGGCCTCTCGTCAAATCCGCCGCTTCATTTCGAGACCAACACACGTTCGCTGCAACCCAGGAATATTCGCGCGAGTCAGGCGCTTGAGGCAATCATGCATGAAATGCCGGTACGCTGGGAACCGCTATTGGCGATTGTGCGCTCGGCGAATCCGCAGGAGCTGCACGATTACTGGCAGAAAATTGTCGCCCATTGGCGAGAACTCCAGGCAGCAGGAAAGATCAAAGGCTTCTCCACGCCCGCTGCGCTTTGTCTTTCACCAGATTGGATGAAGACAAATCGGCGACAGTTGAGCGCGATCAATTTCCCAGCGGTACGCGAGACGCTAGACGAAACTCTCGATGCTGAAGGATTCAGCCGCGATTCATTCGCACCTGCGTTCACCCTGCTTGACGAGCTACAACGCCTTACCGATCCCAACGTCCCCCTGCCAAACTGGCGAGACCAGCTGCCAAAATCATCCAGCTGGTGGTTCTTGGTTGATCGTTACTTTGGTCACGATCCAGCCTTGACCACGGGGTTCGTTACAACCAACCGACCGATCTTAGCCCACGCCCAAAGCAAAGAGCTGGAACGCGACCTGCCAGTAGCAGGGGTTCCAATGATTCTATCAGGGTGGAGTTATGCGCTGGCCGATCTGCTGCCGTGGTCGCATCATCAACTCCTGATCATCAGCGCGCTGATGGCGATCTTCGATATCTCGTTGCTGGCCCTTTTGTATCGGGATTTTCGTTTGTGGACGATCCAGGTCGTCACACTGGCGTTCGGGATTGGAGCAATGATCGCTTCGATGAAGCTGCTGCACATCAATTTGAATCTTCTCAATGTACTCTCGTTTCGCCTTGTGCTGGCAATCGGTGTGGACTACGGAATATATGTTGTATTGGTTTGGCAAAAGACGCGCGAGATTGAGCATGATGTTGCCGGCGTGCTGAAGCCCGTCTTCCTCGCCGGTTTGACCGCAGTGAGCGGGTTCGGCTCGCTCGCCCTTGCGCGAAACCCAGCGCTGACCAGTCTCGGTATTGCGTGTGCCATTGGGATTTTCTGGAGCCTGATCGCCACGATTTTCTTCACTCTGCCCGCTATGGCGGCCAGTCGACCAAAAACCTAACGCGGGAATCGCGTGGATCGTTATGCCCTGCAAAAACTTTCCGACCGGCGAAACGGCTGCTAAATTGCGGGCCAAATGCGCGTGCGCGGGTTACTGTGGTTTAACGCAGTATTTTCCATCATGCCCGTTGCGCTTTTGGCGAGCGCCGTCGTCGAAGGGCGCGTAGAACTTCCGAAATCACATACGGCTCCAGTCCAGGCAAAACGCTACGAAATCGTCACCAAAGGCGGCGTACTTTCCACGCAACCGCCCCTGGCGGTAGTTTATCTCGACGGTGCTTTCCCAAAACCGGCTTCGCTACCTGCGAAAGAGGTGGCGCAAAAGGATTTGACGTTCGTTCCAGTGCTTCTCCCAGTCCGGGCTGGAACCAAGGTTGAATTTCCGAATCTCGACGACACTTATCACAACATCTTTTCTTATTCGCCTGTCAAACGGTTCGACCTCGGCCGTTATCGCCGGGAGGAACGTCCTGTTCCGGCACAAGTTTTTGATAAGCCGGGTCTGGTCACACTGCGGTGCGACATCCACGAACATATGCGCGGGCTGATCCTGGTTTTGAATACTCCGTATTTTGTGATGACAGATACGGACGGGCACTTTCGATTAAGCGGACTTCCTGCGGGTCATTACACGCTTAAGACTTGGATCGACAGCAGGACCACGCGCGAGAAACCAGTGGAACTGAAAAACGGCCAGACGCTCCACGTCGATTTCCCATGAGATCGGCGGTTCAAGCCAGAGACGAAGGTGTAGCAAGCTTTCGCACTCGGCTGTTCACCGCCATTATGGTTATCGTCGCAACGCTGACTGCTCTTGGTTTCTACCTCGCCCAGCGCAAGGTCACGGCCGACGCAGAACGAAATTTACAGAAGAATTTCCAAGCGGAGCTTTCCTCGCTGCATAAGCTCGAAGAATTACGCCACGCAGCCCTGGCGGATCGCTGCGACGTGCTTGCGGCCAAACCAAGGATCCATGCGGCCATGGAAGACAATGCAATCGACCTGTTGTATCCCAGTGCAAAGGACGAACTGCGCGATTTAATGGAAGGCGACGAACCGCCGCCCGAGCAGGCGGCGCAATCGCTGCACGCTAAATTTTATCGTTTTCTCGACAGCACTGGCGTTGTCATTAAGCCGCCAAATCCGTACGACGTGGGTGAACTGGATGCGAAAACGGAAGCGCAACTGGCCCTGAGCAGATTGCCCGACACACAACAAATCGGTTACATCCGGGAAAATACTGAAACCGGCGGAGGAACTATCGACGAAGTTATAGCTGTGCCGATCTTTTCGAGCTACACGGGCGACGTAATCTCCGCGCTCGTCATTGGGTTCAAACCGCTGGAGCTCGAAGAGAAAAACGCTGAGGTGGAAATGAGAAGCGGCGTCTGGGCTAATGGGCAATTGCATTTGCCCTCGCTCCCGAAATCTGCACAAGCATCGCTCAACGAAAAGATAGCCAGTGCGGTCGCAAGTTCTGATCGCGAACAAGACAACTTTCGCGTCAATGTCGATGGCACACCTCAGCTCTTGTTTTACAAGCGGCTTAATCCTGGGTCGCTCTTTCCAGCCGCTTACGAAATTTCCATTTATCCACTGGCCTATTCGATGGCTCAGCTGCAGCGCCTCCGCTGGCAGATTGGTGGCGCAGGTGCGCTGCTTTTGTTAGGCGGTTTCGTCGCAAGCCATGTGGTTGCGCTCAGGTTCTCGGCACCGGTGAAGAAACTTGCGCTGGATTCGGAGCAGAACCGCGCGCAACGAAAACGCGCCGAAGCCGCGCTTGCGTCGACCACGCAGGAATTGGAAAGGTCGGCCCGATATTCTGCCGATGCCTCCCATCAGTTAAAAAGCCCGGTCACTGTTCTTCGCGCCGGCCTGGAAACATTGCTGACGCGCGAAGGTTTTAAGCCGGAAGTTTACGAGGAGTTATCCGCCCTTCTCCATCAAACGCATCGTTTGACTGGCGTGATCGACGATTTGCTTCTTTTGTCGCGTGTGGATGCTGGGCATCTTCAAATTGCGTCCACACCTGTGAATCTTAGTCAGCTGGTCGATGAGTGGCTTGATGATCTTAGCGCGCTTCCGGATTCGCCTGATGTGAAAATCGAGAAGGAATTCGCCGCCGATTTATTTGTGGCCGGAGAAAAACGGTACACCTCCCTCATTGTGCAGAACCTCCTTGAGAACGCACGAAAGTACAACCGGCCCGGTGGACTAATCAAAGTCAGCGTACACAGCAATGCCATGAATGTTGTGTTGAATATTGGGAACACGGGCCGCACAATTCCGCCTGGCGAAAACATCTTTGAGCGGTTTCATCATCGCTCGACTCCCTCGACAGCGTCGGGTCACGGGATCGGTTTAAATTTGGCGCGCGAGCTCGCCAGACTGCACGCTGGCGATTTATGCCTGGTTCGCTCGGAAAACGATTGGACTGAATTTGAAGTGCGCTTTCCTGCTGCGGACGGGGTTAATGCAGTTGCATGAAGCTCCCTGCTCTCAGCTTGTGCGTTTTTGCCTGCACGGCGTACGCCTTCGATATCGACGATTATTTCGACCGCGTCGACACAGCACTTACGATCTCAGCGTTTCATGACGGTCTGCGCGCACGATTGAGCGGGACTCTCGATCTAGAGATTTACAACTTCCAACAGCCGGCGCCGGATCTTATCGATAGCAAGATCGACACTCTTTTTAATCCGCGTTTGACACTGTTTCTCGACGCGCAAGTGGGCTCGCAGATTTATTTCTTTGCACAATCACGGCTCGATCGTGGTTTTGATCCGACCGATCACGGCGCGCAGATTCGCCTCGACGAATACGCATTGCGAATCACCCCATGGAATGATGGTCGCTTGACGGTGCAAATCGGCAAGTTCGCCACCGTGGTCGGCAACTGGGTCCCGCGGCACCTGTCGTGGGAGAACCCGTTCGTCGACGCACCGATAGTCTATGAGAATGTCACCGCCATTCGGGACAAATACGCTCCGGTTTCACCATTCGATTTCATCTATGGGCCCTTGTACTATAAGAAGTACGTGTTTAACCCTGTAATCTGGGGACCTAGTTATGCGAGTGGCATTTCTTTATCCGGTCGCCTCGATCGATTTGACTACGCGGTTGAAATGAAAAATGCGTCCCTCTCATCGCGCCCAGAATCGTGGAACGTTACGGAAAGCGGTTTCGAGAATCCGACTTTCAGCGCACGCCTTGGTTTCAGGCCTAACGAGGCGTGGAATTTTGGCCTGTCAGCGAGCGAGGGCCCATATTTTCAGCGCCAGGCCGAACCTACGCTGCCGCCCGGACGCGCTATTGATGATTTTCGGGAGTTCGTTCTCGGGCAGGATGTCAGTTTTGCCTGGCGTCATCTGCAAGTGTGGGCTGAGGTTTATGAAGCACGTTTTGAAGTGCCGACGGTGGGCGATGCGGATACCCTCGCTTATTACGTCGAAGCGAAATACAAGTTTTCGCCGCAGTTCTTCGGCGCCATCCGCTGGAACCAACAACTCTTCGCAACGCTCAATGATGGCTATGGCCATAACGTCCATTGGAGTCCGGACCTTGAGCGGATTGACTTGGCGGCAGGTTACCGCTTTACATCACATATCCAATTGAAGGTTCAATACAGCTTTCAACACGAAACCACCACCCCGGGGAATGATAATCACCTGGTCGCAGCTCAACTCACGACGCGGTTTTAAGGTGCGTCTTGCTTTTGAAATTCATGCATATCCTGGTAGTTGAAGACGATGTTGAATTAGCGCGGCAAATTGCATCGGCGCTCACCGAGGCCGGGCACGATCCAATCGTCGTTCACCACGGTGAAAAAGCTCTGGATCAAACAAAAGCAACGCCGTTCGATTTGATCGTGCTGGATATTATTCTGCCCGGAATCGACGGCTTTGAAGTCCTCCGGCATCTGCGTGCGGAACATCTTGCCAGTCGTGTGCTGATGTTGACCGCACGCGGTGAAGTAAAGGACCGTGTTACCGGGTTACAACTCGGCGCCGATGACTACTTGCCAAAGCCATTTGCAATGCGGGAATTGCTGGCACGTGTAACTGCGCTGGGGCGACGGTATCCGGAAGAACCTGTACTCAAGCTTTGTGTTGGTGATTTGACGCTCGATCTGGCAAGCCATGAGGTGCATCGCGGCTTGCGCCACATTCATTTGTCTGCGCGCGAGCTGATGCTGCTAAAGGTAATTATGCGGGAACCGGGCCGCGTGTTCACACGTACTGAGTTATGCGAACGAGTATGGGAACACCCGCACGAATATGACACCAAGTTAGTGGAGGTTTTCATCGGACGCCTGAGAAGAAAAATCGGCGATCCTCCGCTCATACGCACGGTGCGTCACGTAGGCTATACGATTCACGAATCATCATAGGTTCCATTCTTCCTTGGAAGACCGGCACGTCGGAAAGGAAAACGTTTGAGCGCTCATAGAGCAGCGCTTTGATCGCGCGGCTCAGACAATGGTAAAGGTAACAAGCACGTTACTTTTCCAGCATCGCATACGGCAGCAAATCGTCACAATTTGCCGTTGAAATATTCATGCAATGAAAACCTATTCATCACGCGTTTTGGCAGCAGCGGTGATTCTCTCTTCGCTTCTGATTTTGTGCCCAAGTCTCGTTAGCGGCATGACAGTGACGGTGACGGTCGGCAATGGCGGGTTCTTTTTCACACCTTCAACTGTGACGATTCACCCGGGCGACACAGTGCGGTGGACTTGGAGCTCAGCAGGTCACAGCAGCACTTCAGGTACTCCGGGCCATCCCGGCGGGCTATGGGACTCAGGAATTCTTGCCCAGGGAGCCATGTTCACTCACACCTTCAACACTGCTGGGTCGTTTGCGTATTACTGCACCGTGCATGGAGCCTGCTGCAACATGGTAGGCACGGTCGTCGTCATGTCGAATGCGACACC
>DASZGW010000080.1:0-10459 GCA_035938475.1 Candidatus Udaeobacter sp.
CGAGTCGGTTGTGCCGACTGCGGATCTCAATGAAGGCTTTCGCGACATCAATTGGGCGTTACTGGTCGGAAGTGTTCCGCGCAAGGCCGGCATGGAGCGGAAAGATTTGCTTGGGATCAACGGCAAGATTTTCATCGGACAAGGTCAGGCCATCGAAAAGAACGCTGCTGCCGACGTACGCGTGCTCGTGGTCGGAAATCCCTGCAATACGAATTGTCTAATTGCGATGAATAACGCGAAAGAAATTCCGCACGACCGCTGGTTTGCCATGACCCGGCTGGATGAAAACCGTGCACGCGCACAGCTGGCACACAAAGCCGGTGTAGGCATTGGCTCGGTCACAAACATGACGATTTGGGGGAATCATTCCTCGACGCAGTATCCGGATTTCTACAATGCCAGGATCGACAATCGTCCCGCGGACGAAGTGATCGGAGACGAAAACTGGTTGAAGGAAGAATTCATTGCCACAGTGCAACAGCGCGGCGCTGCAGTGATCAAAACGCGAGGACTTTCGTCTGCCGGTTCCGCGGCGAACGCGGTCATTGACACCGTTTTTTCACTTACCAACGACACGCCGGGTAATGACTGGCACAGCGTCGCGGTTTGTTCCGACGGAAGTTATGATATTGAGAAAGGATTGATCTCGTCATTCCCGGTTCGTGTGCGCGGCGGAAAATGGGAAATCGTACAGGGCCTAGCGATCAATGATTTCAGCCGCGCGAAAATCGATGCATCGGTGGTGGAGCTAAAAGAAGAGAAATCGCTGGTTGCTGAGTTACTGGGCAAATAATCAGCACGCTTGTCATCCCGAACGAAGTGAGGGACCTCACCTACGAAGGTAGTGTCACACTATCGCAATAAGGGTGATCAACGAGATTGCGGGAGGTTCCTCGCTCCGCTCGGAATGACAAACGCTCAGTAGCGGAGTTACAAAAGAGAAGTCCCTCGTTAGCGAATTGATCTCGTAACATCCCTGCGCGACGCAGAGGCCGCCCTAGCCTTTAGGCTTGACTGCGTGGATCGCCACGGATGCCGGGAAGATCAGGCTTGTCAGGCGGATTTCGTGAAATCCGGCCTCGAAAACCTCGCACCAGAAATCGGCGCCGTATTCCGTTTGCACGACGCAATCATCGCGGTTCACTCCCGGTTTTCCGTGATAACTTGGAGGCAAATCACGCCGCTTCCGCGTTAAACGGCCAATAATAATCGGCACAGTATAAAATAAATGGCCGCCCGGTTTTAGAACCCGCAAGGACTCCTTCAGGGCGGCCGTCGAGTCGAGAACGTGTTCCAACGTGTCGGAATGAATGATGATGTCGATCGAAGAATCGGCAAAGCTCATTCGCTGCATGTCGAGCTCGGGGAAAGAATGAAGCGCATGTTGGGGAAGGGTCTCCAGATAAGGCGACAAATTTTTGGCCGGATTGATTTCGATGACAGTGAGCTGGCGAATCGCGGGGTCGTTGCGACAGAAATCCTTGAAACTTCCGGCGAACCCGAACGCTCTCGTCACCGCCGCGGCCAGCGTCATCGTTCTCAGATTATTGGCGCAAACCGCGCAACAAAATCCCTGCTGTAGATTGATGTAGGCGACTTCGTCAGGTGACAACTCCCATTGCGCGATCAGTTCCGGCCACAGTACTGGTTCGTTCGTGAACCGGTCGCCGCCGCATACCGGGCAAATCTCCAAACTCGGCGACCGCTCACCCATTCTGCTAACGACTGTCGACTGGCTTCACCAGCAGCCCCTGGCCAGTGGGCAATGACAAAATCTTGATCCCTTTTTCCTGGGCGAACTGGTCTATCGCAATTTTCTGCGAAAGATAGCCGTAATAGGCGTAGTCATCGAGAAGCACAAATGCGCCCGGGACGAGGCGCTCCCAAAAGAACTGGATCGCTGCAATCTCGGGCGCCGAACAATTCATATCGAGATGCAGGTAGGCGATCTTCTCCGCGCGAACCTGCGGCAGGGTTTCCGGAATCGATCCTTCGATGAGAGAGACATTTTCCCATTGAGAAAAGTTCGCCCGCACTTCTTCGATGCCCTGGACATAAAATCCCGAAGCCAGGCTCTTCCTGTTTTTCTCCACTGCGCCTGAAGCCCTGTCTGCGGATGAAACGAACCGTTCGTCCAAGCCGCGAAAAGTATCCAGCAGATAAAAGTGTTTTCCCAAAGAATCCCAGTTCAGATAATCCATAATTGCGGACGAGAGGAAACCGCGGTTCACACCGCATTCGACAAAGTCGCCTTCGAGCCGCGCGGCGCTGGCAGCGGCCCATAGACCGATGTGAACCCGCCAGTGCCATTTATAATCATCGCCTGCCGCGCGAACACCGCGCTCGTAAGCTTTTAGAAAAGCCGGATCGTCCATGAATTCATGATTGTGAATCGATCGCAGTCCATCCTGATCGTAGACGTGGCCTTCAGCGTGCGAGAAATCCGCAGAAGCCGGCGGCGCTGCAGGAGCGATATTCTCGCCTTTGTTTTTCGCTGGTTCTTTTGCCGCTCCTGCGTTCCAGCTGAGAGGTTTGTTCTTGAACCATCCCGAATCAAACTTTGGCGCGGCGAAAAGCGCCCATGTTTGCCTGGGATGTTTCCAATCCAGAAGTTCAAATCGCAAACCTGCTTCTGCCGCGGCATGTCTCATTGTCGCTGGCTTGTAATTCACGCATTCGGGATAGACCCAGCCCTTGGTCGGCGCGTCCTCTTCCCCGGGTAAAAACGTGGCAATCAAAGCTCCATCTCCGGCAAGCGAGTTTGAAATTGCCGACAGCCAATTTTTGATCAGATCTAACCCGCAGTGACTAAAGATCGATTGAGCCAGAGCGAAATCGAATGAGACTTTCGCCTGGGCAATTGTCTGCGGTGAATCGGAAAAAAAGAATGTGGGGTGTTTGATTTCCAACAACGCCTCCCCGAGCTCCCGCTTAATTCCTTGCTCGACCAGCCATTCATTCGGCTCGACGCCAAAATACTTTCCGCGATTCAGATAAGGAATTAACAAACGGCCGATCCGAAGAGAACCGCATCCCACGTCGAGCAGCGAATGATGCTGCCGCAGACCCAGCGTGGTCAAGAGATTGAACGCCATCGCTGCGATCAAATCGTAATCTTCCGGAGGGCCCACGTACGCGCGGTAATGCGCGTCCCCGGGCTTGAGACCGACGCCCAGACTTTCCTGGTCGTCCTGCGGTACCTCCATATTAGTTCACTCGCTTCAACGTGGCGCGATCGAAACCCTTCAATGCGTCCTCTGGTCGATTCGGAAACCCAACGACCCCGCGCGACCGGTCGAATTGATAGATGCGCGTCCGTGGGCGCTCGCGGAAAGGAAACGCTCGTAGCTTTTCGCCATCGAGGGCGTCTATCGCGCCTGGCGCCTGACATGCTTGCACACCCAAAGCGTGCAGATCGTTCCTGATTTTAGAATCCGATGCGACGCAGTTCGACAGTTCGTTGGGATCTTGCCTGAGATTGAAGAGCTGTTCCCGCCCACCGTTTGCCATGAAAATGTATTTCCACTCATCGGTAACCACCATGAGTTTGAAATCGTGGGAGCCGGGAGGTTCAACCATACCGACAAGATACTGGCGACGCGCGCATTCGCCTCGCAACATTTTCAGAACGTTCGTCCCCTCTCGCACGTCGCACTCGCCAGCCGCTTCAGTCGCAACTCCGAATAAGTCCGCAAGGCTGATCAATTCATTCCGGACGTTTTCCTTCGACAGCATCGCCGGCCAACTCAGCAGGAACGGAACACGGCAAGCGGCCTCAAAAAAGTTTTGTTTCTGCCAACCATGATGATCACCCAAAAGATCGCCATGGTCCGAAAAAAAGCAGATAAGAACATTCTCGGATTTCGGTCGCGCTTCGATCGCGTCGAGAATTCGGCCAATGCAATGATCCAGGTAACTAATCTCGCCGTAATATCGAGCCTTCACGATTCGCGCCAGCGCCGGATTGATTGCATCTGCCCAAACGGCATATCGCATGAACGGAATTTCTTCATCCAGCTGGTCTTCCTCGACGCTGCCAAGAACAAGGTCCGGCATTCGAACCGGGTCGTACATCCGGTTGAAAGGAATTGGTGGAGCCAGCGGCGGATGCGGACCGACAAATGATACAAATCCAAAAAAAGGCCGTGAATTATCCGAGTTTGTAATCTCCTGCACAGCGCAGCCTGCGTCCCACCATTCAACGCCTAAGTCCGCCGGAAGCGGACTACGCTGCGGCAGGTAATACATCTCGGTGCGCTCCCCAAGAGGTTGCTCCAGAAAATCGAACGCTGGATGCTCCCGCGTCAGCCATGAACCGTAGTCGTCGCCTTCGCGCGCTGGCGGGTGGTACGTCTCTTCACTGCGCCGAAGCGTTTCGTAGCCGACATCTTCATTCCATGGATATGTATGGAACTTCCCGATTCCAAAAGTCCGGTATCCCAGGCGCGACATTGTGCGCGCCAGATACGGTCCGCAACGCGCCTCCATTTCAGCAGCCTGCCCCGCCGACGGCTTTGGTTTTGCATTGCTGAAGGCACGTGTGGTTACTGGTTCGCATCCTGTTCGGATCGTGTACCGCGCGGGGATGCAAATCGGACAAGTCGCATACGCATTGGAAAAGCTGATTCCTCTACGCACCAGACGATCCAGATTCGGCGTATAAATGTGCGAATTACCAAGCGCAGCGATGGTATCGAATCGCTGCTGATCCGTCATGATAAACAATATGTCGGGCCGGGTCGGTGACATTTTTTGAAGGGCCCGTGCAGGCGCGTGAATTGATGATCTAGCCGGTTGCGAGTTCGCTACCCGTTAAGCGACGGAAAGCTTCGAGGTATTTCGCCGACGTTTTCTCGATAACATCTTTCGGCAGACGCGGCGCAGGCGGGGTCTTGTTCCAGTCGAGCGTCTCGAGATAATCGCGCACGAATTGTTTATCGAAGCTGGGCGGGCTCTGCCCGACAACGTATTCATCTTTCGGCCAGAACCGCGAAGAGTCCGGCGTGAGGCATTCGTCGATCAAAAGCAATTCTCCGTCGACGATGCCAAACTCGAATTTCGTGTCTGCAACGATAATTCCCTTCTGTGCGGCGTGCTCGCGGCCGCGGGAGTAGATTTCGAGACTTAACTTTTTCACGCGGTTGGCGATTTCGTCGCCGAGAATCTGCGAACATCGTTTGATATCGATGTTCTCGTCATGACCTTGCTCTGCCTTTGTCGCCGGCGTGAAGATCGGCTCCGGCAATTGCGACGCGAGCTTTAGCCCGGTAGGAAGTTTAATTCCGCAAACGCTCTGCGATTCCTGATATTCCTTCCAGCCCGATCCAGCAAGATAACCGCGCACTACGCATTCCACCGCGAGCGGCTTCGTTTTTTTTACAATCATCGAACGCCCGGCGAGCTGCTCGCTGAACGGTTGTAGCTCCTTCGGAAACTCTTCGAAATTCGCTGTGGCAAGATGATTCTGGATCGTGTCGAAGCGCTTGAACCAAAACGCGGAAATTTGATTGAGGACTGCGCCCTTGTGCGGGATTGGGTCGGGCAGGATCACATCGAAAGCCGAGATGCGATCGGTTACGACAAACAGCAGCGTGTCGCCAAGATCAAAGACTTCGCGCACCTTGCCGCTGCGCAGTTTTTTGATTCCGGGAAGCTCGATGGAGGATTGGGTAGCCATTTGCATGGGCAAATGCTCAACGCTCCACGCTCAACTTTCAACTGACATGTCGAGCGAAGTCGAGACATCTCTGGTCTAAGAGATTTGATTTGCTCACTTCCCGTTCGCTCAGCCTCCGGTCGCCGCGTCTATGTCGCGGCTTCCCAGGCCGCTCCATTCTCGACTACGCTTTGCTCCGCTCGGAATGACAGAGTAATTGAGGTTGGACGTTGGTCTCCTTTATGGCCGGAATTGTTATCAAACCGCGTGCGCGAATTTTGCACGGACACGATTGGGTTTTTTCCAGCGAAGTGCTGAAGGTCTTTGGAAAACCGGCGGACGGCGATGTCATCTCCCTCAAGGATGGTAAGGATCGTCTGATCGGCAGTGCGATCTACAATTCCAAGTCACAAATCGTGGCGCGCCGTTTCTCGCGTCGAAAACAGGAACTGGACCTGGACTTCTTCAAACGACGCATCGCGCAAGCGGCAGAATACCGTATTCGGCGAGGCGTCGATCCCAGGCTTTGCCGAGTTGTTTGGAGCGAAAGCGATGGATTGCCCGGGCTGATCATTGACAGGTACGGCGATCATTTCGTGATGCAAACGCTCACTCTGGCGATGGACATGCGAAAAGATTTGATCGCTAACGCGGTTATCGATGTCTTTGGAAACGCCACCATCATCGAGCGAAATGACGCGCCTGTTCGCAAGGCAGAAGCGTTGGAATTGCACACGGACGTTTTGCGCGGAGATGCGCCATCGCAAATCGAGATCGAAATCGAAGGCGTAAAGTTCGAAATCGATCTTTTGCACGGACAAAAGACCGGTTTTTATCTCGATCAAAAACACAATTATTCGGCCGTTGCCGGATACGCGAGCAGCCGGCGCGTGCTGGATTGTTTCGCAAATCAGGGAGCATTTGCGCTGACCTGCGCTCGTGCGGGTGCCGCGGATGTGATCGGTGTTGAAGAAAGTTCCGAGAACATCGCAGGTGCGAAACGAAATGCAGTGTGCAATGATTTGAAAGTCCGATGGATCGAGCAGGATGTTTTTCAGTTCCTGCGTGCGGCCGAAAAAGCCGAGGCCCAGTATGATTTGATTGTTCTCGATCCGCCGTCATTTACAAAAACCAGGAGCGGATTGCGCGACGCGTTGCGTGGCTATCGGGAATTGCACATGCGCGCGTTCAAGCTCTTGTCGAAGGATGGCCTGCTGGCGACTTTTTCATGCTCCCATCACGTGAGCGATACCGCATTTTCGCAGACAATCGCCGATGCGCTCGTCGATGCCCGGCGTTCCGCGCGACGGTTGCACCGGTTCGAGCAGGCGCCCGATCATCCGGTGCTGCCGACAATTCCTGAAACGGAATATTTCAAAGGTTTCCTTCTGGAGATGATGCCGGGGCGATGACGCCAAAATATCACCCTAGCGAAGAAGGATCTCACAAGAGCATCTGCGTTCACATTGTCCGAGCCGTTAGCATCCCCACACCGTGTCATCCCGAACGAAGTGAGGGACCTCGGCTACGAAGTTCACGCCCCATTGGATAGTCAGCGCAATCGACCATCCCGTGAGAGGTCCCTCGCTGCGCTCGGAATGACGACGTTGTAGCTGCAGAACAAACGTTGACTCGAAATTTTCGCGCGTGCTTAGCGAGAAATATCTGGAATTCTATATTGAGCCATTTAATATGGCGCTACAGCGAGCCCGGACGGCGAGTCCCCGATTTGTCATGGCAGAAAAACTTCGACAGGTTGAACAAATGCTCGAATTGAGCGAGGACGAAGCCAATTCTCCCGAGCATCTGGACTCGCAGGTGCAGAAAGCACAGGAGCAATTGCTCCAGCTCAAGCGTCAGCAGGAACAGATCGAAAAACAAAAGCGCGAGCTGGAAGAACTGAGTCGTCGCCAGGAGGAATTGGAGCACGGTCGCGCGGAAATGGCTGATAAACTGACTCGCTCGCTCGTTGTGCTTGAGCGCGAAGGGTACAATGCACAAAGCAGGCTCGAGCAGATCCGCGCAGCCCGCGAGAGTTTCGGTCAGCATTTAGAGTTGATTGAAGCGATCGATCCAAAAAGTTGGAACCCCTCCGATCTACACAAGGAACTGAGCCGGGGGTTAAGCACAGTGGACGAGGCGCGCACGGTGTATAATGAGCAGCGCAGCAGGTTGCAGGCAGCGGGTGGAAATGAAGGCGATGCGTCACTGCCTGACGCCGTGACGGAGGGTTACGAGAGCAGCAACGGGCGTTCGTTTTTTCAGTGGTTCCAGATTGGCGTCGCACTCACTTTGCCTTTGATTATCTTTGGCGCCGTTGCCCTCGCCGTTTTCGTTTGGATGGCCAACAAGTGATGGCGATGTTACGTCGTTTGTCCAAATCCAGCCCGCCGCTTCGTCGCAGACAGGAAGAGATTGCACGACAGGAAGCGGACCTGCACGAGAGACTCGAAAAACTCGAGCGGCTTGTTGCGAAGGTGCCGCAAATCGAGAAAAACAGGGCGGAACAAGGGCCAAAAGATAATCGAACCGATAAACGATTCCGCGTCTCGGTCGCGGCGCAAGACCAGCGCGAAAGCAGACGTTCCGGGCGTCCTCGTTCGATGCGCAAAGAGCGACGAGACGGCCAAATCATCTTTCTTCTTCTTCTGGTGGCGCTTGCAGTAGCCGTTATCTGGCTAATCAGCAACCTGCATTCCTGAACGACAGCCATGGCCGGGGCCGCGGATCTCGATGTTGCGTACGTCGCCAGACTGGCGCGGATCAATCTGTCCGAAGAGGAAGCGAACGCTTTTCAGAAGCAATTGGGCGATGTGCTGAATTACGTCGAAAAACTTCGTCAGGCTGACGTAAGCCGTGTGGAAGCAGCTGCTCACGCACTTCCGATTTTTAATGTTTTCCGCGATGACGCGCCGCGTGACTGGTTTACGGCGGAACAAGCGTTGAGCAATGCCCCCCGAAAAGCGAACGGTCTTTTTATCGTCCCCAAAGTTGTGGAATGACGGAGAAGGATCTGCCGGCCCTTAGCATCGCCGATCTGCAATCATTGTTGCGTCGCAAGGAAGTTTCCGCCCGTGAAGCCATCAATGCTCTGCGTGAACGCATTCAAGCTCTCGACGGAAAAATTGGCGCTTATCTGTCGCTGGATCCTGATGCTGCGATTAAAGAAGCGGAGAAAGCGAATGTCGATCTTCCATTGGGCGGCGTCCCGGTTGCGATCAAAGACATCATCAATGTGATGGGTCAGCCTTGCACGTGCGGCTCAAAGATCTTGCGCGGTTATCGAGCCCCGTACAACGCCACTGTTGTTCAAAGATTGCGCGCTGCGGGCGCAATTCCATTTGGAAAAACCAACCTGGACGAGTTTGCCATGGGTTCGTCCACCGAAAATTCTGCAGTGAAGTTGACGCGCAATCCGTGGGATTTGTCGCGCGTACCGGGCGGCTCGAGTGGCGGTTCGGCGGCAGCAGTCGCGGCGGACGCAGCGTTCGGTGCGTTGGGCAGCGATACTGGCGGCTCAATTCGGCAACCCGCTGCGCTGTCGGGTGTCGTCGGTTTCAAACCGACTTACGGACGGGTCTCGCGATTTGGTCTCGTCGCATTCGCCTCGTCACTCGATCAAATCGGGCCGTTGACCAAGACCGTACGCGACTCTGCACTTATCATGAACGCGATCGCAGGTCACGATCCGCAAGACAGCACCTCTCTTAACGAGCCGGCGCCTGACTATGCTGCAAGACTTGGAAACGATTTGCGCGGAGTCCGGTTGGGTGTGCCGAAGGAATACATGATCGAAGGGATCGATCCACAAGTGAAAGCTGCGATCGACGCCGCAGTGAAACAGATGAATTCGTTAGGGGCCGACATTGTCGATGTCTCATTGCCTCACACTGAATACGCGGTGGCGGTATATTACATTTTGGCAACAGCGGAAGCCTCCGCCAACCTCGCTCGTTTCGATGGTGTTCGTTATGGATTTCGAGCAGAAAATCCCAGGGACATGCTCGATCTTTACGGCCGCACGCGCGAGCAAGGTTTCGGGCCGGAAGTGAAGCGTCGCGTCATTCTCGGCACCTACGTCTTGAGCTCCGGCTATTACGACGCCTATTACTTGCGTGCGCAAAAAGTGCGCGAGCTGATTCGCCAGGACTTCGCGAACGCATTCGAGAAAGTCGATGCCTTGATTTCGCCAACGTCGCCTGTTCCGGCATTCAAGTTGGGCGAACGCACCGCAGACCCGTTGCAAATGTATCTTGCCGATATTTTCACGATCGCAGCCAACCTCGCCGGGATCTGCGGAATCAGCGTGCCGTGTGGTTTCGCGGAAGTGGATGATCATCGCCTACCGATTGGCTTGCAGTTGCTGGGCAAACCGCTGGACGAAGCGCGCATTCTGCAAATGGCGTACGCCTACGAGCAGAGCACAGACTGGCATAAGGCGCGTCCGTCGCTCGCCTCGCCAAAATGATTCGCCAGACATACGGCCAAGAGAGAGCAGAACCAAGAGCGCCTTCCCTGTCATTCTGAGCGAAGCGAAGAATCTCGGTGCTTGGTGAGGTCGAACCACCCGAACTAATCAGAGATGTTTCGCTTCGCTCAACATGACAAACGTGAGGACTCTCTAACCATGACATTGTGGTCCACCTTGAAGCGCCGATTCAACGGTCCAGTCGCGCGGCGCGGATTGCTTTGGGTTTTTATCGTGACCGCGACAATTTTTTCTGCGCTTCCGATCCTCCGCTACTTCCGCGGCCACAGCATCTTTGATTACGAACTCTGGTATGCCACCGGCAAACACGTGCT
>DASZGW010000081.1:0-11155 GCA_035938475.1 Candidatus Udaeobacter sp.
AACGGAATCGTAAAGAGAAGTGAGTGAATTTGCTTTCACGTACGCTTCCGCGAGGTCGTTCGCTTCATCCAAACCGAACGTGAGCAGTCGGTGATAACATTCCTCGTGCGGAGCGAGTGCTTGCTCTTCGCTGAGAAGCACGCTCAAGAATTGAAGTTTCGGCACGTGCCGGCCCATCACGGCGAGGCACACAGTCAGCGGAATCGCCAGAACAAGACCGATTGGCCCCCAAAGCCAAGTCCAAAAAACCGCCGCGATGATCAGCGCAATGGAGGAGACACCGGTGCTGGAGCCGTACAGCCAGGGCTCGAGCGCATTTGCATTGATTACTTCAAGCACAATGAAAAGGCCGAGCGTCAAGACCGGACTGAGCCAGCTTGTCGAGACTGCGAACGAAAGAAGCATGGGAACCGCGCCCGCGATCCACACTCCCACGTAAGGAACAAATCGCAGGAGCGCCGCGAACGCGCCCCAGAGCGCGGCGTTCGGCACGCCGATGAAGTAGAGTCCGAATGCAACACACAAGCCAAAACTCACGTTCACCAGAAGCTGCATGGTCAGGTAACGAGCGACGCGGCTGCCGGCGTCGTCGAGGGCTCGGGTGGTCGCGCTGATCCGGCCTTGCCCGACCAAGCGGATCATCCGACCGCGCAGGTCCTCGCGCTTCAAGAGCATGAAGATGACGAGCAATGAAACGAGGGCGGCGGTCCCGAGCGGTCCGAGCAACCCGGTCGCGGCGTTTTGCAGGATTTGCGGAAGACGGTTTTGCGATTCGACGATCCGAACCGGCATCGGCTGTTGACCCACAGGCAGGTTGCGAGAACGCGCCGCCGTGGTGGCTTTTGTTTCCGGGGCCGAACCGGCCGCATTCGCCGGCGGCTCCAACGAATCCGGCGATTGCTTCTGCAACTCCGAAACGCTGTGCGAGAGGCGACCAAGCGCTCCACCGGTGGGCAGTCGGATGGCGTGCAATTTGTTGTCGATGTTGGTCTGGTAATCGGGAAGCTTGGCCGCGAGGTCAATCAGTTGACGCGCTAACAGCCAACCGGCCCCGCCAGCGACGCTGAAGAGCATCGCCACGACAATGAGAACAGCCGCGATCCGTCCAATCCAGCGTTCAATTCGGCCGACCAGCGGTGCGAGCAGAAAAGTCAGCATCGCGGCGAGCGCGAGCGGAACAAGCAATTGGCGTCCGACGTAAAGAATCGTGACGACGAACGCCGTCAGCAAAATCATCCAGATCCCCACGAGCGCCGCGGTAGAGGCATTCTTCGCTCGCATGGCACGTTACCCGTCGTCCACAGTGCGGCTTCTAGCAAATGCGCGGCACGTCGCCCGCGCGCCGCAGTTCAGTTCTTCGAGGCCAAGAAAGTATCTTCGGATCCCGTAGCGATCCAGACAGCGCAGCGGTTTTACGCGTCGTGAGGTATAGATATCCAGCGTTGAGCTAAAACACGCCGAGCACCTTGAGGACGATGACGATAACGACAATGACTCCGATGATGTAGAAGATGTTTCTGTTCACGGATCGTGGGTAACACGTCGCTATCTCCGGCGGCAAGCAATATATTTCTCGCGTGCTGTGGCGTGTGATTTGCGTCTTCCTCCACAGCCGGCAGTCCCCCGGGTCATTCTAAATGGTCTGTGCAAATCGGACATCTGGTCGACAAAGAACTAGGTTTCCGCCATTTTTGTTGCCCCGTGCGGGAGGCCAGCGCAACCCAAGCGCAGCAAAATCAGCGCCTCGGCTTTCCAGATTGAAATCAAAGAAGCAAAACGCCTGGCGACGAGAACTGTCTCGATCCGCCAGGCGCTGAATTGCTAGCTTGGCTCTAGAATTAACCAAGCAAACTTGCCATCTTAGTCGCGGTCCCGCGTCACGATGACTTTATCAACGACCATGTTGTCGCCGTCCTTGATGTAATGAACGCGAACCTTCGAATCTTTTCTGATTTTTGAAGCTTCGATAACCCGTCCATCTGAAGTCACGTATGTGACAGTCTTGCCGAACTTGTAGTGCACGGGCTCGGCTGCTTCAGTTTTTAGGATCAGCGCTTGGCCCGGAGTAAATTCCGTGACGGTGCCAGTGCTCTCCGTTGTCGTGGTCGTGGTTTCAGTTGCTCCATTGGTCCCCGTCGCAACGGTGGTGGAGGACGTGGATGTTTGCCCGTAAGCCACTAAACCCATTAGGGCTGTGGCAAACGTGACACTGAGGAATGATTTAATCATATTAACTTTCTATTTTACTAAGTTGCTGCAGTGATCGCAGCTAAAGGCCATCCGACTCGTGCTTCCGAATGAATTCGGCGAGTCGGGCAGGTAAATGGATGCGGCAGGATTTGTAGATACGGCTTCCGTCTCTATCTAGCCAATACTTCGTAAGCTCGGCGTGATACTTTCTTGGTATGGGAGGCACCCGTTCCAGTCGATGGATGTCGGCAGCCGATACCAGTGTTCCCGATAACTCGGGGAAACTCTTTATTGCACTCGCGTGCCTGTAAGTTTTACGTCGGCGCGTTTCGTCCCGGACGGGGCGCAAGGGACTCGCTCGCCAGTTTCTCGTTCCGCCGACCGAATTCTGTTTGCCGGGACGCGGCGCAGATTTCGAACGAGTCTTAGTTTCGACAGCGTCCAGATAAGCCACTTGGTCGGGTCAAATTGCCATGGCTTCACTCCGTTACGGTAGTCATGCTGAAATTCGTGGTGGTAGTTGTGATAGCCTTCGCCCATGGTGAGGAGCGCGAGCAAGAAAGAGTCCCGCGCGCTGCACTTGGTTGAATACGGCTGTCGTCCCATCGTGTGACATGCGCTGTTAATCAGAAATGTGCAATGCTGCAGCACAACGATTCGCGCAACCCCCGCGATCAAGAAAGCGCCGAGTGCTCCTTGCCACCCATTCCACAGAAACCCGAGGATGGCCGGGATGCCGAAGCTGACCAGGACGGCGATCCACTGGACGTGTCGATCTTGCCAGCAAACGAGCTTGTCTTTCTGCAGGTCGGCTACGTTGTCGTACGGCTGATCGGTATTCAGCTTGAAAAGCAGCCATCCGATATGCGCGTAAAAAAAGCCTTTCGAAATGCAATACGGATCATCGTCATGATCCACATGCTTGTGATGGCGCCGATGTTCGCTCGCCCACATCAAAACTGAATTTTCAAACGCGGCGGCGCCGAAAATAAGTGTGAAAAGCCGGATCGGCCAGCTTGCCTGGAAGGTAATGTGCGCGAAAAGCCGGTGATAACCTAAGGTGACGCTAAATCCGCAAGCGGCAAGCATCGCAAAGAATAGTACGACCTGAAACCAATCAAGCCCGAAAAACCAAAGATAGAGCGGGACGGCGGTCAATGTGAGAGACAGCGTGCCAATGAGAAAGCAACTGGTTAACCAATTGATGCGATCGAGTGGCAACCTGAAAAACAGGCGCTCCGCCCGCACGTTCGCTTTATCGGGAAACATGAAGTTCCCTCCGTTGGCAATAAAGGAACTTTCGTTCACGCCGTCTGCTCGGCCTTGTTCCAGCGGCTTAGCGTACCTATTTGATTGGCAGCTGTCTTGCGCTCCAACGCATCCCACGTGCGAAAGCCCGTCCTACCGTTTTTCAGCGCGCGGACAGCCGCTTCATTCGTCCCGTATAATCCGAGCGCCCAACGAACATTGCCGACGCTGAGCTCGAGATGACAGCCGAGGGGAGTTTGGCGAAAGACAAATTCTCCGACAGACGTTCGTAAAGTCGAGATCACTTTATTGGGGCTTGCGATCGGTCGGTGATGGTGGCGGCGATAATTTCTTTTCGCCGGTCTGTGTTGCACGGCGAACAGGCCGCCATTTTGTGTGATAGTTGGTTCCATAATCTGAGGTTTGCGCCCCCACGAGGTGTGCTGGTTTCCTATGCTGCGATTAGGCGTTCATTCTCACCGGCTTCAGTGGCCGAGTCGTCTATCTTAAAACGCGCGGTAAACTTCGCGCCTTTTTCTACTCCCTCGCTGGTGGCCTCCAAGGTTCCGCCATGCGCTTTAGTCAAAGTACGCGCAATGGAAAGACCGAGACCGAGACCGCCGTAGCGTCGATGAATGGACGAATCCCCTTGGTCGAACGGCGAAAAAATCCGCGAGAGTGCGTCTGCCGGAATGCCAATCCCGGTGTCGCTCACTTCGATGACCAGCCTGTCGCTTTCCTCGTTGCGCGTGACGATTGAAACCTTGCCGCCTTTTGGTGTGAACTTCACCGCGTTGCCAATCAGATTCGACAGAACTTGTTCGAGCTTGCCCGAATCGGCTCGGATGTGGCTATGCCGAGCCTGCAACCGGAGATCGATACCAATCCCCGCTCCTTTCTGCTGGCTCTCGAGATTCCTGAGGGCGAAGCGTATCACCTCGTGCGCGTCCACCTTCTCGAGATTCAGCGCCAAGGCCCCGTTGGCGACATGGGTGAAGTCGAGCAACTCCGTGACCAGATGCACGAGACTTTGAATATTGCGGCGGATGAATGCCAGGGCGGACTTATCAAACAGCGGCGGCAAATCTTTCTTGTGGGGCGTGCCGGCCTCACCGTGACCCAGCTCGAGCACGTCGATCATTGACGAGATAGCCCCCAGCGGAGTGCGCAGATCGTGAGAGAGCACAGCGATCCATTCATCTCTTGCCCTGCACGCGAGCTCGAGTGTATCGGCGTGGCTCTTGGACGCCGCCTGAAATTCAGCCCGTGCGCTGATATCGCGGATGTTGCATTGAATCACCTTGTCTGACCCGACAAAGTAAACATTACTGACAAACTCGACCTGGATTTCCCTGCCGGTTTTCGTGCGGAGCGGCAGATTTTCGTACCGGATGTACTCGTTTGTTTGAAGCACTGCGAAAGCGGCGTGATTCGCTGCGATGTCTTTGAACTGGCCGATCTCCCAGAGCCGGAGACCGATCATGCTTTCAAACGGATAGTCGAGCAGATCGAGCAGAAATGGATTTACATCGATGATCCTGCCGGTATTCGCGTCGAGAATCAGGATGCCATCCTGCGCGGTTTCGAATAACCGGCGGTAGCGAAGCTCCGATACTTCCAGGGCGAGCTCTAACGAGTTTCCTCTGCCGCTGGCCGGCATTAGCTTCGCTTGGCTAATCGACGAATTTGATATCATGGGAGGAGACTCGCGGTCATGGAGATATTTGTTTTAAGCAGGCGTGAGATGGGGCAGTTTGTTTTTGCCGCGATCGCCGCATCCATGAAACGCGCTTGAGAGGCGTCCGGAACTCTCGCATGAACGTCGAGCTGGATGTGCGTGACTGTCCAGCCGGCTGCCAAATCTTCCAGCGTTGCGGTGGCGGTGGTTTCAATGCGCTGCGGATGAAAACCGCAAAGACCAAGCTCATTGGACAGGGCCATCGAAAAACACCCGCCTAACGAAGCGGCAATCAGTTCGTCCGGATTGGTGCCCAGGCCTTCCGCGAATCGCGTTCGAAAAGAATATTGCGTTTCCGCAAGAACGCCGCTTTCAGTGGTTAAAGTCCCTTCGCCCTCACGAAGGTTTCCTTTCCAAAGAGCTGAAGCGTTCCGGTTCATAAATCAGCCCCGGCATTCCAACCATCAGCCGGCGTGCAGAGCGATACCCCTCCGCTCGTCGTCTGCCCAATATCTTCTCGGTAGCACGTAATACTTTTTAAGTATGGCTCGTCTGCCTGCGGTCGAGCGATCTGTCATGATCCGCAATTTTTTTGGATTAACATGCCGAGGCGGTTTACAATAGGTGTCTTATCCCCGATGGAACTTCGTCATCTGCGCTACTTCGTCAGCGTTGCGGAAGCGCTTAGCTTCACAAAGGCCGCCGAAAAGCTGCACACCGCGCAGCCGTCACTCACGCGGCAAATTAAGGATCTGGAAGAAGAGCTCGGTGTCCGGCTTCTCAATCGGACAAAGCAACAGGTTACGCTGACAGAGGAGGGCCGCTCCTTTCTCGCCGATGCCAAACGCCTTCTTGCTCTCGCAGCCGAAACGGTCGAGTCCGTCCGGCGATTGCACAGCGGCGAGGTTCGTGCGCTCAATATTGGGTACGTCAGCAATCTCTTTTACGATTTGCTGCCGAGGACGCTCGCTTCGTTCCGTCAATTGTTTCCCACTGTTTCGGTTAACCTCTTCGACATGTCGTGCGGTGATCAATTTCGCGCGCTCGAAGATGGCAAGCTCGATCTTGGTTTCGTTGGATTACACGAGCCAATTGCACGGCGCGGATTGGAATTCCGAACCATTGCGTCCTACAAAACCGTCGCCGCCTTGCCCAAAAACAGTCCGCTGGCGGGCAAAACGACGGTCGCGCTGAAAGCTCTTGCGCCGATGTTTTTCATCGGAATGTCAGAAGCAAGCTATCCCTACTATCACGAATGGTTGAGCAAGACCTGTCACCGCGCCGGTTTTACCCCGAAGGTTTTGCAGGATGTCGACCTTGAACGAACGATGATCCACGCCATCTCCGCCGGTTTAGGTGTCGCCCTCGTCCCCGAGCAGCTAAAAAAACTCCCCCATAAAAATGTCGTGTTTCGCCCAGTCAAGCCGGCCGTGGCGACGGAGGCTTGTGTCGCATGGAAAGGCGAAGATCCGTCAGCTCCCTTGAAAGCCTACGTGGAGATCGTCGAGCACGTTGGCCGGAGCATTCGTTGAACCGAACTGTGGCAGGATTTGGTCGTGCGACGGCTCAACGGCATTCTCGCTCAGGTCGCGGACGATAAAGCATTCTGACGTTCAGAAGCTCCAAGCTTAACGCCTTGAATCAAGGCGTAGACTCCGCAGAAAGGTTTTTGTAATCTGGCGCTTATATGCCCGATGAACTGGAAAAATTTGTCTTGGGCGATACGGCGATCTCTGCAATCGAACAAGCGCCATCGAGCCGGAGGCGATTTTTTGGCCGGCGGAAAATTCAGCGTCCAGCGATTACACACTGTGAGAATTGTGGAGCACAACTGCAGGGACATTGGTGCGCCAAATGCGGCCAACCGGCAATCGATTATCGGCGCTCTTTCCGGCATGTCATTGCCGATTTACTCAACGAATTCCTGAATTGGGACTCGAAGTTTTTCGCGACGATCGGTCTCCTCCTGGTTCGTCCATGGAAATTGACGAATGAGTTTCTCGCAGGTCATCGGGTGCGTTATGTGCATCCGCTGCGACTTTACCTTGTCGCAAGCATCCTCTTTTTCTTTGCCGTGAATTATGGGGCAAGAGGGCTTCGTTTTGAACCGGGCAACCTCAGTCCAAAAGACCGAGCAGAACTCGAAGCCGACTTAAAGAAAGAAGATTTGCCGCCCGCAGCGCGCGAGAAATTGGAAGCATTACTACGAAAGTCTCCGGCTTCACCGGCGCCCTCTCCTCAAACAACCGCGCCTTCTCCTTCACCCGCGCCCAAAACCGAACAGCAGAAGCAGGAATTTGGGAAAATAGGCGAGCGACCGTTTGTGGTTTTTGATCAGGCGAAATCCACAACTCCTTTCGAGAGTTGGATCGAAGCGCGAGCAAAGGAGAAGATGGGCGAACATGGAACGAAAATGGGGCTTTTTATCAGCACACTCTTCAGCAATCTGCCTTACATGATGCTCTGCTGTATCCCCCTCTTCGCTCTTGTTTTGAAAATCCTCTACCTCCGCCGCCACATTTTTTATATCGACCATCTGATTTACGCGCTTCACATCCACACATTCGCTTACACCGGCGTCATGCTAATCGTGCTCGCGACCATCGGACTCAATCGCGTGATCCCAGGTCCGATAGCGAGCTGGACCATCGCGCTCCTTTGGATTGCGTTCTTAGTGCAAATTTTCTTGTCGATCCGTCGCGTTTATCGCCAGGGGTGGTTCATCAGCATTTTTAAATTCTTTTTTGGTGGATTTGTGTATTTGATCGTCCTGGTACTGGCGCTCGCCGCGACTTTTTTCATTACAGTCGCATTACCATGAGAAAAATGATTTTCTTCGCTTTCGCGTTGGCTGGCCTTTCTACAACTGCATTTCCCGCTGATCGGCAGATTGCGTTCGAACGCAATAACGCTGTTTACGTCGCCAATCTTGACGGAACGAACGAGAAAAAGATCGCCGACGGAATTTTTCCAGCGATCTCACCTGATGGAACTCGTGTCGCGTTTAACACGGTCGAAAAGACGAGCGAAACGACTTACGTGCGGCACATTGCGGTGATAGAGGTCGCGACTGGCAAGGTGAACGTCTTTAAGGACGTCCCAAGTGAAAATTCGTATTACCCAAGCTGGACGGCTGACGGTAAACAGATTCTTTTCACTACGCGCCCGCACCAAGTCTGGGATCTTGTCGCTATTAATTCAGACGGCACGAATTTTCAGGTGCTCAAGCCCGGAGTTCAAAATGAAGTGACCTGTTACTCGCCGGTCTGGGCACGCGACGGACAATCAGCTTTTTGCCAGGACATGACGAATATTTATCAAATCGGACTAGACGGGGCGGTTCGCGTCCAATGGAAAATCGAGGAGATCATTCCAAAAGGCGATATGAGCGGCGACGGTCGGATTGACGTTTCTCCAGACGACAAGCGATTGCTTTTGAGCATCGACATGGGCGAGGAATCCGGCCGCAAAGACTGGGACGCCCCGTTGCCGGCGCTTTGGGCGTTCGATCTCCAATCGCAAAAGGCGACGAGGCTAACACCAAAAAAACTTTTCGGCTGGGACGGCGTTTGGATCGACAACGACACTGTTCTTTTTCTCAGCAAAGCGGCCGGCGAAAAGGATGACTCGATTTATCGGATGTCTGCTGACGGAAAAAACTTAAAGCGCCTAATCAAGAATGGACGTTTCCCAAGCGTGAGTGTCCCGTAAGCTGCACTTGTTTGGCGTTGTTGTAGCCGCCTCGCTGTGTCGAGGCGTTCAGCGCGTTGCGGCCCGCACGGCGACACAGCGCCGTGGCTACAACCCTTGGATGCGCTGGGTTAGCTCGGTGTGGCTAGATTCCGGCAACGCTCAAACACTTAGCTTAGGCTCTCGCCTTCCATTAACCGAGAAGCTCTCGCGCTTTTGCCAGCGCCTCCGCGATCTTACTTGCGTCTTTCCCAGCACCCTGGGCGTTCTCCGGGCGGCCACCGCCTTTGCCGCCAACAATCGGCGCGATCTGCTGAATTAACTTGTTCGCCTGAAGTCTCACGCTCATTTCCTTTGGGACGGAGGCGACCAGTGCAACTGATCCATTCGCCGCACCGACGAGAAAAATTGGGCCGCCGAATTTCGACTTCAGTGTGTCGGCGACTGCCTGCAGCAGTTTCCCGTCCCCGTCTTTCACTTCGGCGACACAGAATTTTTCTCCAGCATGCGATCGAATCAGTTCATTGGCGATTTGAGCGGCCCGGCTTCTCAGTTCCGCTTCGGCGGTTTTGGCGCTTTGCTTTTCCCAATCGCGAACTTCAACTTCGACCTTTTCAAGATGCGCTGCCCGCGCATCGATCTGTTGCAGCATTTCAGAAGTAGTTGCGTCATTCTTAAAAACAGCGAGTGGCGCGATGTCAGGTTTCTTGCGCGCCAAAGCTTCAAATTTCTCCTGTTGGCGCGCCGCTTCCTGCATAGCCCAACCGCGCGCCGCGTCCCCAGCAACTGCTTCGATCCGCCGAATCCCTGATGCGATTGCTTCTTCCTTTACTATTCGAAATGGCCCGATTTCACCTGTCGATTTCACGTGCGTGCCACCGCACAGCTCCATCGAATAACCATTGAGGGCGCGAGGAGTACCGCCGATCTGCAAAACGCGCACTCTATCTCCATATTTCTCGCCGAAGAATTGGATGATGTCTTTTCGCTGTTTCGCTTCTGCAAAGGGAATTTCGGTCCACGAAACCGGTGCATTCTCCGCGACCTTCTCGTTCACCAATTTTTCCACGTCGCACACTTGCTGCTTCGTTAGAGGTGCGCTCGAAAAATCAAACGTCAGTTTGTCCGGACCGACGTAACTTCCCTTTTGCGAAGCGTCGCGCGAGACGACTTCGTGCAACGCCCAGTGCAACAAGTGCGTCACTGTATGATGCCCCTGGATGAGTTTGCGTCGATCAACGTCCACTGAAATGCGCACCGCTTCGCCCGGTTCCGGTGCGCGACCTTCCAAAAGCGCAGCCCGATGAACAAAAACATCACCGCGCTTCTGCGTATCAATTACGCGCAACTGACCCAGTTCCGTGCGATCATGCCCAGGCACATGAAGCAATCCGCGGTCTCCGACTTGTCCGCCCATCTCGGCGTAAAGCGGCGTTCGATCAAGAACGATGTTTAGTTCTTCCGGTTTTGTACCGGGCAAAACCGTTTCGATAACCGATTCAGTCTCCAAATAATCGTATCCGAGAAATTCCGTCGGCGCGGCTTTGAGTTCGCCTTGCTCGACACTGATGTTTTCTCTTTTTTGTCCCTTACGGGCGCGCTCACGCTGTTCCTCCATCAACTTCTCAAATCCGGCCACGTCAATAGTGAGCCCACGCTCGCGCGCCATCAGCTCAGTGAGATCGAGGGGAAAACCATATGTATCGTAGAGTTTGAAGGCAAAGTCGCCGGGCAGAATGACCCAGCCTCCCAGCGGGGCGACCTTCCTTGCGTCCTGCTCGACAGAAAGCATTCGCGCTTCAAAAAGCTCGATTCCTTTATCAAGCGTTTTGTTAAACGCCTCTTCTTCGCGACGAATAGTTTCCTTGATTCGTGTCTGTTTCGCGCGGATTTCGAGGAAGACGTCGCCCATCGTTTTTGCAACAACATCGACCAGCTTGAAGAAGAACGGCTCGCGAAAGCCTAACGAACGCCCATAGCGAACAGCGCGACGTAAAATCCGACGTAAAACGTAGCCGCGCCCCTCGTTGGACGGAATGATTCCGTCTGCGATTGCAAAACTCAATGCGCGGATGTGATCAGCGATTACACGAAATGCGATATCGATCGTTTCCTGCTCTATCTGATTTTGTACGGCGGCTGTGTCAGCCGCCGTCGGCGTCTCACCGAGACGCCCTACAATTGGAATCGTCGATCCGTATTTTCTGCCGCTCAGTTTTTCGAGCTCATCGAAGATTGGGCGAAAGGTATCGGTCTCATAATTCGAGATCGTTCCGGAGTAATCGGTGAGGTTTTTTGTGTCTTGAATAATCGCAGTGACTCGCTCAAAACCCATTCCGGTATCGACAT
>DASZGW010000082.1:0-32319 GCA_035938475.1 Candidatus Udaeobacter sp.
AATCAGTCGAATCTTGTTAACTCGGGACTATTTCTTCAACTGAAATTCCCGGGTGATCGCATCACGAGCATCGGGACCCCGCAACATCAAAACAACCCGGAAAGACCATTTACAGTGATTTGCTCCACAAAGCGGCGTGCGCTACACATGGTCGATCTCGTCTTAGGAATGGCAAAACGCGTTTCCACTCCGTCAATGGCTTCAAAACGCCGAGTAGTTATCGGGATATGTGCCGTTCTTGCCGCGATCACGTGGTTGGTTTTCGGTCAGACCCTGAGACATAAATTCGTCACCTTCGATGATCCTCAGTACGTTTATGAGAATGCAAAGGTCACCGCAGGCCTTTCGTTGGAAGGGGTCTCCTGGGCTTTTACACACACAATCGCCGATAACTCTGGCACCCGCCCGGCTTCGGGCCTTACAGCTGACAATCGGAAGACGGCGCTCAACGCGTCTTGCTGCTCGGATCTAATCGATCGCTGAAAAACAACTACGCGGACGGCGTCCGCGCACTTCGAAAAGCAAAACGGCCGGGCTCAGTAAGGAGCCCGGCCGCTGTGAATTTATGCTAACTAATTTTTAGAAGCGCTTCTTTATTCCGGCGTACCAGAACCGGCCTTTGATCGTGGTCAGCGATTCATCGTAGCCGTTCTCAAAGTTGCCAGCCACGAACGGTGGATCGAAGTCGCCCACGTTCTGTACACCAAGCGTGACTGTGGTGTTGTTAAGCCACCATTTCCAGTTGCTGCAGCCGTACTCAGCCGTGGACACTGGGATGACGTTCTTCTCCTTGCCATCCTTCATCTTCACGTTTTTGCCGCCATCCTTGGCAAAGCCAGGCACTTCAGCCGGCGCCGGCGGCGGGAAGTTAAACGTATAGTTTAGGATCAGGTCGAGCGTGGTCCAAGAAGCGACCTTCCGCGCATGTGCACCGTCAAAGCCAGCAGTTCCATTTGCGATAGTGGTCGGATTTGCCGGGACCGTTCTCGGCGTTTGCTGCTTGGGCGTCCCGCCGTCGAAAGTTCCGACCAGATCGACATTGTCGTCTTCATACTGGGAGATCCAGTGAACAACTGCTCCAACATCCAAGCCACCCAACCATGTATCAGCCGGGCCATCATAGAAGACACTGAAATTGGCCCGATTTCTCGGCAGTGAACTGGTTAGTGTGAATGATGTAGGTAGGAATTCGCCAGCGATGCCGAACCGTTTCGTGCCCGGAGCGGGTTGAAGCTCAGCCCGTGATAGCCACGTGCCGTTGACCGTACTGGTAATTCTACCCCAGTCTCCGTGTCCGAAGATCGTTGAATCCAGGATATAGATCGCTTCGTAATCGAGACCTTCGAAAATCGCACCGGAAATGTTTTCGTTCGGGTCGATCACCAACGTAACAGGCCCGAGTTCTCCCGGAATTGTCGAGGGCGAACGAGTTACGAGAGTATTGAACGGTGCACGATTGCTGTTCGAGATAATAAATTGCGCGCCAAGCGGGGCTACGATATCGCGCACGTCGATGTGCCACCAATCAGCGCTAAGTGTCAAACCCTTAATCCATTTCGGGCTGTACACAATCCCGTAAGTCCATTCATACGCAGTTTCCGGATGCAGGAAGGGATTGCCGCTAATGCGTTCCTCGACCTGTGGCTCGGTCTGTGAAGAAAATGGATCGACAACCAGCGGGAAGTTCTGCGAGCCCGCAGGATTGAGCTCGAGCACCGTCGGCGCGTGGAACGCTTCGGTGTAACTGCCACGCAGGGTGACCGCTCCGATATACTTCGGATCGACCGGCTGCCAGCGTACGGACACCTTTGGCTTTTGCGCGTTGTATGTAGTATGCGCTGACGGGAAATCAGTACTCAGCACTGGCGTAGTATTCTGGCTGAACCACTGCTCGCGCTCTGCAAAGTCAACTTCAAGGCTATAGAACCCAGGGAAGTTCCATGTGGGGCTGGTGAAGGGTACCCGCACTTCCTCGAAAACTGACCAAACATCCCGGTTCACCCTCGCGCCTTCACGATCAGTTGAACCGATTGATTGGAACGTCGTATTGAGTGAGTCAGGCCTGCGGGTCCATCTCTCGCCGTAATAGTCGCCGCCGATCGCAAACGACACCGGCCCGGCAGGAAGATTAAACAGATCACCGTTGATCGTGGCGTAAGCCAATGGCTGCTCAAAGGTGGCCGTGTTATGCAGGTTGACATAAACCCGGCTTATCGCCGCGTTCGTATTGCGACCAAAGGTGCCCAGGAACGGATTAAAGGCCGTAGCCGGGTTCGTATCGAGCAGCGCGTCTCGCAGGCCAGGCTGGCTGGCCTCACCCAGGGACTCGTCTGATCCCTCGTTGCGAGAGTAGCGGAAGCCCATTTCCCAGTTCCACGTCTTAAAATAATCGCCAAGCTCTCCCATCTCGCCCTTAAGCCCGACATCGAAGAGCATATCCCAGTAGGTAAACTTCTCGCTTCTGGGTCCTGTGTCGTTAATGCCACGAAACCGGACGCCAGTAGTCACAGGGGTTAGGACTCCGTTAATAGCCAGGGTCGTATCTCCGACCGTGAATGGATTAAACGGATTCGAGATTGGCACACTGATTCCGGTGGGGCTAAACCCTACGCTAGTTCCCGGCTTCTTAAATGGATCCGGCGTGAACGGAACAGCCGCCAGGGATGAATCGAAAAAGGACCGCGCAATTTTGAAATCGGCAAATATCGTCAGGTATTTGTCGCACAGATCGCGGGTGAACGAGCCGTAGAACACCTGGCGATCTGCAGGAGGCAGCGCTGGCGTGAAAGCCGCGAAGTTAAAGGCAATGTAGTTACCATCCCCGGGCGTACCGTTTGCAATGCCGGGTACGGCACCTGGAGCGGTATAAAATGGAGAGGTCGCGACGTTAGGCGCCGAATGCGGCGTCGGAGAGTTCGCGCTGAAAAACAAACTGGGAATCAAACGCTCGCCATGCACTCGGCCAGGGAAGTTCCCGCTGCGAACATCGAATCCTCCAAATCGAGTAAAATTCCCGTTGCTGGAAATGTCGCGGTCACGGCTGAACAGGCCACCCCCGCGCTCGTAGAAATCGGCGATCACCACGATGTCGGTCTTGTCATCGCCCGTGCCGGCTTTCAACCACGTTTCCCATTCACTCATCTCGTTGGACGCTCCAAGGTTTGTGTTTCCGTACGTGCCACCGATCTCCAAACCACGGAACTTGTGGATCAGGAAGAAGTTGACCACGCCAGCCACGGCATCTGCTCCGTACACAGCCGAGGCGCCGTCCTTGAGGATGTCAATGTGATCGATCATTGAGAAGGGAATCAACTGGATGTCGTAGCCACCGAATAATGAGGCCTGGGCGATGCGCTTGCCGTCTATCAGGATCAAGGTCTCCTTTGGCAACAGACCGCGCAGATTGAGTTGCACCGTGCCGTCACCGCCATTGGCGATGTTCTGGTTCACAGTGCCGCCTGCCTCTTGCGGGATAAACGTGGTCAGGTCGGTTGCGTTACGGATACCGAGCTTCTCGATGTCCTGCGGCCGATAGGTGTCCACCGGGTTCGGGCCGGTCTCTTCCGCCGTGGGAATATTCGAACCCGTCACGATGACGCGCTCGACCTCAGCCGAAGGCGCCGGCGCCGCCGGGTTAGCCGGAACTGCCGGAGCCGGCAACTGAGCGGATGCGGTTGATGCAAAAATTAAAGGAAATCCCACGGCCGCCGCAAAGACGGCGCTAAGGAATCCGAGTTTATTTAGCACGTTTTTAGTCATTAGTTTCTCCATTGGTTTGGTTAGGTTTTGACACGCTTATTAAACATCTATGGCGCTGACAAGCTTTTTTTTCACTTTTTTGAAAGTTTTTTTGAACGGTCTTCTGGGCGCATTTGTCGCGTTAAGTCCCCGTTTAACGGAACGCGTCGGGGGCTGACAAGCTTTTTTTTCACTTTTTTGAAAGTTTTTTTGAACCCCCAGAACCGCCGATCACGCGGACGTCGCGGATATTTCGGAACACGAATTTTTCTGTTCGACCGCCGGGCGGAGGCGTAGCATCGGCGGGGAAATGGGTAAACTGATTCACGAGAAGTTAAGCGGAGAAATCATCGGGGGCAGCGATGGATGTTCTCAACGAAATGAAGCCTGGTCTTGATGAAAAACTGTACGAGCGTGCCTTGGTTATCGAACTGCGGAAACGCGAGCATTGCGTTAAATCGCAGAAGAAATTTCCTGTTTTATATCAGAACGAGCTGATCGGAAACTTAACTCCAGATTTAATCGTTTACGAAAAAGTGATCGTCGATCCCAAGGTCGTTGCTGTGTTTAATGACGCTCATGTCGCGCAGATGGTTGGTTATCTGACAATCACCGCGCTCGAGCTGGACATCTTGCTCAATTTTAAGAGCGCTCGGTTAGAGTGGAAACGCGTCGTGCGACAGCAAAGCCCAGAATGTTCTCCACGAAATCTTCATATTTAGTTTAATGTCTCTTATCCGCGCCATCAGCGTAATCCGCTGTTAAATCATTCGTGGTCGATCGGAGGATGAAATCCGAAATCGGTTTGCAATTTCGCCCACAGCCAATCGACGAAACTATCCTTCTTGATCGCAGCAGCATTCGAGGCCGCGAATCCTTCTGCTTTGTCCACGTCGCCGTTCAAACAGTAGAGATAAGTAAGCAGAAACGTGTCGCTGAGACGAAACTGGCCGCGATCTTTCTCGTTCTCCAGCAGGCGAATTGCCCCGCTGATGTCTCGTTGCGCAAGCGCTCCCGCAACCAAGTCTGGCATCGTTTCCAGCGGAGGCGGTTGCGATTTTTTCGCAACACGCTCCGCAATTGACAGCCGGAACCCGTCACTTCCAAGCACCTCCAGGACCGGTATTCGCAGGCGCGAACGGCGCAGATAAAGATCCAGTTCGGCCAAATCGTTGCTTCCAGTCATCTGGGAGAGATATCGTGACTGACGAAGATTAAAAAATGACTGCAGTCCGGCAGTTTCCGGGTCGAGCGCCTCAGGCCAAATTCTGTTGATCAATGGAGACCAAAGAAAACGTTGAAACGCTGAGGGCGCATTCAAATACGTCAAAGCGAAGCGGTGACTCGCTTCGTCATCCCAGTATTCATCCGTTAGCCGCTTCGGATAAAGGTCGGTCAGGGGCGCGACGTCATGGGTGATGCGCTCGATCTCTTCGCCGTCCATCAAAAACAGCGCGCCGAGCTGTTGGGGAACCTCAATTCCAATCTTCCGTAGGTCCGCGCCGCTGGCTGGGTCATTCCACAATTGCCGAAGTTTTTCTGCTTCTATTTTGCGCCCCGGACCTTTGATGCCCATCATGATCCATTCCTGATCGGCGCTGGCCCACACGGAGGCGTTGGCAAATGCATTGTGAAACGCACGGAGAATTGCTTTTGCTTCATCCACCTTCAATTGATTGAGCGGCAGCCAGAACGTAGCGATTCCACCTTCCTTCAGTCGGCTGTTCATGAGTGAGAAAAATTCCTCGGTGTAGAGATTGACTGAGCCGGTCACCTTCGGCGGAGGCGGCTCGCCGGAGATAATGTCGTATTGCCGCGGACTTGCCTGGAGGAAGAAACGTCCATCCTGCACGATTGGTTGGACGCGAGGATCGCGCAGCGGGCTCGAGTAATTGATGCCAGCATAGAAATCAGCGAGAGCGAACACCTCTTTGGAAATGTCCACGATATCCATTCGCCGGACGTTCGGTCCGTGGAGCAGCGCATCGGCCGTGACTCCGCAGCCATAACAGATAAGAAGCACATCTTCTGACTCCGGACGAAGAGCCAGAGGAAGATAGGCAAACAATCTCATGTAGCGCTGATTGCGCGGATTTGTGGCCGACATCGAAAAGGCGTTGGTCAAAAGTCGGTAGTAATATGGTTCGCCAAAAAGATCGCGTCGCAGCAACTGATATGTGTCTGAGGTCCCCTCGATCTTTTTCACAACGTAGGCGAACGCGCGCCCTTGGTCGTCCAATTCGTAGGGACGACTCGCATGCTCAAAAGGCGTGTCCGCGCGATGGTATTGAACAATTGCGACAATGAGAAGTACTGTGGCGTAAAGCGCAGCGATTACGAATTTGATGGGTCGCTTAAAGGACGACACTGTTTGTTCGCCGCTAAGCGTGGCGAGCAAAGCATACGCTACGGCGCATAAGACGAGACTCCACTGAAGGCCGAGGTTCGGCAACAGCGCAAAACTTGCAATCAGTGGACCAACTGCTGCCCCGGCCGTGTTGAATAAGGTCGTGATTCCAGTGCTGTTCATCCGATCTTCCACATTGGCTTGGACGAGGGCAACGATGGTCGGGAACAAAATCCCTGACAAAAATGAGACGGGGAACATTAAGGCCAGGCAAAGCAACGCGATTTGCGGCCAGGAAGCGAGGCTAAAAGCACCACCGGGCGTTTTTACCGCTTCGCCCGGAAAGAAAAGGTATGATAAAAGCACTGCAATCGCCGCCAGCAACAACAGGATAGGAAGCAAATGATTCGATCGGGCGGAGCGACGAAGCATCATGCCCGCCGCAACGCCGCCCAGCCCGATTCCTCCCAGTATAACCGCGAGCATTATGGCGAACGCCGTGGGCGTTGAAACGACGTACAGTCGTAAAAATCGGAACCAAATCACTTCCAGCGACAAAAGGATGCAGCCCGTCCCAAAGCTGATGAAAAGCATGCGCCACGGGGGCCAATATCTTGCGACTAAACGCAGAGGAAGCGTGCGCTCAGGAACAAGCGCAGCCGTGTTCCCGTCAATTTGTGTTATCAGCAAAGCGACCGCGGCAGCGATGCAACTCGCCAAACCTGCGGCCAAACTTGTGCCTCGAAGACCAAACGCCGCGATGAGATAACCTTCACCGAGCACAGCGCCAACCACTGCGCCTAACGTGTTCGAGCCATACAGAAAACCAATCGCGCGCCCAAAATTGGTTTGCCGCAACATTGGATCTTCGATCAACACTGGGAGCGTCAGGCCCATCGCCGTTGTTGGCACAAGTAGAATTAGGAAAGAGACCACGAATCGCAGTCCGAGAAGCGCGGGCTGATAATTCCAGAGCATTTGCCACAGGGGTCGCAACAATTCGCCTAGCACTGGAAGACCAAAAACGATTGTGCAGCCAAGCAGAGCGACGAGCACCTCCAGCAACGCGTATAGATGGAGCGGTCGCCATCGCCGAATTCTCGATGATGCGGCGATCGCGTTCCCTAGTGCCAGGCCAGCCATGAAACTGGAAAGGATCAACGCCGCCGCCCAGACCGAGTTGCCGAATGCGAGCCCGCTTAACCTCAGCCAAAGAGTTTCGAATATGAGTGCACCAATCCCGGACAGGAAGAGAATGGAAGAGAGAACGGTAATGGGCGCGCTCCCACGGAGGCTTTGCGTCTGCGCCTGATGTACCACACGGGACTCGGGGGCCAGATGGGACCTATTCATTACGAAAACCGGAGGCAATCCTCAGGACAATGGCGCCCGCGACCCCAGCCGCGAGCGAACCGCCAACGATACCCAACTTTGCGGCGCCAATCGGCGCAGTCTCATCGAACGCAAGCATTGCGATAAACAGCGACATGGTGAAACCGATTCCGGCGAGCCACGCATAACCCAGCAAAGATGTCCAGCCCACAGCATGAGGAAGTCTGGCAACGCCTGACTTAACTGCAAGCAGAGCCGCCGCCATAATCCCCAGCGGCTTGCCCAGAACCAGTCCGACCAACACTCCGACGGCAATCTCTGCGTGCTGGATCGGTAACCCTACGGTGACTCCCGCGTTTGCGAACGCAAACAGCGGCATCACCACGAATGCTGAGAATTTATGCAGCGCGTGCTCAAGCCTCAGAATCGGCGCCGCTACGCCCTCCGTTGCAGACTCGAGTGCAAAAAGGGCTTCCTGCTGTGCCTTGCTGGTCAAAACGATAAAATCGCCGTTCTCAGTTTGGTCAAAGCGATCCAAAACTGAGCGTGCCTCCCGAGAGAATTGCGCTGCATTGGTCCGTGTGCGGGTGGGAATGGTGCAAGCAAGGGCCACTCCAGCAACCGTCGCGTGCACGCCGGACTGATGCACAAAATACCAGAGCGCCACTCCGACTGACAAGTATGGCCACAGCCGATGTACTCCAATTGCGTTGAATCCGAACAATACCAAAACCAGCAGACCTGCGACGCCGAGCGCTCCCCACGCGATGGTCTGTGAATAGAAAGTAGCAATGACAAGCACCGCCCCCACATCGTCAACGATCGCCAGCGCCGTCAAAAATACCCTTGCACCGGTTGGCGCACGCGGTGCGATCAATGCCAGTGCGGCGAGGGCAAAGGCAATATCGGTCGCAACGGGAATACCCCAACCCCGCGTTCCCAATCCAATCGGGTTGAAAATCCAGTACAACGCAGCCGGCACAATCATGCCGCCGATGGCGCACGCGATGGGAAGAGCTGCCTTGCGCACGGAGGCCAGCTCACCGACGACCAGCTCGCGTTTGATCTCCAAACCAACCAACAGGAAAAACACTGCCATCAGTCCGTCGTTGATCCATTGATGCAGGGTCAGTGAAAGCGAGTAATCAGCGATCCCCACGGCTAATGGTGTTCGCCAAATACCAGCGTACGGTGCGGCGAGCGGTGAGTTCGCCAGAGCCAGCGCAGCAATGCCGAACAGAAGCAAGACTGATCCGCCAACTGTCTCGGTGCGGAAAAAGCGCTGAAAGATAGAAGGCGGGAGTTTCCTTAAACGAACAGCCATGGACAATACACGCTCATTTTCTAACCACGAACGGACGCTAATGAAATAGGAATGAAGAAGTGCTAAGTCTTAAGTACAGATTCCCTAAAACTTAAAACTGAAAACTTAAGCTCTTCAGAATGTTCACCGGTTTAATCGAAGAAGTTGGCACCGTGATTGCAGTGAATACAAGCAAAAGCCGCAATCAATTGAAACTTACCGCTCCGCGCGTCGCGAAAAAGATACGGCGCGGCGATAGTTTGGCCGTTAGCGGTTGTTGCCTCACCCTGAACTCGCGCCGCGGCGACGAGTTGATTTTCGATCTTTTGGAAGAGACGATCGCCCGCACAAATCTAAAAAACTTGCAGCGGAAGCATCTGGTAAATCTTGAACGTGCCGTAACTGCAAGCGAGCGCTTTGGCGGACATTTCATTCAAGGGCACGTCGATTGTGTCTCGCCGGTCATCGGCTACCAGAAGAGAGGCGCAGATTTTCGATTGGAGATCGAGTTACCTCACACATTCGCCCATTACGTCGCGAGGAAGGGCTCGATTGCCGTCGATGGGATCAGTCTTACTGTGGCCGATGTTCTTCCGAAAAGTTTCGTCACGTGGATTATCCCTTACACGAAAACGCATACCAATCTGGACCGGGTCCGAGCGGGCGATCTGATGAACCTCGAGTTCGACATTATGGCCAAGTACGTTGAGCGAATGGTTTCACGCTACGCACCAAGGGCCGGCCGCTAAATGTGATCGCGCGCAGTTCGGCCACGCCTCGCCTACGTCACCGAGTAGTGGGCGTAATCATGTCGCCGGCAGAGCTCGATTTCGCTATTCGAATGCGCAAGCCGCCGGATTTTTTTGAACTGCGGTTGGATCGTCTTGTGCGGTTAGTTGACCGACTAGAGAACAAAATTTCGAAGTTACCCGCGCCGCTGATCATCACGGCTCGACATCCGATGGAAGGCGGTGCAAATCGATTATCCGCGCCACAACGACAGAATCTTCTCGCTCGGTTTTTATTCCGGGCTCGTTATATCGACGTCGAATTGCGTTCCGCGCCTGTCTTCCAGTCACTGCTTCGGCTGGCTCGAAAGCAGAACGTGCGGCGGATCATTTCAGTTCACTGCCTGAAAAGCACTCCGACTCCCAATCAGTTGCGAGACAAAGCGCGCGCGGCAAAGACGTATGGCGCGGATATTTTCAAGCTGGCGACACGCACGGACGTTCCCGCGCAACTGACGCGATTGATCGATTTCGTCGCGACCAAGGACCTTGACGTTGCCGTGAGCGCGATGGGAATCGGTAAATTGGGCGCAGCTTCGCGTGTGCTCCTCGCCTGTTGCGGATCGGCTCTTGTATATGTTTCGCTCGGCCGAAGCGACATCGAAGGACAAATATCGCTGGAACAGCTTCGGGCACTGGGAATCGCCTCCCCACACTAAATCCTTGTTGCCTTCGCTTGCTCTTTCTCCAACGCACATATCGTACAAGAAAAGAACGCACCATGTCCTCATCTGTGACCCTCCCAAAACAAGTGCCGGTTATGCCGTTGCCTGGCGCTCTGCTTTTTCCGCATGCACTGCTCCCCCTTCACATTTTTGAGCCGCGCTATCGCGAGATGTTAAAGCATGCCCTCGCCCATCACCGCATGTTTTGCGTTGCGCTGCTCAAACCGCATTGCATTGAATGGAATTCGACCGCCGACTTTTTTCAGATCGCCAGCGTTGGTCTCATTCGCGCATGCGTGGAACGAAGTGACGGCACATCGAACCTGATTCTGCAGGGACTCGAACGTGTCAGATTCAGTGCTTTTCAGCAGGAAGCGCCATTCCCAATTGCAAGGATTGAGTCACTCGAATCCGAATTCACCACGTCCGTAGAAACCGAAGCGCTGGCTGCGAAAGTGCTGGAGCTTTATTCGAACCTGAAAGGAGACGGACCACGGCAGCTTCCACCTAAAGTAGATCGGTATCTTTCCGATTTGAGCGACCCGGAATTGCTTGCTGATCTCGTCACCTCAACATTTGTAAGCGATCCCCTTCGTCGGCAACGCGTGCTCGAAGAACTCTCTATTAATAAACGGCTGCGGCTGGTGATTCAGTATCTTCGGGAAGAAAGCGGAAGCGCGGCAGCGTAAGTTGTAGCCGCGTCTCTGTGAGACGCGCAATGCGCGGCGGCGAAACACATCAGTCTCGCGCCTCGCACAGCGAGGCGGCTACGCGGTCGCGATCCGCGTGTGTTCTTCCATCAAATACCGATCGGTCATTCCCGCGATGTAATCGCAGACCGTGCGATGCAATCCCTCGGTTTCAATTCGTTTCGCCGCCGTCTCGCCCAGCTTGTCAGGATCCGCCAGGTACGCCTGGAAAACCACCCGGAGCATTTCGCAGGCCCGCCGATTTACTTCGGAGACGCGCGGATCGTAATAAACATTCTGGTACAGGAATTTTCGCAAATCGCGATTCGCCTGGAACAAATCATCGCTATAACGAATCAAGGGCGCCGGCTGCTGGCGCGCTTCGTCTGAACTTTGCACGCCCGCATCTGCAGTGCATTTTGCACTGGTCGAGACCAGATCGCGTACTTCCGTGTCGATAATGTCTCGGATGATTAGCTTGTGTAGTTCCGGCTCCCGGGCGTAAGGGTAGCGTGCCAGCACAGCTCGAAGGCTTCGACGCCAGACCTCGTTTCGTTCCAGTTGCGCGGCGTTCAGGATTTCGAAATCGACTGCGTCATCCAAGTCGTGACTGTAATAGGTGATCTCGTCCGCAAGGTCCGCGACCTGCGCCTCCAGCGATGAGCAACGATAGCTTTGTAAAGGAGTGCGTGCCTGCAGTCCCGTCAGTTTTTCCATCTGGTGAAATGCTCCATGTTTTCGCAGACCCTCTCGCACTTCGAATGTCAAGTTCAGACCCGGAAAATTCGGATAGGGATCTTCAAGGAGCTCGACCACTCGCACACTCTGATGGTTGTGATCGAAGCCGCCGTGGTCGCGCATGCATTCAGCCAGCATCTCTTCGCCCGAATGTCCAAAGGGCGCGTGTCCCAGATCGTGCGCGAGCGCGATCGCTTCCGCGAGATCTTCATTCAGGCGTAATGCGCGCGCAATCGTGCGGCTGATGGACGCAACCTCAATGGAGTGCGTCAGCCGGGTGCGTAAGTGATCACCGGTCCCATTCAAAAAGACTTGCGTCTTGTACTCCATCCGACGAAAGGCGCGTGAATGAATGATGCGTGCGCGATCCCTCTGAAATTCCGTCCGAAACGAATGGCTCGGCTCTGAATATTGCCGGCCGCGCGAGTCACCGGACTTTTCCGCAAACGGCGCGAGCACGGCGCGCTCGCCAGCCTCCATTTCTTCGCGTGTCTTGCAGAAGACTGTGAGGCGCGGCGTCTCAAGATCAGAAGAATGCTTGGTCACGATTGATTCCCAATCTTATTTGTCGATGTTAATTTTCGAAACCTCAAATCTGATATGGCCAAGAAAACTCGTCGTACAAAACAAGTCACGCCCGAACGTTTGATGGAACTTAGCTTTGCTTACGCGCCGCCGCTGATCATCAGCGCGGGCGTGAGTAACAAGGTTTTCGACTCTTTGGAAGGCGACGCGAAAACACCAGAGCAGCTTGCAAAGAAAACCGGGGCATCGGCGCGGGCTCTGCGGATTCTGATGAATGCGCTTGTTGGTCTAGGTCTTCTAAAGAAAGATCGGCAAGGAAAGTATTCGCTTACACCCGAAAGCGCCTCCTTTCTTCTAAGCAAAAAGCCGGGAACGCACGCGGGGTTTTTTGGAACCATTGCGCCCCAGCTCATTTCACGATGGCTGCGACTGTCGGATATCGTTCGCGAAGGTCGTCCGGCCGTGGCCGTGAACCAGGAAACCGAAGGCACGGAATTCTTCAGTCAGCTGGTGGAAAACATCATCCCCATGAGCTATCCGCCTGCACAAAGGCTCGGCGATCATTTGAAGTTAGCGAAGGCAAAGAACGAAATTCACGTGCTCGATCTTGGCGCAGGTTCAGGTATCTGGGGCATTGCCCTCGCCCAAAAATCGCCGCGGGTGCAGGTGACCGCACTCGATTGGGCAGGAATGATTCCGACGACGAAACGAATCACACAAAAGTTCGGCGTCGGCGATCGCTTTAATTATGTCGAGGGTGATATGTCGGAGGCGAATTTCGGTAGCGGCTATGATATCGCGACCCTTGGTCACATCTTGCACAGCGAAGGCGAAGATCGCAGCCGTCGGTTGCTCAGAAAGATTTTCCGCGCGCTAAAATCCGGCGGCACGATCGCAATTGCAGAATGGCTGGTGAACGACGATCACACTAAACCGCTACCGTCACTGATGTTTGCAGTGCAAATGCTAGTCAACACTGAAAAAGGCGACACCTTCAGCTTTAACCAAATCAAAAACTGGCTGGAAGAAGCAGGTTTCAAAAAAATTCGAAAGCTGGAAGCGCCCGGGCCTTCACCATTAGTTCTGGCAACAAAGCCGTAGCTGTTGATCAACTGGATTAGCCATTCCGCTCGAATGGGCTTCTCATCCGCGCATCTACCTGCTCTCATAGTCACCGATGAAAGAAGTAAAAACGAAATCGGGTACCAAGCCCAGGACGCGGCCAACTTCAAAAAAAATTGCGGGAATCAGCCCTTACAGCAAACCCGCCCTTCGCAGCGAAGCGTTCGAAAGAGCGCTCACCGATGCAAAATCGTGCATCGATGATCGTGATCGTCTACAGACACTTTTCAACGAAGCAGCGACAAAGGCAGCGGCTGTGCCGAAAGACTCCTTTAAGGAGTATTGGCCTTATCTTCAGACAATGCTGCGTTTGGTCCGTGCGCATCATCGCGAGGAATACAATCAGGTTACACATGATTCGTTGTTATGGATTATTGCTGCTCTCAACTATCTGGTCGATCCATTCGACTTAATTCCCGACAAAACTCCGTTCCTAGGCTTCATCGACGACGCAGCCGTGGTCGAGTTCGTAGTCGATAGAACCCGGCAAACGCTTGACGATTTCATGACCTGGGAAACGGGGCCACGATAACCACTAGGATTCCAGACAGGGCATGTGGTCACCCGTGGTAAGACTGGCTCTCGCGCGCTTCTCGCTAGAAATTCACACCAGCAGTAACGCAGGGTTTTCCAGCAGGTGGCGTAGTTCTTTCAGATATTCAGCTCCGAGGGCGCCATCGATCACGCGGTGGTCGCAGCTCATCGTGAGCAACATGCGATGGCCCACGATGATCTGGTCGCAATCGTCCACTACAGGGACCTTCGTGATCCTGCCAACAGCGAGAATGAAACCTTGCGGAGGATTGATGACAGCGGAAAAACTGTCGATGCCCATGCCGCCAAGATTTGAAACTGTGAATGTGCCGCCCTTAAATTCTTCCGGCTTCATCCGTTTGTTGCGCGCGCGATGCGCTAAATCCTTTGCCTGTTCGCTGATCTCGCGCAGCGATTTGTTTTGGGCGGCGCGAATAATCGGTGTCAAAAGACCATCTTCAATTGCGACAGCAATTCCAAGATCGATGTCGGCGTATTGCACAATTGCATCGCTGTCGAACGAAGCGTTGACTCGCGGGACCTTGACTGCTGCTTGCACGGCTGCTTTTAAGACAAAATCGTTTACTGTGATTTTCGCCGCATCCGTGCCTTCGCCCGCCGACTTCAATTCCTCCCGCGCCTCCATCAGCGGCGCGGCATCGATGTCGATGTTAAGGTAAAAATGTGGAACTGGGCCGAGACTTTCGACCAGTCGCTGGGCAATGATTTTACGCATTCCGGACAGTTGAATGCGCGCGCTTTCGCCAGCCTTTACCGTCGCCGGAACTTTAGTCGCCGAAGCAGCGGATTTTAATTTAGCTGCAGCGCGCACGTCGATCTCCGTTACACGACCTTCCGGTCCGGTGCCGTTGACGCTGGAAAGATCAACACCGAGCTCGGCCGCAATTCGGCGAGCGACCGGCGAAGCTTTCGCCCGCGCTTCCTCGGCCTTCTCGATTTTCGGCGCTGGTTTTTCAGGTTCAGCTTTCTTTTGTGCCTTTGGTGGTGCCGCCTTTTTCCCCTCCTTCTCTTCCGTTGTCGGCGTTTCTTCTCTTGGTTGCTCCGGCTTCTTCGGTTTCTCTTCCTTCTTTTCTTCTTCTTTGGCTGTTGGCTTTTCCTCTTTTTCTTCCTTCTCTTTTTCCTTCTCCTCTTCTTTGGGTGCTTCCTCATCTTCACCACCGATGAAAGCAATCCTATCGCCCACGTTTACCTTGCCGCCCTCTTGGACATAAATCTCGGTGAGGGTTCCGTCCTCGGGCGATTCCCATTCCAGCGTCGCCTTGTCGGTCTCAATCTCAGCGAGCACTTCCCCGGCCGAGACCTGGTCGCCCTTCTTTTTTCTCCACGCGACGAGGGTGCCCTCGGTCATCGTGTCGCTCAACTTGGGCATCTGGATTTCGGGCATGGGATAAAAGTTGATAGGTTAAAGAGTTACACGATCAAAAAGATACAATGTTACGCGCGGACTCCATTTTAACCTTTTAACTCTTGTAACCTTTTAGCTTGGTTCATGCGTAGCAAACCCGTTTCACAGCAGCGACGAGTTTGTCCGCGTTTGGGAGCACCGCTTTCTCGAGGCGCTCATTGTATGGCATGGGCACGTCTTCTTGGGATACGCGGATGATGGGAGCGTCGAGCGCATCAAAAATGTTTCTTTGGATCCGGTAGCAAACCTCTGCCCCAACACCGCAAAATGGATGATCCTGTTCGACGATCACGACGCGATGGGTTTTAATGACCGAATCGAAAATTGCCTTCTCATCGAGCGGCTTAATTGAACGCAGATCGATAATCTCCGCGGAGATATCTTCTTCCTCCAGTTGGGCTGCAACCTTGAGCGCCAGCGGAACGGTCTGTGAATAACAAATGATCGAGACATCGCTGCCTTCGCGTTTCACTTCCGCCTTCCCGAGGGGGATGAGCAGTTCTTCATCTGGGGGCTCCACCATTCCCTTTGAGCTGTAGAGCAACTCCGCTTCCAGGACCAGAACTGGATTGTTGTCGCGCACGGCTGTTTTAAGCAATCCTTTCGCGTCGCGGGGCGTCGCCGGCGCGCAAACCTTTAGTCCCGGCACGCTGGCGTAAAAGTTCTCCGTTGCATGCGAATGCGTAGCGCCGAGCTGATGTGCCGGGCCGTTAGGTCCACGAAACGTGATGGGGATATTAAATTGCCCGCCAGACATCGTGTACATATTCGGAGCGTTGTTCACGACCTGATCGAATGCCACCAGCGAAAAGCTGAACGTCATAAATTCAATAATTGGCCGCAGGCCGACCATCGCCGCGCCAACTCCCAGACCGGCAAATCCGTTCTCGCTGATTGGAGTGTCGATAATGCGCCGCGGCCCAAAGCGCTCAAGCAAACCATGGCTAACCTTGTAGGCGCCCTGGTATTCCGCGACTTCTTCGCCCATTAGAAAAACGTTCGGATCGCGCTCAAGTTCTTCCGCGAGCGCTTCATTGAGTGCCTGGCGATATGTGATTTCTCTCATCGCCCCTCTTCTGCAGTAGCAGCCGGGTCGGCTGCAGATTTATCGGATCTTGCAGGCGATACGCCCGCCCCTGCAGATCCGTCGGCATATGTATAATCGTAAAGCCTATCGAGCGGCGGCTGGGGGCTCTTCTCGGCGAATTTTACGGCCGCGAGCACCGTCTCTTTCGCTCGTTTGTCGAGTTGATCGAATTGTTCGTTCGTCAATTTTCCTTCACGCGTAAGCTGGGCGCGTAAACGCGTGATCGGATCATCGAGTCGATATTTCTCCAGTTCTTGCTTGGTCCGGTAACTTGCCGGGTCCGACATCGAGTGGCCGCGATAACGATAAGTCCGTACTTCCAGGAACGATGGATGCGGTTCCTTCCGGATGGAATCTACCATCTCGGCAACCTTGTCGCGGACTTCACGAAAGTTCATTCCGTCGACAATTTCTCCAGGAATGTCGTAACCTTCCGCGCGATCGACGATTTGCCTGAGCGAGGTTGATCGCTGCACGGAAGTACCCATAGCGAAAAGGTTGTTTTCACAAATGAAGACGATCGGCAATCTATAGAGAGCCGCGAGATTCAACGCTTCGTGGAAGGCGCCCTGATTGATCGCTCCATCACCGAAAAAGCAGAGCGTAACGCGATCCTCGCCTCGGTACTTGATGGCGAAAGCCAATCCCACTGCCAGCGGAATGTGAGCTGCGACAATGGCGTGACCTCCGTACATGTGATGTTGCTTGTCGAAAAAATGCATCGAGCCACCCAACCCGCGCGAACACCCTGTGTCTTTCCCAAATAGCTCCGCCATACAGGCGTCGGGGCTTGTGCCGCGAGCAAGCGCGTGAGCGTGATCGCGGTAAGCTGTGATGATGTAGTCATCGTCACGAACGGCTGCGACAGCGCCGGTCACAACTGCTTCCTGCCCAATGTAAAGGTGACAAAAACCACCGATCTTCTGCGCTTGATACTGCTGACTGGCGCGTTCTTCGAAGCGCCGAATCAACAGCATCAGCGAGAGCATCTCGACTTCGTCGCGCTGCTCCACCGGCTGCATGACGGCTCAAGCCGCGCGCGGAACCGCGGCACGGGCGCGCGAGCCCTCCGCGCTTCGGCCAAGGTTGATGGACAGAACAAAGACCAAGGTAAACAGAAGATCACTGATGAGCGAATTGCGGAAGAACATCCAACTGGGGGTGGCGCTGTAACTGGGTAAGCCGATCGTCAGCGCTTGAATGAGGCCCGCCAAATTCTTCGTGTAACCGGGATCGCTTAACCACGAAAACGCGTTGGTGATCGCATAAAAAAACGTCGACCCAACGATAGACGCCGGCAGAAGCGTTTTCAGCGATGCCCGGTTCTGCAGGAAAAGCCCCGCGTATCCAATAACAGCTAGCGCGACGTAACGAACGACGATTTGTGAGTCGAGCAGCGGCGCGCCGTAACGGAAGTTAATCACCGCGTCGGAAATAAAAAGCGTAACGAGCGGCACTGAGAATTTGTATTTCTTTGGAAAGTACGCCGCGCTACAGAGGGCGATTGCCGCGAGCGGCGTGAAATTAGAAAGCCAGGTCGCACCCGAATAAATCAAAAGGCCGGTCGTAATGCGATAGGCCGCAGCCGAAAACACGAGCAGGAAAGCGGGAATCATTAGCAAGAATCTATCCGTCCGGTAGGATATGCAATCGGCATTTACTGTAACCGCGTCTCTGTGAGACGCATCGCGAGTGCACGTTGCAAACACATCAGCGCAGTACCTCGCACAGCGAGACGCCTACAAATTATTTAGCCCCGGCGAGCACCTTGCCAAGTCGCGCCTTACGGCGCTTAGCGGCATTTGGATGAATGATTCCGCGCTTGGCGGCTTTGTCGATTGCTGAGATCAGCGCGCGGACGTGATCGGAGCCAGGCGTTTGCGTGGAACGCACCGTCTTATGCATGGTCCGCAGATGCGTCACAACGCTACGATTGCGGAGTGATCGCTTTACTGTCTGCCGAGCGCGTTTAGCAGCTGATTTGGTATTGGCCATTGGTAATAATCAAAACCCTGGTGGATGTGCACGCTCGCGAGCGCATTACGATTGTCAACTCCGAAGCTCTTCGAGATTAAGATTGACGCACTCCTAGATCCAAGTGGCCTACTTGTGGCCGTCCAGGGCCTGAGCACTACAACCGTTTGTTCAATTCGAGCTTCGTTTTTTGTCGTTGGGCGGCAAGAGCCCCACCCATCCGCATTTGTTCGACCGAGAGCGTAGCGCCGGACGCTGGGGTAGAAATCGTCTGATCCTGGCTCTGAGGTTTTGCGCTCGCGGCTACGAAAGTATTGGTCGGTTGCGATCGCGGTGCCTTTGTCACCTTCGGCAAGCGCTCAGGGGTAATCTGCACGAGCGCCCCAAGCGGAACGCGATCATAAAGTGTGGCAACGTCGCTCGACTTCATTCGAATACAGCCATAGCTGGCTGGCCGGCCGATCGTCTTTTCCTGCGGCGTCCCATGAATATAAATACAACGCTGAAAAGCATGCGCGTTTTGCGCTTCAAGGCCGCGCAACCAAATGATACGCGTGGTCACCGGGTCGCGCCCGGGAGCATTGGGCTGCAGAACTTCGCCAGTTAATCGACGATTATGGAACACGGCACCCGTCGGGGCGTTGTCACCAATTTTTTTTTCGACCGCGAGGTAACCCAGAGGAGTTGTCATTCGTCCCCAAGCGTCTCCAAGGCCGAACATTGAGGTGGAGACTGGGTAAGTCGCCACTTTCCCGCCGTTCTGTACCAGCATTAGCTTCTGATCGCGCACGCTAATGATAAGCTGGCTCGATGTCTCCACCGGTGAGACCGCGAACACAGGTGTAATTGAAATGAAACCACAAATTACTGCCAGGGGCCGAAGCATGCGCAATTTCTTAATCGAGAATTTTGAATTTGTCACGCGGGAATTGCATCGCCCGCGCCGGACCTGCCAAAATTAATTTTGGACCAGTAACTGCTAAATGAAGAGACGCAGACGTAAAGGAAACCGGCTTGGAACATCAGCAGGAACGGCACCGAAAGAAATTGGCCATGCACGATCGCGAACACCACGAAGTACGTGAAATAGATTGCGAAAGCCAGTTCCGCCAGCGGAAGTGTCGATTGGAGCGGCCGGTATTTGCAACTGCGCCACGGCTGCGACCTCCGTTCAATGCCATACTTGGGTGTACGCGTGAAGTCGGATTTGTGGTTGATGAGCGCTTCCAGGACTGCTCGCGCATTGTTGAGCGAAAGACCAATTCCCAATGCAAGGAGGCATGGCAGAAACAGAATCTCTTTCATCCACGTCCGGGGATGCAGTTCGCGTTGGGCACAAATATAAAAAACCGCAACCGAAGCCGATGCTGCAAGGAAGATCGGAATGTCGATAAGCAAAGTACGGAGCCACCCACCCTGAGGCCCCCCGGTCGAGGGATGCAGAAGCACACACAGGGAAGCAAGCAGCAGGTAGGCGAAGTTGGACATCAAATGCCCAGTCGCCTCGAGCTTGATCGGGAATGGAAGGCGGCTGCGCCAGATCGTGGGCAATAATTTTTTACAAGTCTGAACGGAGCCCTTCGTCCAGCGATGCTGCTGAGACTTGAACCCGTTCATGTCTACCGGCAGTTCCGCCGGAGTTACAACATCTGAAAGATAAATGAATTTCCAGCCTGCGAGCTGCGCGCGATAGCTGAGATCGAGATCCTCGCACAGCGTATCATATTGCCAGCCTCCGCTTTGTTCGATACAGGAACGCCGCCAGAGACCGGCCGTTCCATTGAAATTGAAAAACCTGCCGCTGCGGCTGCGCGCGGTTTGCTCCAGCAAAAGGTGTCCGTCCAAAAAGATCGCCTGCATACGCGTGAGCAACGAATACCCGCGATTCAAATGTCCCCAGCGGGTCTGGATCATTCCGACTTTCGGGTCAGTGAAGTAATGGATGGTTCGCTTCAGTAGATCCTTTTGCGGAACAAAATCGGCGTCCAGGATACAAACGAATTCGCCTTCGGCAGCCTCGAGCCCTATCGCCAGCGCGCCCGCTTTGAAACCAGTGCGATCGACCCGATGAATATGCTGAACATTAAAGCCTCGCTGTCGCAGTTCCTCCGCACACGAGGCGATAATCTCGCGGGTTTCGTCGGTTGAATCGTCCAGGACCTGGATTTGGAGAAGCTCCCGCGGATAATCCAATTCGCTCACGGAACGAAGCAAACGCTCGGCAACGTACACTTCATTAAAGATCGGAAGTTGCACTGTCACGTGTGGCAGTTTTTCAAAATGACGCGCTGGGACCGGCATCCGCTTCCGGTTTTTCAGATACAGATAGATGATGAAATAGCGATGAATGCCATAAGCCGAAAGCCCGATGAGCACGCTCAGATAACAAATCGACCAGATAATGTGTGCGAGGCTTCCTTGCATGGGAGTTCTACAGCCCCGAAAGTTTTTCGGGGTAAGGCCGACATGATGCCGTTTTCACCATGTCCGTCAATTCAAAAATCGTACGTTTGCCTCTGAAAATCGTCGCCGCATTCTGTTGATACACAACAATCTCCCCTCGATTTTCGTAATTGAGAGGGCGAACGGTCTGGCAATCTCTTTGATTGTCCAAGACTGGACGATTTTCTGGTGTGATTGGACTGACCCAGCATTTCGACCTCACCTTTGCTCGCGACATTCATGCTTGCCTGAAATGGCGAGCAGAGTAACGGTGATGGGCCAATTTTCGCAACCGGAAGGCATCAGTTTGGGAGACACAATGACGAAACGAAGGCGCGACCGTTTCGAACGTTTCAAGATCATCTTTCCTATTCTTCTGGCGGGATGGATCCCGTCGATCCTGACGCTCATTGTTTCCTATACGATCTTGCGCGACACGCTGGAATCGAGAATCCTGCGCGACCGGCAAACTCTAATTCAATTGGTGGGGCACCTGGTCGCCCACGATTTAAACCGCAGCAGCAGCGTCATCGAATATTATCAAACGCTGCCGGAAATGGTGAATAATCTCAGCGCGCCAAATCCGCAGATTGCTCAACAATGGCTCAACTCTGCGTTTTATTCCCACCCGCAGATCGATGGAATGTTCATCACAGGGGCGAACGGCGACCTGATCGCATCGATTCCCACGGCTCCGGAGATGATCGGCAAGGATTTTGGCTCCGAGTACTGGCGCGAGCAAGCGGCCGCGGCGGATGCAACCTTTGTCTCGGCAATTCACCCCAGGCTGTCGGATAACCGACCCGTCACTGACATTGTCGGTGCGGTGCGTGCGCCGGACAGGACCATCCTGGGTTATGTCGGAGTTTCCGTCCTGGTGGAAAGAATTGGCCGGCGCTTGTCTGCGATTGAGTTTTCAGATCGACTTGTTTTTGAGGTACTCGATCAAAACGGCGTGGCGCTTTTTGCCAGCGATTTCAAGCCAAATCCCGTAACGCCTGCACCGAAGGCAAATGAAGGATTGATCAAAGAGATCAGCCAGAGCAAAAGCGGGCATTTTGAACGACATGGCAATCTATATTCTTTCAGCCCGATTGAATCGAGCGGTTGGGTGGCCGTAGTGGAGCAGCCGAGGACCCTGGCTTACAAACCGGTTCACGATCTTTTGGGACGAATGACTGTGTTGGCAGCCTGGTTGATCGTTCTCACTGCGGTCTTCGCATGGCTGGGCAGCGGGTATTATCAGCGTCAGCTGGAAGCGAAACAGCGTCTGGAGCGCGAAGTCATCTTCAACGAAAAAATGCTGGCCAACATGCCCAGCGGAATCGCTTTCATCGATCCGGCTTCCCGCCGTTTTCTCCATGCCAACTATGCCTTTGCTCACATGGCGGAGCGTTTTGGCGATATGGCAGCTGGTAGCGACATTACGGAAACTACCTACGACAACGTGAAGATTGCGCCGCCCGGGGCAATTGAGAGGGTGCTTACCTTTGGAACGCCATTTCAGCTAATTGAACATCCCCTGAAGGATAAGACGGGTATGACCCATTTTTTGAATGTCAATTTGCTCCGGCTCCAAGGCTCACACGAAACCATTCAAGGCGTGCTTTATCTGGTCGAAGACAAGACACGCGATGTCACACTGCGTCAGGAATTGATTGGCGCGAACGCCGCAAAGGACCAATTCCTGGCATTGCTGTCACATGAGCTGCGGAGTCCACTCTCGCCGGTACTTGCGATGGTGGGAGAGCTCGAGGCTGAGCTGCCAGATTCGCGGCCCGTCAGGGAAGCGCTCGAGGTCGTCCGCCGCAACGTCGAACTTGAGGCACGGCTGATTGATGATCTGCTCGACGTGACTCGAATTGCAAAAGGCAAGTTGCAATTAAGCTTTGAAACGATTTGCGTGCACCAACTCCTGCAGCGCGCTTACGAAATATGCCGTGAGGAAATCGCTGCCAAGAATCTCGAAGCGGAATTTCATCTTCGCGCTACTCAAACACACGTGGAAGGCGATCCGGCGCGACTACAACAAGTCTTTTGGAATTTGATCAAGAACAGTGTGAAATTTACGCCGGAAAAAGGCCGAATCACTATCGAGACGATTAACCCCGAGCCAGACAAAATCGAGGTTCGCATTATCGATACAGGCATCGGCATCGAGCCAGAAAAGATCGATAAAATCTTTAACGCGTTTGAACAGGGGCAGGCTGAGATCACTCGACGTTTTGGAGGACTCGGCCTCGGTCTGGCGATTTCAAAGGCGCTGATCGACGCACATGGCGGAAAAGTCCAAGTCGAAAGTCCTGGAAGGGATCGGGGCGCCATCTTTTCGCTGGAACTAAATACCGTGGTCACGCCGGCCGGCGCCGACGGCGACAGGAAAGATCAACCGGCTGGCCCGGAACGAGAATTGGCCGTCGCAAGGCATCGGCGAGTCCTCTTGGTGGACGATCATCATGACACTTGCATCGGAATGAAAAGGATGCTGGAACGCCGTGGCTACGAAATTACGGTCGCGCATTCCGCCGATCAGGCCGTGGAGAAAGTGCGCACACAGGACTTCGATCTGCTCATCAGCGATATCGGATTGCCGGACCGCAGCGGTTACGAATTAATGCGTGAAGTGCGTCTCAACAAAAACCTGCCCGGAATCGCACTCAGTGGCTTTGGAACAGAACAAGACGTCAACCAAGCCAGAGCGGCAGGATTCGCCGAACATCTCACCAAACCGATCAATTTTGAGCGCCTGGAAAGAACGATCCAGAATCTGCTCTCGTAGCGCTTCTCCGAACCTCAACCCTGAGGGTTTTCCCTATCCAGCGTTTGGCGCGCCTGTTTCAGTCTTGGTCTTGCGCTCTGCCGCTTCTTTGAGTTCCCGCGAAAGCTTCTCGACGCGCTGACGCATAATCTTGCCAGCTTTGAATTTCACCGTCGCGCGTGGCGGAATAACAAAACTGCTCCCGGGCTGATTTGGGTTTCTACCGACGCGCGGCTTGGTAAGGCGCGGCTGAAAAACACCAAAATTGCGCAGTTCAACGGGGATATTGCTAGCTAGACTGTCGGTGATTTTATCAAGCGTCCGCTGGACCACATCGAAGACTTGATGCTGGACCATGCCGGTTTGGTTACTGATGGCGACTACGATGTCGCGCTTGGTTAACTTTGCCATATCTATTTTACTAATCGTTCCATATTGCTCTTGTGGTGGCTCAATGAAGCATAAAAACGCGATTTTTAAACTGGGTAACCTCTTCGACCAGAAGGCCAAACGTTCTTCAATGACTGCTCGCACGCCACAATACGACAAGCAATAAGCGTCGTGACGTTCTAACGCATTAACAAATCGCAAATCACCCACCTTCGCCGGAGCTACGTTGAGGCAGACGTGGGCCTGCCCAATTCTCGCGCGGAGTCGGAGCGGGATAATAGTCCGGCGCCGTTTCGTGTGCGGTTCGGAAGTGCACTTTGGCGACCGCGCGCAATGCAGCTGGTCCATTCATTTCCACAAGTTTCTTGGCACTTTCTTTCACACCGGCAGACACGCCGCGCTCCAACCGCAAACCCATCTCCTTCCCTTTACGCTCCAGCCAATTAATGAATGCCTCTCGCGCAAGGATCGATGCGGCCGCCACCGCGATATCTGACTCTGCTCTTGGTCGCTGTTCGATGTTGATCTTTCTCCCATGCTGCAACAACGATTGCTCCACCACGCGCGCGTCCGCAAATTGGTCCGACAATGCCCTTGGGCAATCCGGCTTTTTCGCCAAAAGATTCTCAATTACTCGCGCGTGCCCCCATCCAAGCAGTTTGTTCAAGTTGCCAAACTTCTCGTAAAGCTCGTTGTATTTCGCGGGCCCGATCAGGACCGTGTCCGTCAAACCAAGGGATTCCTTCCGAATAGCGTCCGTCAAAGCGCGAATCCGCGCATCGGAGCCAATCCGCTTGCTGTCTACGACACCGGCGTCTAGAAGTTTGCGCGCGATTCCCCGGTCGACGTACGCGCCCGCAATCACGAGCGGCCCGAAAAAATCGCCCTTGCCACTCTCATCCACACCGAAATGCGGCTCGAACATTTCCGGCGAATGCACTTCTTCATAGCCCAGCTTCGCTTCGCCAAGGACCTTCGGCTCCAGCTCAAACTGCACGAATTCCTCCACTCCTTTTCCCTGCACGAGAACCTTTGGTCCTTTCTGGTAAACCGCCACGCTCAATTTGTTCTTCTGCGCAAAGAAAACGGTCCATTCCTTCGGCGCGAAATGGAAGCCTAGTTCTTCGAGCAAAGCCCGCAGCTTTATGACTTCTTCTTGCGTGAGCGGATGAGTATAAGAATTCAACGCTCAACGCTCAACGCTTACCCCGCCTTCGGCAAGCCGAGGGGGCGGCAGGCGCTCAGAGCTCAAACCGTTTGTCATTCCGAGCGAAGCCGAGGCAACCTGGAAACATCTACAGATGTCTCGACTTCGCTCGACATGACAAGTTAGAAGCCTGTCGTGCGAAGTGTGAGCTCAGCTCGAAGCATTGGCCCTTTTCGTAAGTCCCTCCTCCGCTGGTTTCGCTGCCATGGCCGCGATCTACCTTGGCGCAAAACCTGCGATCCTTACGCGATCCTCGTCTCCGAGTTCATGCTTCAGCAAACCCAGGTCGCCACCGTGATCCCGTATTATAATAAATGGCTTCGCCGATTTCCTGACTTCGCTTCGGTCGCGCGCGCTTCGCAAAACGATGTTCTCCACGGCTGGCAAGGCCTCGGCTATTACAACCGCGCCCGGAATCTTCATGCGGCCTGCAAGATTGTGCAGGATCGACTCCGGGGAATCTTTCTCGGCGATATCGCGGCGATTCGCAAATTGCCTGGAGTTGGCCGCTATACGGCGAATGCAGTCGCGACTTTTGCTTTTCATCAATCAGCCCCAATTGTCGAAGTGAATAGCTCGCGTGTCCTCGCACGATTGTTCGACATGCACGCCCCGATCGATTCTGCGATCGGCCGCGAGGAACTCTGGAAAAATGCCGCGCAACTTGTCCCGAAACGCAATGCAGCGCGTTTCAATTCCGCGCTTATCGATTTGGGTGCACTCGTTTGCCTGCCGGATAAACCGAAATGCAACGTCTGCCCCGTGAAGAAATTCTGCCGCACAAAAAATCCGGAAGAGCTGCCGATCAAAAAATCCAAACCGCGCACAAAGCGACTTATCGAAAGACACGCATTCGTCGTTAGCAAGGGCAAGATTCTGCTTGAGCAATCATCCGCACGCTGGCGTGGGATGTGGATTTTGCCGCGGCTCGAAACGCAATCGACAACTGATCAGCCGGTTCACACGTCGATTTTCCCGTTCACACATCACCAAGTGGAGCTCGTAGTATGCTATGGGCGAGCACCGAGAAAACTGCCTCCAAACCAGCAGTGGTTTAAATCCATCGGACGTGTCGCTATGCCCTCACCGCACCTTCGCGCGGTCCAGACTCTCTTGAACAATTTGCACGTGCGCGACTATCGATCTCTACCAGCAAAGCGGCGCAGGACTGAGCAGTTGGCGCCTGTCCGCGCCATGGCGTCGCAAAAACGGGTTGGGCATTGAACGTTGAGCGTTTCTCTGGCATAAACTTTTGCACCGAGTATGAGAAGCATGACTGGATATGGCCGCGCTGAGGTGGCCCACGCCGGAAGAAAATTTAGCGTGGAGCTCAATTCAGTGAACCGAAAGCAGAGCGATATCGTAATTAATCTGCCGCGGGACCTGGCGGAACTGGAACCGCGCATTCGCCAGACGATCAATGAAAATATCTCGCGCGGCCGGACCAATGCCACAATTGCTCTCCACAGTAGCCCCAACGGCGCGCGCAACCTGGCTCTCGACACCGAGTTGGCCCGTTCTTATCACGAAGCAATGCGTGCATTGCAAAAAGAGTTGAATGCCCCAGGCGAGATCACTATCAGCACAATCTTGCAGGCCCCGGGAGTGATGCGTTTTCCTGAACAGGCCTTGAACGCCGAAGAAGCGTGGCCGGCGATCGATCGCGCGCTGCGCGGTGCGCTTTCAGATTTAATCAAAATGCGCGAACGCGAGGGGAAACATCTGGCCAAGGATTTGATCCATCGCCTGAAAGCAATCCGTAGAAAACTCAAGGAAATACACGCATTTCATCCCGATGTGGTGAAAAGATATCGCGCCGTGCTTCTCGATCGCATCCAGAAGGCTGGCTTGCCGATTGCCAGTGACGATGAACGTTTGCTGAAGGAGATCTCATTCTTTGCCGATCGCGCAGACGTGTCCGAGGAACTAACGCGTCTGGAGAGCCATCTCGCCCAATTTGCGCATCATTTGCGCAGCAAAGAACCGGTCGGACGCACTCTGGAGTTCATCACCCAGGAGATGTTTCGCGAGCTCAACACGCTGGGCGCAAAAGCAAATGATGCGGCAATCTCCCAGCGCGTCATCGCCTGCAAGGCAGAACTGGAGAAGATTCGCGAGCAATCCCAAAATCTTGAGTAAAAAATTCAGCCGGCGCGGAATTCTTTTTGTGGTTTCTGCTCCATCGGGCGCGGGCAAGACCACACTCGTGGAAAGGATTCGTCAAACCCCCAATCTTTTTTATTCCGTCTCCTGCACGACCCGAGCGCCTCGCGCCGGTGAAATCGACGGCGAAGATTATCAATTTGTTTCCGATGAAGATTTTCGCGAGCGAGCTGACAAGGGAAATTTCCTGGAGCACGCGCACGTGCACGGAGACCGTTACGGCACCCTACGCGAACCGGTCGTAACAAATCTAAAAAGCGGAAAGAATGTTTTGATCGATATCGATACGCAAGGCGCCGCTGTTATTCGAAACTGCGGCGATCCTCTTATCCGAGATGCTTTGGCCGACGTGTTCATTATGCCTCCCGATCTCGAGGAATTGCGGAAACGCTTGCTAAATCGCGGAACGGAAACCGCGGAGCAAATCGATTTGCGCCTGGCCACTGCCGCCCGGGAAATGGAACACTGGCGCGAATATCGCTATACTATTATCAGTGGATCGATGGAGGAAGATTTGCGGAGATTCCGGCAGATCATGGAGGCAGAAGGCTATTTGAGCCGGCGCTTGATCGAAAAATGATCGCAGAAGGCAGAGATTCCAGAAAAAAACGTGACAAAGCGAGCGCGCGAAAAGTTGTGCGCATTCGACCGGGCACCAAAACGGTCGTGCTCGGAGTGACGGGATCGATTGCTGCGTACAAATCTGCCGAGCTCGCCAGTTTGCTGGTCAAACAAGGTCACGAAGTTTTTGTCGTCATGACGAGGGATGCGACGGAATTTATTTCTCCGCTCACTTTGCAGACGCTTTCAAAAAATCCCGTGACCACTAGTTTCTTCGACGAAAAGGAAAGTTGGCGACCCGGCCACATTGAGCTGGCGGATCGCGCGAACCTTCTCCTGATTGCTCCGGCGACAGCGCACATCATCGCCGAGCTCGCTCATGGACTGGCCGATCATCCGCTTGCAGCCATTGCACTCGCAACGCGTGCCCCAATTCTGCTTGCGCCGGCCATGAATGGAAGAATGTGGGAACACCCTGCTACCCTGGATAACGTGGAAAAATTGAAAACGCGCGGCGCTGAATTTATCGGACCAGAAGAAGGAATGCTTGCGTGCGGCTATGAAGGCGTCGGCAGACTCTGGAAAGTAAACGACATCGCCTTCCGCGCGGAGTTCTTGCTCGCGCGCCAGGATAATTTGATCGCGTGAGATTCCTCATCACGGCCGGGCCGACGCGCGAGCCGATCGATCCGGTTCGTTATATTTCGAATCGGTCATCCGGGAAAATGGGCTACGCCATCGCCGAAGCAGCGTTCGCTGAAGGGCACCATGTCACGCTGATTTCAGGCCCGGTGAACCTCGAGGCGCCCCGCGGCGCACAACTGATTTCCGTTTTGACGAGTGACGAAATGTTCGAATCGGTGCACCACCATGCGGACCAGTTTGACATATGCGTCCTGTGCGCCGCGGTCGCTGACTACAAGCCGGCAAACGCTTCGTCGACTAAAATCAAAAAGCACGGCGCGAAGTTTTCGCTGGAACTGATTCCCACGCGCGACATTCTCGATTCGTTAGGCCACCGGCAAGACCGCCAATTCCTTCTCGTAGGTTTCGCTGCGGAAACAGATCACGTGGAAGAAAATGCCGCGAAGAAGCTGCGCGAAAAGAATTGCGACATCATCGTTGCAAACGATGTCAGCGGCGCAAATTCGGGAATGGAGAGCGACGTGAATGAAGTGACGATTTTGTTTCGAAATGGCGAAAAAGAGAAAATTTCGCGTGCGCCAAAAAGAATTATCGCGCGCCAGCTCATAAAAATATTTCAAAATTCGCAAGAAAAATGTTTGACAAAAAAGATGTGACGATTAACTGAACTCGATTAAGTGAAGTCATTCCCAACTCTTCACAGAGCTCCGCGCGTGTTGCGGATGAAAGGGGGGAATTAGTCGATGGCGAAGAAGAAAAAAGCAGCAAAGAAAAAATCAGCGAAGAAAAAGAGGCATTAACGCCCCACGCTTGATTAACGGCTCCGAAGGCTTTCGGAGTCACAAACCTAACTTCAACCCCGGGAGGAGAATTTATTTTCCTCCCGGTTTTTTATTGTCGTCCCGAGTCCGCAACAGACGGCGAGGGATCTCACAATCGAAGCATCTGATACGCAACTTCATTAAGCGTGATCAATCAGGTTATCTGAGATCCTTCGCTTCGCTGAGAATGGCACGCGGTCTTTGCTGTTCCTCCAATTGCATTTCCGCTGTGCACTTTGTCTTCTTTGTGCAACGTAATCTTTCACGATGAAGCATTATCTTGATGCCGCTGAAAAGGCGGCGCGCGCCGCCGGAAAGTTGCTTCGCAAAAATTTCGGGCGCCCGCAGCGGGTCAATGCCGTTGCGGCGCACGACATCAAGCTGCAGATCGATATTCAGACACAGGAGTTAATTACGAAGCTGCTTCTCAAAGAATTTCCAAAACACTCGCTTTATGGCGAAGAAGGAATCGTGGGCGATCAATCCAGCGAGCACCAATGGATCGTCGATCCGCTTGATGGCACCGTGAATTATTTCTATGGGATTCCACATTTTTGCGTCTCGATTGCGCTGCGCTTTCGCAATGAGGTCATGGTCGGTGTTATCTACGACCCAATCCGCCGGGAAATGTGGAAAGGACAAAAAGGCGAGACTCCAAAACTCAATGGCGATCCCGTTCACGTAAGCGACCGCGCCGACCTTGCTGAAGCAGTGGTCTCTGTAGGGCTCGCCAAGACCGGCGAGACGATCAACGCAAATTTCCCGTTGCTCCAGCAAATGGTTCATCGTGTGCGCAAATGCCGAGTACTCGGCAGCGCTGCGCTCGACATGGCTTATGTCGCCTGCGGACGACTCGACGCTTACATTGAGCAGGGAATCAGTCTGTGGGACATAGCAGCCGGCTGGCTACTGGTTGAAAACGCCGGTGGAACTGTCGATCTTCGCCCGCGCGAGGACATGAAAGACAAATACAGTATTGTTGCGTTTAATGGAGTGATTAACCTGAAGTTGTAGCGATGAATGACGCAGTTCGAATGTCGAATGACGAAGGAATTACGAATGCTCAAATGACGACCGAGCGGTTGAGGATCTCTTTTCATCGTTCCGATTTCGTCATTGGTCATTCGTCATTGGTCCCATGATTCGATGCGGAATTGGCTACGATGTGCATCGCCTCGCTGAAGGCCGAAAACTGATCCTTGGCGGTGTCGAGATCGCACACTCGCGCGGATTGGAAGGACATTCAGACGCAGACGTCTTGTCTCACGCGATCGCGGATGCATTGTTGGGCGCGATCGGCGCCGGCGATATTGGTCAGCATTTTCCGAACACGGACGAGTCCATTCGCGGGATTAGCAGCATCGAGATTTTGAAGCAGGTGAGCAAATTGCTTGCCGAAAAGAAAGCCCGCGTGCTTAACATCGATGCAACTATTGTCGCTGAAGAACCGAAGATCGCGCCGCACGTTTCCGCGATGCGGAAGAAAATTGCCTCCGCCATCGATAGTAGCGAATCGGATCTGAGCCTCAAAGCGACGACAAATGAAAAGCTCGGATTCATCGGGCGCGGCGAGGGTATCGCCGCAATGGCGGTGGCAACCGTTGAGCAAGAATGAATCGTTTGTCATTCCGAGCGGAGCGCTGCGGATCGAGGAATCTCTTATTTGTTAATCGAGAGATGTCTCGACTTCGCTCGACATGACAATGCGCTTCTTTAACACCTACTCGCGCAAGATCGAAGAGTTCGAACCGCGCGATCCGGACGGGCACGCAGTCAGCATCTACACTTGCGGGCCAACCGTCTACAGCCGCGCACACATTGGAAATTTTCGCGCTTACATCTTCGAGGATTTGCTTCAGCGTCATCTGGAGCTGCGCGGTTACAAGGTGCATCGGGTGATGAACATCACCGATGTGGATGACAAGACGATTCGCGGCGCGCGGGAAGCAAAGGTGCCGCTGGCGAAATTCACCGAGCAATTCAAAAAGGCATTCTTTAAAGATTCCGAAACGTTGCGGATCAAACGCGCAGATGAATTCCCCGCTGCCACTGACCAGCGTTACGTCGACAGGATGATCGACATGATCCGCGAGCTTATCGCGCGCGGCCTGGCTTATCAGGCAGACGACAAATCAGTTTATTTTCGCATCAACAAATTTCCGAATTACGGCAAGCTCGCGCACTTCGATCTCACGCAATTGCAATCGACAGGACGCGTGAAGCACGACGAATACGACAAGGAACACATAGGGGATTTCGCGCTGTGGAAAGCGTGCGATGAAGAAGACGGCGACGTAAAATGGGCTTCGCCGTGGGGACCAGGCCGGCCCGGCTGGCACATCGAGTGCAGCGCAATGGCGATGGCGTTGTTAGGTGATCAGATCGATATCCATTGCGGCGGCGTCGATAATATTTTCCCGCATCACGAAGCGGAAATCGCACAGAGCGAAGGCGTCACCGGAAAGAAATTCGTCCGTTACTGGCTGCATTGCGCGCATTTGCTGGTCGATGGTCAGAAAATGGCAAAGTCGTTAGGCAACTTTTATATCGTGCCGGATGTTCTCGCGAAAGGTTACACCGGACGCGAGCTTCGTTACGCGCTGTTGCGCGTGCATTATCGGGTGCCGCTCAATTTTACGTGGGAGGGAATGAAAGAGGCCAGAGAGTCGTTGGGCCGGATTGATCAGTGGCTCGCGCGGTTGCGGGAAATCGCAAAAGAGAAAAACGTCCAAGGTCCAACTCCGATAGATCGCGAGCGGGCGTCCAACACGGAACACTCAATTGAAAAATCCGATTTCGAAAATGCGCTGGACGACGATCTGAACATTTCCGCGGCGCTGGGATTCCTGTTCGAATCGATTCGCGAAACGAATCGTGCGATGGACGAAAATAAACTCGATGACGCGTCCGCAAACGCATGGCTCAATTGGTGGAACCGAATTAACACTGTTCTCGATCTCGAAAACGAGGCGGAGGTGTCAGTACCGGCCGAAGTGGCGCAGTTCGCAGCGGAGCGGCAGAACGCGCGACGCGAAAAAAATTGGAAACGAAGCGATGAACTGCG
>DASZGW010000083.1:0-8834 GCA_035938475.1 Candidatus Udaeobacter sp.
GATTCCTGGCAATGTGCGAAGCTTAATCGTGCTCGCGGCAACGGCTGCGCCTGTGTGTCCGGCGCTCACTACTGCGTCTGCATCACCGCGCTTTATAAGATCGACAGCCCGGCTGATTGAGGAATCTTTCTTTCGCCGAACCGCAGTCCAGGCGCGATCACTCATGTCAACGACCTGAGTGGAATGCGCAATCTCGATCCGTGAATCGTTGCACTGATGTTTGCGCAGCTCGTTTTCGATCTTGGTCGAGTCTCCGACCAGAAAGAGCTTGGTGATCTGTTTGTAATCGCGCAGCGCCATAACGGCGCCGGCAACGAGGTTAGGCGGGCCAAAGTCACCGCCCATCGCGTCGAGGGCGATCTTCATCGGTGCGAAACTTTGCGGACTTTAGCCGCTGAATGCAACTTATTTGCCCTCAAGCGTGAGCACCTGCCGCCCGCGGTAGTAACCGCACGATGGGCAGGCGATGTGCGAGGGAACGGTGCTCCCGCACTGGGGACATTTGTTCAAATGTGGAGCACGCCAGCGGTTGGCCGCTTTGCGCGTGCGTAACCGCATCTTGGATGTCTTACGTTTTGGGACTCCCATGGGTGCGCGTTACCAAAGCACCCATTTTTTGAAAAACAAGTCGCGCGCAAGTATTCGTTTAAAAGCTAAAAAGAATGACGTTGTAACCTTTTAACTGTTTAACTTTTTAACTTGAGTTTATCCAGCGCACTCCAATCCATTTTCCGCCTTGTATCCTGCTCAACGGGCTTCGATTGTTTCGCCTTGCAAACGCGATTGCCATCTGTGTCGCAACGTGGATGCGCTGGCAGGTTGAGCAAAAGGTCCTCGCGAATAAACGGCGTGAGGTCGACTGTCTCGGGCCCATGCAGTTCGGTGTGTACGGCGAATGCGGGCACTTGAATGTCGTGCACAAAATTCTCCAGACACGATACGCAACGCAGTTCCACTGGTTGTGACAGCGAGCCTCTTGCCCAAAGAGCACCTCCAGCAACGCCCACGTCGAGGTTGTAATGCAGCGGGCCTGCACAACGAATTTCCTCTGCTTCAAGGTCATGGATCGGGCAATCCTCGTCCCCGTCCAAGTGCAGACCCTGCGCAGGAACTTGTTTGAGATGAATTTTCATTCGTCAAACCTTTCCAACGTTATCAGCTAAACTTCCTTGTCAGTGCCTTGGCAACACAAGCCGGAACAAAACCGGAGACATCGCCGCCGAGGCGCGCGATTTCCTTAACAATGCGAGAACTTAAGTAAGTGTATTCCTCCTTCGGCATGAGGAAAATTGTTTCTACCTCAGCATCCAATTTCCGGTTCATTAGCGCCATTTGGAATTCAAACTCAAAGTCGGAAATCGCGCGCAAGCCGCGGATCACTGCTCCGGCTTCTTCTTTCCTGGCGAACCCGATAAGTAATCCTTCGAACTCAGCGATTCGCACGTTGTCGATTTTCCCCGCTGTTTCGCGCAGCAAATCGAGACGATCCTTCAGCGAGAAAAGAGGCTGCTTCTCGTCGTTGTGCGCCACAGCCACTACCACTTCGTCGAACAATTTTCGCGCACGCTCGATTACATCGAGGTGACCATTGGTGACTGGATCAAAACTGCCCGGATAAATCGCGCGTCGCATCGGCGAAAATTCGCAGAGGAATTGGAAAATGAAAAGGGTATTGAAAAATAATGACGAAGCACGAAGGAAGCCCGAATGCTCAAATGACGAAAACTCTGAATGCTCGCTTCAGCATTTGGACTTAGTTATTCTTTTGTCATTAGACATTCGTCATTCGTCATTTTCAGTCCAATTTGCCTAAAGTTCGTGCGACACGAAATTGATCATCACTCCCATGCGCGATCCATCCCCATACAAGACCATCGCCGTGGCGAGCACATTCTCCCCGCGGTTCAAGCAGGTGCTCGCGGAAGCAAAGCGCATTCGGGAACGCTTTTCCGCCGATCTTCATCTGATTTACGTGGGCGAAGGAGATGACGAAACGGCAAGGAAGTTTAGAGACGCGCTCACGCAATTGCAGCTTCCGCCTGACTCAGCGATTCATTATGAAAACGGAAGCCCTGCAGAAGCTATTCTGGGCGCGCTGGCGCGGGAAAAAATCGACATGATTGTCGCGGGCGCACTGGAAAAGGAGGCAGTATTGCACCCGTTTTTGGGTAATGTCGCTCGCCGCCTTGTGCGCGAAGCGCGCTGCGCAGTCATGCTTTTCACCAGACCGGCAATAAAACCGAGACCGCTCCGCCGGATTGTTTTCGTCGCCGATTATTCAGATCAAGGGTTGCAGGCTTTGAAAAGGACGCTGCTGTTCGCTGCGGCGGAATCATGCGAGCGACTGTACGTTATTCGGATCATCACCACGTTCGATCAGGCGCGCGAATCGATTCGCGTGAGTGCCAAAGGACACGCAAAACCCCGAGTGGAGGATGAGGAAGCCGCCGTGGAGGAATTCGTTTTGTCGGCTGGCGCGACCGAGGTCCCGATCGAAGCACGCTGCATCCGCGGAAACACCGGATTGGCTGCCTCGGATTTTGTTCAATCGGTGAAAGCCGATTTGCTCGTGGTACCGCTGCAGAAAAGTGAGGGAGCGATCCAGCAACTGCCGAGTAATATTGCCTGGGTCACCGATGTCATTCCGTGTAACCTCTGGGTGATTCGTTGAATTAAACTGCCGTCCTTGCGCAGGGTTTGTAGAGGCGCGTGTGTCAAACGCCTTTCTGTAAGATTCGGCGGCTGATACAACCACCGCTACAACAACGCATGGAGCCTGAATTTCAACCGTACGGTTTGCCGCATCTCACGGTTATTTTCCTCACGATTGTTCTGCCGTTTGTGCTGGTCTCGATCGTGTGGCGCACAAAATCTCCCCGTGCTGAAAAAGTGATCGTCGGCGTTCTCTCCGCAGTGCTTGTGTTGAACTACGTCGTCTATTTGATTTTTATCCGCAGCCGCGGCACCGCTACCTGGCAACAAATGTTGCCGATGCAACTGTGCGATTGGGGCATGGTGGTTGTCATTGTAGCAATGTGCACCGGAAATCAGCGCTGGTTCGAGGTTGCATATTTCTGGGGAATTGGCGGCACGTTGCAGGCTGTGCTGACGCCAAACCTGCGCTTTGGGTTTCCAGATTGGGGGTTCATTAGCTTTTTCACCTCTCATTGCGGGATCATCGTCGGCGTCGTCTTCCTGATGTTGACTCGCCGATACCGGCCGTATCCCATGTCAATCGTGCGCGTGTTTCTCTGGTCGGAGTTTTATTTTGTGGTCACGTTCATCACTGACAAACTGACAGGTTTTAATTACGGATTTTTACTGCATAAACCGGAAGCATTTTCGATTTTGAGTTTTCTTTCCGATTCGCAGCCTCTTTACCTTTTGCAAATGCACGGACTGGCCTTGTCGTTCTTTCTCGCGCTGTATACGCCATTTGCCGTTTACGATTTGGTGCGATGCAATCGCGTCCAAGAAGGGGAGCGGAGGTAGGACGATTGACCTCAATCGCCCGCATCGCGAAAATGACCGATTAATGAAAGCCAAACCCTTCAAAGTTGGCAAAGTTATCATTGGCGGAGGAGATCCGGCGTTTATCCTCGGCCCGTGCGTGATCGAGTCGGAGAAGTTTGGCTGGCGGATGGCGAAGAAGATCGCTGAAATCTGCGCGGCCGAAGATATCGATTTCATTTTCAAGGCCTCGTATGACAAGGCGAATCGAACCTCGGTGCACTCTTTTCGCGGAGTCGGAGTACGCGAAGGTTGCGAGATTCTTTCAGCCATTGGCCAGGACTTGAAAATTCCCGTCACAACGGATGTTCATTCCCCTGCCGAAGCCGAAATTGCCGGCGAAAAGATCGATATGTTGCAAATCCCGGCGTTTCTTTGCCGCCAAACCGATCTCTTGCGCGCGGCTGCGGAAACAGGTCGCGCGATCAATGTGAAAAAAGGCCAGTTTCTTGCGCCGTGGGACGTGCGCAATATCGCGGAGAAATTGATTGCGTTCGGCAATGAGAAATTCTGTTTCACGGAGCGCGGCACTAGTTTTGGCTATAACAACCTCGTTGCCGATATGCGCTCGCTCTATTGGCTGCGCGACGCCGGCTATCGCGTGATTTTTGATGCGACCCATTCGGTGCAGCGCCCGGGTGGGGCAGGGGACTCTACATCCGGTGACGGTGTTTTGGCGCCGGCGCTGGCGAGAGCAGCGATGGCCACCGGGTGCGACGGAATCTTTATGGAGGTGCACGAAAACCCGAGCCGTGCGTTATCAGACGGGCCAAACCAGATTCCCCTAAAGGATTTGCCGAAGCACCTGCGCGTGTTAAAGGCTATTCATGCTGCCGTCTCAGGTAGAGGCGATTGACCGCAATCGCCCGGGTAACAAGGATATTGCGATTGCGGAGCGGGCGGTTCAGGTGAACCGCCCCTACCTGCGCCGGGTCTTGTCGTTTTGGTTAGCGTCGGTCTTGATCTGCGTTGTAATAGTGGCACCTCAAGTATCCGGTCAGTCAAAAGGCCGTAAAAAGAAGGCGGGTACGTCAGCAACAGCGGGTGGGTCTCCGGGGGAACAGAGCTTGACGAACATTCCGCTGCCAATTGGGCACGAAGCCAAAGGCCTTGTATTGCCAGATTTCGATGGTGACGGTCGCTTAAGGGGAAAATTCGAAGCTGGGACTGCTCACCGGATTGATCAGGAACACGTAGGCTTTCAACATCTTAAGATAACAACTTACACTCCGCAGAGTCAGCCCGACCTGCAAATCGACATGAAAACGTCGGTGCTGGATTTGAAGACTCGGATTCTAAGCTCGCAGGAGCGCACAACCATTCAACGGTCGGATTTCAACATCGCCGGTGATTCGGTGCAATTCGACACAAATTCGAAGACCGGACGATTGAGCGGAAATATAAAGATGGTCATCACCGACAAATCTCATCTGACTGGAAAACCCAACACGACCGAATGAGAAAATTGGGAGTGTTGGTCTTGTTTATCGCATTTGCGATCGGGGCGCGGTCGGCTGGGCAGATTGCCGCTGCGCCAGCAGGCTCGCCGGCGCCTGCAAAGAAGGCTCAGAAACCAGCCAAAGACAAACCGAAAAACAAGGACAAAAAGAAAGAAGATCAACCGCCCGGCGCAAACTTATTTGGCTCGACCGCTACGGGGCAATCCGATCAACCGACGACAACGGAAATCTATTCGGACGAGGCTTTTTTTGATTCAACCAAAAACATGGGCATCTTTACCGGCCGTGTGAAGGTAGTCGATCCGCGTTTCAATCTTCAATCTGACAAATTAACAGTGTTCATTACAAAGGGACAAAACCAGAGCCTGGAGAAAGCCATCGCAGAAGGGAATGTTGGACTCGTGCGCGACCGCCCCGATCCGAATGGCGGCCCACCGACTCACGCTGTTGGCCGTGCCGATAAGGCCACCTATACAGCTAACACCGGCGATGTTGAATTGATGGGAACACCACGGGTGCAAGAGGGACCAAACCTGCATGTGGCGACCAGCCCTGATACGGTCATGGTCATTGGTCAGAACAGTCAGTTACGAACGCACGGACCCAGTCGCACCCAAATTGTCCAGCAGCCAAGCGAAGAAAAAAAGGGACAAGCCAATCCCTCCCACACTCCCGCCGCCCAGGCGTCGCCCACTCCGTCTCTGCCAGAACCATGATTAGCCAAGCTGCGCCTCTTTCGACTCCGAAAGCTCCGTCGCCGGCCACGACGAAGGCGGAGACCGTTCTGAGTACCGATCAACTGGTTAAGATTTACGGAGGCCGCGCGGTCGTCGATGGAATCAACATGCATGTTGGAGCCAGCGAAATTGTGGGACTACTCGGGCCGAACGGAGCAGGTAAGACTACGAGTTTTTACATGATTGTTGGCTTGATCAGGCCAAACAGCGGTCGCGTGATTTTTTCGGATACCGATGTCACCGACTATCCGATGTACAAGCGCGCGCGGCTTGGCATGGGTTATTTACCGCAGGAAGAATCGATCTTCCGGAAGATGACAGTCGAACAAAACATCCTCGCCATTTTGGAAACGCTTCCGCTAAGCAAAGCCGAACGGCGGAACCGTTGCGACCAACTGCTGCATCAGTTTGGCATTGAGCGAATCGCTAAAAATACTGCGCTCACCTTGAGTGGTGGTGAAAAACGGCGATTAACGATCGCACGTTCGCTGGTCACGCAGCCAAAACTGTTGATGCTCGACGAGCCGTTCAGCGGCGTGGATCCCATCGCAGTGTACGATGTGCAGCAAATTATCGTAAATCTGCGCAAATCGGGCCTTGCAATCATGATCACCGATCACAATGTGCGCGAGACTCTTTCCATCGTCGACCGCGCGTATTTGATTTACGATGGCCGAGTCGAGAGCGAGGGCACAAAGGATTTTCTCATCAACGATCCCATCAGCCGTCAGCTTTACCTCGGCGAACGCTTCAAGATGTGATCTCCGTCATTCCGGCCGAAGTAGAGGAATCTCTAACAACGTTAAGTTGACCCCGAAATGAACATTCGATAAAGTCCGGTGCAGGCAATGGAGTTTGCCATCCCCGCAAAGGCTGGGGAAAACCGCGCGAGCTAATGACTCCTTCCAAACGGAAGGAGTTTTTTAAATGCTCGATTACATTTTGGTGATGTTAGGCGGTGCACTTGGGACTGGAGCGCGATTCTGGGCATCGGGGTTTGTTGCTGAAAAGGCCGGGGAGCTTTTTCCTCTGGGAACGCTTGTCGTGAACGTTACGGGATCCTTCGCTATTGGGTTCTTTGCGGCATTTACGGATCCAGATGGGCCGCTTCTTTTCTCACCGCGGCTTCGTCAATTCTTCATGATCGGCGTGTGTGGAGGTTACACCACGTTTTCATCATTCAGCTTACAAACGCTCGATCTCGCTCGGGACGGAGATTGGTTCAAGGCCTGCCTGAACACGGCGCTCTCATTCACATGCTGTGTCGCAGCGGTACGGTTTGGACGTATTCTTGCTCTCGCACTATTGCCGAAATAAAAACAAGCCATGCACCTTCCAGAAGACGCTGTTCTCCTGCGGATTTTTATCGGCGAAAGTGATCGTTACCAGCACCGACCGCTGTACGAGGCGATTGTGTTGAAAGCACGCGAACTGCAACTGGCCGGCGCAACCGTGTTGCGCGGACCAATGGGTTTTGGAAAATCAAGTCATTTGCACACTGCCAAGATCCTTCGCTTGTCCATGGATCTTCCAATGGTGATCGAAATCGTGGACACTGAGGAAAAGGTAAATGCATTCTTGCCAGTGCTCGATGAAATGATTGGCGGCGGCCTCGTCACGCTCGAAAAGGCAAAAGTGATCCGCTATCAAGGTCAGGGGAAACGCTAATACAGAGAGTTCGCTCGGATCTTCGCATTCTTGCACGCGGCAGCGAGTTTTTGCTGCGACGCATATTGGAAATCACGCCGTATCCACGCTAGAAGTTAATCCTCATGGCGGAACAACTCGGGACCCAGACGATTACATCTCCAAGCGATCGACAGAAAAGCGTCCCGGTTGTTACGGTCGAGAGCTTTTACAACTCGCACGCTGAAAAGCTGCAGATGAAACTAGAGGGGCCGCGGGTGGGGTTCCATCGCAAAATTCGCGAGCCCACCATCAACCGACCCGGTCTTGCGCTCTCGGGCTTCTATACTTATTTCGCTGAGAAACGCGTGCAGGTCCTGGGTGCGGCCGAGCATTCCTATCTCAAAAGTTTGCCTTCGAAGTTGCGCGTAAAACGATTTCGAAAATTATGCGAGCGCAAAATCCCGTGCCTGGTCATGTCGCGGGGGTTTCGTCTTGCGCCGGAGTTGTTAGGTGTGACGGCGGCGGCAAAAATCGCGGTGTTTCGGACCCCGATGATTACCATGAAGTTCATTAACGCGGCGACAATCGCTCTAGAGATGGATTTTTCCCCCACGCTAACCGAGTTCGGCAGCATGGTGGACATCCTGGGCGTAGGCGTTTTGATTCGCGGCGCCAGCGGAATCGGCAAGAGCGAATGTGTCTTGGGGCTGATCGAGCGCGGCTACAGCCTGGTGGCTGACGACGTGACCCGAATCACTTCGCTCGAAGGACGCGAGCTCATGGCGACAGCGCCCGAATTGACTCGCAATCACATGGAAGTGCGCGGTATTGGCATTATCGATGTCGCGAAGGTTTTCGGCATTGGCAGCATTCGAATCGAGAAGCGCCTTGACCTCGTGGTTACGCTAAAGGAGTGGGGCGAGATGGAAGAGGTCGATCGAATCGGTCTGGACCGGGAATTTTATGAAATTCTCGGGCTTCAGGTGCCGCATGTGACCATTCCGGTAAGGCCCGGCCGCGACATGGCGCGCCTCATCGAGGTCGCGGCGATGGATGAAAAATTGAAGGGCCTCGGCCAAAACAGTGCAGTCGATTTTAACGCCAGGCTGCTCAGTTTGATGGAGCGGAAGGGAGCGGTGTAATGGGCCTGCTGTATAGAAAAACCGGCCGCGCGCCGGCTGCCCAAAAGGTCGAAAAAGACATTCCGATTACTAATCGGCTGGGACTTCACGCACGGCCAGCCGCCATGTTTGTGCGGATTGCGAGTCGTCATCGGTCGGAAATCTGGGTTTCCAAGGAAGCGGAAGAAGTAAATGGCAAGAGTATCATGGGCTTGATGATGCTGGCCGCTGGCCAGGGCTCGAAGCTGCACATCCGCTGCGAAGGCCCCGACGCCGACAAGGCGATGGAAGAATTGGAGGCATTGATCAAGGTGGGTTTTCACGAGGAGTAAGGTAAGCTCGTCGCGCTGCGACGACCCTGAAAGCCCTCGGGGCGA
>DASZGW010000084.1:0-23359 GCA_035938475.1 Candidatus Udaeobacter sp.
CGCTGCCGCGAAATCGTCAGGCAACGGAGCCTCGAAATTTTTCCATTCCTCAGTGCGAGGATGACGAAATCCAAGCTTCCATGCATGCAACATTTGTCGCGGAAAATCCTTTGCGAGCCGCGGCGCATAAACTTTATCGCCGAGCACCGGGTGACCGAGATGATGAAGATGCACGCGAATCTGGTGAGTCCGTCCGCTGCGTAGCCGGCATTCGATCAAGCTTGCCTGATCGCTTGAGCGAACGGCGCGATACTCGGTTCTGGCCGCGCGTCCACGCAGAGTGGTCGCGCTCATTCGTTTTCGATCGACCGGGTGTCGTCCAATTCTTTCTTCGATTACACCAGCGGGCTTGCGCAATTTTCCTGCAACCAGCGCAAGATAAATCTTTTTCACCGTACGCGCAGCGAACTGCTTGGATAGATCCCGATGGGTCGCATCATTCTTGGCGACGACGACACAACCACTTGTCTCTTTGTCGAGACGATGAACGATGCCGGGGCGCTCTTTCCCGCCGATTCCCGACAATGTCGCGCAGTGGTTGAGGACCGCGTTGACCAGAGTGTGTTCGCGATGACCAGCACCCGGATGAACAACAAGCCCCGCCGGCTTATTAATGACAATGAGGTCGTCGTCTTCAAAGAGTATTTCGAGCGGGATCGGCTCTGGCAGCGTCTCGATCTTTTCCAGGGGCGGCTCCGTGAGCTCAATCCTATCGCCACCTTGAACGATCTGGCGTGGCCGGCTGGTTGAGTTGTTGAATCGAACGAACCCATCGCGGATCAACTGCTGAAGTCGTGAGCGGGAGAATTCTGGAAGTCGCTTCGCCAGAAATTGGTCGAGTCGAAGTTTTGCTTCGTTTGCTGATACGACAAGCTCGGTCCGAGTCAAATTGTCGGCGGGAAGCTGCTTCATGGATAGACGAATGCGTGCCGCGACTTTTTAGCTCGCGCGGCGAACCCTCGAACGGACAATAGCAGTTTGTGAATCGGCAGGCGAGACGCCCGCAAGCCCAGCAGTCAGCACTACGTTTTGCTCTGTAAGCAGCGAATGTTACAATTGGCGCGCAATGGCGAGTGAGCCAACCGCCCAAACATGCCCCGCTTGCGGGACGACTGTCGATACGACAGAAGCAGAGCCATTGGCGCGTATCGCCTGTCCAACGTGTGGCAAAAAAATACGCGTGGAGAGAACGTTCGATCATTTCGTCGTAGTCGAAACGCTTGGTGTTGGCGGGATGGGCACCGTTTATAAGGCACGCGACAAGCAGTTGGATCGGTTCGTGGCGCTGAAGCTGTTGCGCAGAGATCTTGGCGGCGAAGAGGATCATAAAGCTCGATTGCAAGAAGAGGCGCGCATTGCCGCCGCCGTGAATCATCCCTATGTGATACAGGTATTCGATTCGGGAACCGATCACGGCCAGTTCTATGTGGTAATGGAGTTGGTCGATCAAGGAAGCCTCGACGATCTCATGGCGCTGCAACCGCGGTTACCGGAGAAGCGGGTGCTCGAGATTGGCATTCAGGTTACAAAGGGACTGCGTGCTGCGCACCGGCGAGGTCTGATTCACCGTGATGTGAAGCCGGCTAATATTTTGTTTGTCGACGAACACGCAGCAAAAATCGGCGACTTCGGTCTTGCTAGCAGTGCAACCCAACGTTGGGGAATCGGCGGTGTCGTTTGGGGAACCCCGGAATATGTCGCGCCGGAACGACTAAACAACGACCCGGAGGACTTCCGCAGTGACATTTACAGTTTGGGCGCAACACTCTTTCACGCGATTGCGGGGAAACCGCCAATCGAAGCCAGCACAAATTCCGCGACCGCATTGCTCGAATCAAAACAACGACCACTCGATTTGCAGGCGACTGCGCCGGACATTTCTGAGGCGACTGCGGAGGTTTTGCAGCGAATGATCGCATCTGATCCGGCGCAACGTTTTTCCTCCTATGACGACCTGGTGGCGGAACTTGAGCGAGCATGGCGCGCGCTGGCGTTGGAGGATGCAACCAGTGACGCTGAGACGCGCCGTCGGCGCTGGCCCTCTGCCTTGTCTCGCTTCACTCAGCGCAGCTTTGAAGCGCTAAGCGGGGTTTTACGCTGGCATCGCCGCCTCCCATTCCTCATTCGCGTGGCCCTACCGGCTGTATTGGCCGTTGGATTTCTGTTCGTAGTCGCGCGCAACGTTTTGCCTTCGTGGACGCAACTAACGGCGATTGCGACGGGCTGGTTGGATCGCGGTCCGTGGAATAAAGCACTTGCCAGTTATAAAGAGGAGGTCGCCCTTTATCAGTTTGCGCAGGCGGCCGAGGGGATCAGGAATCTGAAACTGATCAGCGCATACTATAAGCCTGCAAAAGAAGCCGCGGAGAAGAGAGCGCAACTCATGTTCGATTGGAAGAACACTCTGATTGACGATCTTAATCGTGCGCATTTCTCGGGTGCACTCACAGATAGCAACGGCGCGCAATATACAGGCATCGTGAGCGCCGCGGATGAAGGTCTCACGATGAAACTTCCCTATGGCATCGCATGGATCACGTGGGAGAAACTCTCGCCACAGACGTTATTAATGGTTTCCAGATCGTTCATCGACCCGGCAGCGCGCGACGCAGCAGATCGACAATGGCGTTGCGCTGTCTTTGCCAGTGAAACTGGACAAACCCAAGCGAGCCGAGAATTAGCTGAAGCCGCTGCGAGAGCCAAGCCTGAATACAGGGAGCAGATCCCCCAGCTACTTCACGATATTGCCAAGGGGCCTCAGGCAACGCGTTGAGGACAACGCGTTCCACCTTCACGCCTAGCACAAGGTGGATCGACTTCTCCGAAGACGATGGCAATCAATCGGCGAAGGCGCAAGATACCGGATGAACGAATCCCGGCTCTAAGAGTCAGATTTTAGACGAATCATTGCCATAATTGGTTTTTGACGCGACGTTTTCTGAATCGCGATATGGAGCAAAACCCACCACCACCGCAGTTTCCCTCGCCGGAAGAATTGAAGGCCAAGATCACGGAGTTCATGAAACAAAACTTCGGCGACCGGGTCTCAGTGGCGACTTTTGCCGAGCCGGAGCCCGCGCCAGCAGAAGAGGAAGGAAAGCCGGAGAAGACCGATCACCAGGAATTCGAATTCAACCTTCTGCCGCGGGACATTAAGGCACATCTCGACCGCTTCGTCATCAAACAGGATGAAGCGAAGAAGGTGCTGGCGATCGCAGTTTGCGATCATTACAACCATGCCAATTATCTCCGGCGTCTTGAGAAAGAAGATGCCACGCGTGCGCAGGAGATCGAATACATCAAGCAAAACGTAATTTTGGTGGGGCCGACTGGCGTCGGCAAAACTTATCTCATCAAACACATCGCCGACCTGATTAAAGTGCCGTTTGTGAAAGCGGACGCTACAAAGTTTAGCGAGACGGGTTACGTCGGCGGCGATGTGGAAGATTTGGTGCGCGAGCTCGTGCACAAGGCCGACGGCGACGTGAACCTGGCGCAATTCGGGATCATTTACATCGATGAGATCGACAAGATCGCTGCGGCCGGAAACTTAATCGGCCGGGACGTCAGCGGACGCGGTGTGCAGACCACGCTGCTGAAGTTAATGGAGGAAACAGAAGTTCCGGTGCGCAGCATGAACGATTTGCAGGCGCAATTGCAGGCGGCGTTCGAATTTCAACGACGCGGCAAGGCGAAACGGGAAACGATCAATACGCGGCACATTCTCTTCGTGGTCAGCGGCGCATTTGAGAAGTTAAAAGAACAAGTTGCCCGCCGTGTTCGGCACGGTCAGATCGGCTTCAGTGCTGAACCGATCCAAGTGATGGACAACGAATTGTTCGGGCACGTGACGACTCAAGATTTCATCGAATATGGATTTGAGCCAGAATTCATCGGCCGACTGCCAGTGCGCGTGGTGTGTGAAGACCTGGATGCCGATGACCTTTTCAACATCATGAAGTGTTCCGAGGGGAGTTTGCTCCGGCAATACGAGCGCGCGTTTCGCGCCTACGGCATTGAAATCAGTTTCGAGGACGAAGCGCTGCGTTTGCTGGCCGAAGCGGCCGCCAGCGAAAGGACCGGTGCACGTGGATTGCTGACGGTATTCGAAAAATTATTCCGCGATTACAAATATTACCTGGCAGGATCAGGCTTGAGCCAGTTACGCGTGACTGCTGCGCTCGTGCGCAAGCCACGGCGTGTGCTCGACCGGCTGATGGCGGAGGGACACAAGCTGGAGGCGCAAATGCTCGAAGCCGGCGCGCGTCAGTTTGCGGAGAAATTCAGCAGTCAGCATGGGTCGGAAATTGTTTTTGATGAAAGTGCGGTGCGGCGCCTTGTCGAGCGCGCGCAAGTTGAGCGGATGACCATGAGCGATCTTTGTGCCCACCTGTTTAAGGATTACCAGTTCGGATTGAATCTGATCAAAAAGAATACTGGTCTGACAAGGTTTGTGATCAATGCCGAAGCCGTCGATGCGCCCGACAAATTCTTAAGTGAACTGGTCGTGCAATCGTATTATCCGGCTGCAGCTGCACAAAAGGCCTGATCGTTCATGAAGCGCTCGTTGATCACAACGCTCGTAATTGGAGTTGCGGTCGCCATCGTTGTGGGGGTCTTGCACGCAACCAAGGCGATAGCGGGCTTTGAGACTGCTGTTGCGCAGCTTGTTTCCGATTATGCCCGCGCGACGAGAGTCGTGGGCGAAAAATGGCAATACATTTTTGTCTTGATGACAGCTGTCGGTGTCGCCTGGCTTAGCCTGCGGAACCTGCCTCGGCTGCGAAGCTACCCGTTGTTCGGCTTGTTATTGATCGAATTGCTTTTCCTTTCGTGGGTTTGCTCCCTCTACCGGATTTTTTTCCAGCCCGTTCCGTGCATTTTTGCGGTTGCACTAGCGGTGGCTGCCGCGGAGGGCTGGAGCGCTTTTTTGCAGAGAGACCGCTCGCATTTAGTACGAACGATCTTTGCGAATCGCCTCTCGAAAAAAGAATTTCATCGTGTCAGCAACGGGGTGTTCGATGGCCAGGCGCAAGCGTACGAAGCGAGCGTCGTGGTCTGCGACATTGCCAATCGACATGGATTTGCGAGTTCATCTGATCCCGCCGGTTTCGCTGAAACAATGGGGAAATTTATTCGTGAGACCGCCGATGGCCTGATCGAAAGAGGAGCTTATCTACAAGCTGCCGACGGGGAAGGGGTGGTTGCCATTTTTGGATTTCCAAACACTGGTGGTCAGCATGCGGAGGACGCAGTGCGTGCTGTGCTCGACTTAACAAAGAAATTTCGCGAGGGCGGCCAGGACAACGAGGAAATTTTTGGCGACTGGGAAATGCACGCCGGCATCAGCTCGGGTGCGATAATTGCCGGGGCGCTAAAGGACAGCGTACATCCCGCGCTCCTGGCGAGCGGCGAACCGATTGAATTCGCGCGCCGGTTTTGCGCTTTGAATGACCGGTATGGATCGAAGATCCTGATTGATACACCCACTTTCGATAGCGTGAGCGTGACAATCGTCGCGCGTCCAATTGATTTTGTGAGCGGAACAAATTCGCACGATCGACTTGAAATCTACGAGCCACTCTGTCTTGCCACGGAAGCCAAACCCGAGCATGTCGCGCGTAGAGATTCTTTCTGGAGCGGCGTGGTTCTCTATCGAGAAAAGCGTTGGGCGGAAGCTTATTCTGAATTTCAGAATGCACGTGGGCCCGAGGGGGAAGACGATCCCGCATTGCAATTCTATTTGCGGCGATTGGAGCCGCTTGTCCTGCAGCTATCGGAATCGCCGTTGGAAGAAGGCTGAGCGCGCTTTGAGAAGGACGGAATATCCGGTCGCAATCCGGAATTTGATTGCGCAACTGCGACAAATGCCGGGAGTGGGTCCTCGCTCGGCGGAGCGGATTGCGCTCTGGATGGTCCGAGCGCGAAACGATCAGCCGGAACAAATTTCACAGGCTATCGCGGAGACCCGCCAGGGGATTCGTTCCTGCAAGCTGTGCGGATTTTTTTCTGACGGCGAAATTTGCGAGATATGCGCGGATTCCTCACGCTCGACAGACCTGCTCTGCGTCGTAGAGCAACCCACCGACATTCTTCCTCTGGAAAAAACCAATGTCTTTCGGGGACGATACCATTCTCTTGGAGGGAAGATTTCTCCACTCGATCATATTGGTCCCGACGATTTGCGCATTAAAGAATTACTGGAACGCGTCAATCAGGAAAAGATTAGCGAAATCATTTTCGCGCTGCCCGCCGATGTAGAAGGCGAATCCACCACAAGTTTCATTGTCGATCTCTTGAAGGACAGACCAGTCAGCCTTACGCGTATTGCCCGTGGTATTCCAGCGGGCGGCGGCCTGGAATCGGCGGATGAACTGACGCTTTCTGCTGCTCTCTCAGGCCGAACAAAGCTTTAGTGGGACGTCATTCCGAGCCGCGAAGACGGCGAGGGGACCTTACAATTGCCAATCACGTCACACAAGCATCCGCGTGCTTATTCGCGCCGGTGTGCGGTCCCTCACTTCGTTCGGGATGACACGGGTAGTTTGCTTTTCGAGTTGAGAACAGACTAAAGGGTCGGAGCACTTTACCTCGGGCCTCTTCAACGCTTCAGCGGTTAACGCTTCAGTGTTGTTTCCTCGAACGTTTTAACTTTTGTTAACTTTTTTAACGTTGTAACTTTCTGTCATGTCCTACGCAAAGATGGATCCAGCCTTGCACCAGGCGCACAAACCGTCATGGATCAAAGTGCGTTTGCCATCCAATCCAATTTTCTTTTCAACCAAGGCGCTCATTTCTGATCTGCGATTGCACACAGTTTGCGAGAGCGCGCAATGCCCAAACCGATGGGAATGCTGGAGCCAGGGCACTGCGACTTTCATGATCGCCGGCGACCGTTGCACGCGCGCCTGCGGATTTTGCGCCGTGACAACCGCTAAGCCTTTTGCGCTGGAAGCAGACGAACCGCAGCGCGTAGCTGAGGCAGTGCGCCGAATGAAACTAAAACATGTCGTCATTACGGCCGTCGCGCGCGACGATCTCAAGGATGGCGGCGCCGATCATTTCGCACATACGATCACAGCAATCCGAGAAATGGATCCTTCTGTGATTGTCGAAGTGCTTGTTCCCGATTTTCACGCGCAGGATTCGTGCATCCAGATCGTCCTCAACGCTGGCCCTGACATTTACAATCACAACATGGAAACGGTGGAACGCCTGACACCGCTGGTGCGATCACGTGCCAAGTATCGCACCTCGCTGCAAGCTTTACGGCGCGCAAACGATTTGGCGCCAGGTGTGGTGACCAAGAGTGGTGTCATGCTCGGCCTTGGCGAGAAGGAGACAGAGCTTTTTCAGACAATGGACGATTTGCGCGAGGTCGGCTGCGAAGTGCTTACCATGGGCCAGTATTTGCGCCCAACTCCGAAACATTTGCCCGTCGTCGAATACATCACTCCGGAGCAATTCAACTATTACGGCGACATCGCGCGCAGAAAAGGCTTTCTCCATGTCGCCTCTGGCCCGCTGGTCCGCAGCTCGTATCACGCGGCCGACTTTCATCCAGTCATACGGCGATGACAGAGGTAGCGCGCGATCACGGGCGCGCCGATGAGAGCCCGAGAATGGTTGCGAATTCGCTGACGGAGCGTGATCCGCTGGCTCAGATGCGGTCGCAAACCGCCGCGGTCATTCCTGCCTATCAGGATGAAAAGCATATTGGCGACATTGTTCGCCGAACCCGCGAGCGCCTCGACTACGTCCTTGTCGTTGATGACGGCTCAACCGATCAGACCGCGCAACGCGCGCGAGAAGCTGGCGCAGAAGTCATTGTTCACAATCAAAACCGCGGCAAAGGCGAAGCGATCAAGACAGGGGTAGGACAGTGGTTCGCCGCGGCGAGTCTCTCGACTGGCGGATTAGAACGAGAAGTCACGTGGGTGATCCTTCTCGATTCCGACGGCCAACACCTTCCCGAAGAAATTGATCGGTTCCTTACAGCCGCAGCCTCCGCGACGTGCCCCACCTTATTCCTTGGCAATCGCATGAATAACGTTGTCGGCATGCCGTTCGTACGGCGCATCGTGAACCGCTATATGAGTAGGCAGATTAGCCGCCTTTGCGGACAAGACATTCCCGATTCGCAGTGCGGTTTTCGCATGGTAGATCGCCAGTTGATTCCGGAATTGCTTGGCGTCGGAGGTAGATTCGATTACGACACTGAAGTGCTCATCATCGCCAGTCGCAAAGGATACCGGATCGAATCAGTCCCAATCACGACTGTTTACACCGATCAGGTGAGCAAGATCCGTCCACTGCGCGATTCGGTTCGCTTTTTGAAATTGATGTGGCGATATCGAAAAGCAGCTTAGTTACGGCTTTCTTGCCGGCATAGGTTTTGAGCTCTTCAGGATTTCCGATTCTGGCGTGAGCGTTGCCGGTTTGCCGCTGAAGATAACGCGGTTTGGCTTCGCGGCGAGCGTTCCGACGAGCTCCTTCGCGTAGGTGCTGACTACTTTCAGGTTCAAGAGGGTCACATGCAGTTGTTTCAAGTCTTCCTGAAGCTGTTTGTCCGTCGTTTTGATAAAACTATCAGCACTGCCGAGGAACGTGTCCGCGTCCTTGGCTACCCCCTCAAGGTTTGTGATCATGTTTTGCAGGTGGTCCGCGTCCATTTTTAACGAATCGGCCAGTGGGCCGAGCTTCGGCGTAAATTCACCAAGATCTTTTTTCAAACCTGTGACAGTTACGTTGAGATTATCGAGAAGCTTGTTTGCATTATCGAATAATGGGCCGGCCGCCGCGGTAATTTGCTCGAGGCCGTACGCCGGATGACCTTCGATCGCCGCGTTGTTTGCAAGCGTCTGACCTCCTGGCGTTCCTGCGGAAAGCGCCACAAATTTCGGCGAAAGCATCGTGTCGGAGCTGAGCGTGGCGGTTACGTCGGTGGGCAGCGGCGGAATTCCGTCAGCCAGACTGATCGTCACGCGCACAGAGTCTTTCTTGTTAGCGCTGGCCTCACGCTCTTTGGAATTGAGATGACGCATTGCGATCACCCGTCCTGCCGGCGCCCCTGCGTAGCGCACTTCGGAATTAACCTTGATGCCCGTTACGTCTTCATAATTGATCTGCAAAGTTCGCGTTGGTTTTTTTAAGCGATAACCTGAAAGCGCGAAAGTCAGCGCTCCCAGCAAGACGACACTGCACGCGATCACTGACAGCGCGACGAAATAGTCGGATAGATTGCGTTTTATCAAGCTCATGAGTCCTTTGCCAAAGTCGATGCCCAATGACGAATGACCAGAACGGTTAAGTTAAAAGAGTTACAAAAGTTACAACGTTTGCGCGCTGCGAGCATTTCCGGGCGATCGGCGCCGCTTTGTAACCTTTTTAACTTTGTAACGCTTTTAACTTTTTTCATTCGGCGTAGCTCAGGCTGTCTTTCGGTAAAATCTGTCACGTGCTGCGACGAAGGGGCGCGGCTTAACGTGCTGATGGTCCTCGTGTTCTTCCTGTGACAGGTTCAAAGGAATCGGACCGTCAGCCTCGCCGTGAATAAACTGTTGCACTTCGGGGTTTGAACTGTTCCGAATTTCATCCGGCGTACCCTGCGCCACAATGCCGCCGTGTCCGAGCATGATCATGCGCGTCGCGATGCGGAATGAGCTGGTCATATCGTGGGAGACTACCACCGCGGTCATGTGAGTCCCATGCGTCAGTTTCAGGGTAAGTTCATCTACCACTGCGGTCATGATCGGATCCAGCCCTGAGGTCGGCTCATCGCTAAATAACAGTTCCGGGTCGAGCGCAAGCGCTCGGGCGAGCCCCACGCGTTTTTTCATCCCGCCGCTGATCTCGTCTGGCTTAAGGTCTTCAAAACCGGTCAGGCCAACCATTCCAAGTTTCTGTTTTACGATCTCTTCGATTTCATCTGGAGATTTGTCAGTGTGTTGCAAAAGCGGCAACGCCACATTCTCGCCCACGGTTTGCGAAGCCAGCAGCGCACCAGATTGGAACAGCATGCCGAATCGCAGGCGTACACGTTCAAGCTCGCGTTCCTTCATCGTTGTGATTTCTTCGCCAAAAAGTTTCACGACACCTGAGGTCGGTTTGATCGAACCGATCATGTGCCGAAGGAGAGTACTCTTTCCGCAGCCGCTGCCGCCCATAATAACGAGTGTCTCACCCCGGTGAACGTTAAAAGAAATGTCATCGAGCACTGTGCGGTCTCCGAATTTTCGGACAAGGTTGGTTACTTCGATGATGGTAGAGTCAGTGGGCATGCGAGAAATGACGAATGACGAATGGCGAATGGAGCAAATGACGAAATCCGAATGTCGAATGACGAAAGAATGACGAAGCTCGAATGATGAACGCGTAGACTGCGCGGAGGTTTGGATATTCGCACGGCGTTAGTCTTTTATTTGTTTCTCCAGATCTTGGAGAAAATTAGATGCAGTTCTTTCGCTTCAAGCCAGAGTATACGAGCCTGTGGTTTCAATTCAGGCACGGCTCGAACGATCATCCGAAGGAAATGCTTGGTTTCGCGCGCTTCCTTTCGGCAAGTTCCAATGCTTTTCAGAAATTCCTTTTTCGAAACTGCGTCGTCGGCTTCGACGTAGTTGGCACCAACACTTGTCGCTGCGCCGATGAGTTGACTAATAATACGATTTGTCACCGCGTTTTGCGGAATCGCTTTTGGAAAATCAACGACTGCTTCCCCTAATAGGGCTGTCCGTTCTTCTAAATCGTAAACGCGCTTCGTCTCTGGCTCTTCACGAATAACTGCTTCGCCCTCGTTCCAAAACGACTCCTCGGCGTACCCGTTTCGATCTTTGGATTTCGTCATTCTTTCGTCATTCGTCATTCGTGCTTCGTCATTCATATCATGCGGCGAAAAAGAAAATGCCTGTCAGCACCGCGTTCATCACCAACATCGCCAGCAACGCCTGCACGACCGCAGTCGTCGTTGCCTGACCAACGCCCTCCGCACCGCCTTCGACAGTGAGGCCTGCGTTGCACGCGATTGTGATGATGATCCACGCAAAAACCACGCTTTTAATCATTCCCGAATATAAATCCCAGGTATCAGCGCTTTCCAGCGCGCGCAGCACATATCCGGCGGTATTGAAATCGAGCGCGAAACGGCAGACTGCCCAGCCGCCAAGAATCCCGATGTAATTTCCAAAAATGGTGAGCGCCGGTAACATCACCATCATCGCGAGAAAACGCGGTACTACCAGATATTGGACTGGGTTGATTGCCATGACTTCGAGCGCCTCGATTTCCTCCGACACTTTCATTGTGCCCAGTTCCGCGGCCACGGCGGAGCCGCTGCGGCCGATTACAATTACCGCGATCAAGACCGGTCCCATTTCGCGCAAGAGCGTAAGCATGACCAGATCGGGAATGTACATTTCCGCGCCGAGGCTCTCCAAAGAGTGGGCGGCCTGCATGGCGAGGGTTACACCAACGCTGAACGCTGTCAGTGCCACCATTGGCGTCGCACGCACGCCGATGGCGACCATTTGCCTGAAGATCGGCGCGATTTTAAAAAACTGCCCCGTAAACGGCGCGATCAGAATCCAGTAGAGCAAACTCAGATTAAGCTGGAGATAGTTTTTCACTTGCCGTTCGAGCGCGCAGAATGACAAGGTCTAAGCACTGACAAAAGCAGAAAGTTTTGTACTCCGGTTGCACGTGTAGGCTAATACTTATTCAAACGCGATGGCTCAAAGTGAAATCGATGGGATCCGCGCTCTGTTAAGTTCCAAGCCGCGACCTGCTGGATGGCTCGAGCGACGAAAGCGCCTCGATGATGTCGGTTCTCTTTGGCCTGTAGCTGAGGACGTGGAGCGCGCCGCCATCGACGTCAACGGAATACCAGGCGAATGGTCAGTGGCTCCAGGAAGCGATTCCTCCCGCGTTCTGATGTTCTTTCACGGTGGTGGTTATTGTTCCGGTTCAATTGTCAGTCACCGTCGGCTGGTCACTGAGGCTGGACGTGCCGCCGGAGTGCGAACACTGGCCATTGGTTATCGCTTGGCTCCAGAGTATCCGTTTCCTGCGGCGTATGACGATGCCCTAACTGCCTGGCGTTTTCTGCGGGACCAAAATGTTCCGGCCGCACACATCGCGATTGGTGGCGACAGCGCCGGTGCCGGCCTCACAGTGGCGTTGATCACTCGGCTACGCGATGCAAACGAAGAGCTTCCGGGTTGCGCGTGGCTGATTTCGCCGTGGACGGATCTGACGATGTCCGGCTCAACAGTTTTCACTAAAGACGCTGTCGATCCGCTCATTCACAAGCAATATCTGAATGAATTGGCCGACGCGTATCTGCCTGCGGGAATTGATAGAAAGGATCCGCGAGTTTCTCCTCTGTATGCTGATCTCAACGGTTTTCCTCCCACACTAATTCAAGTGGGCTCAGCCGAGACGTTGCTTGATGATGCGACTCGTTTTGCGCCTATTGCTGGCGCAGCTGATGTCCGCGTGACTCTGGAAATCTGGCCGCACATGATTCATGCATGGCCTCTATGGAACGCTCATCTTGAGCCCGGCCGCCGCGCACTTGCGAGTGCCGGGGCGTTTATCAGGGAGAATTTTTGAGGCGGCAGCGACGGTCAGACCCACGCGGCTACAAAAAGCCGCGCTTGCGAAAATCGCCAAGATTACCGCCAGACGAACGTTCGACGAGATCGATCGTGAACTTGAGCAGGCACACTTCCCAGGCATCATCAACACCCTGAATAACGGCGCTGAGCGGTTCGTTTGCGCCCTCGACGCGGCGCTTGGTGCTATTGATCACGGTGTCGATTGAATCGCGGAGCGTTTGCTCGCTTAGATCGGTTTTGCGAAATTGAAAACCGTAGCGAAGAACGGCGATGTTCCGGGCTTGCTCGCGCAGTTGATCGACGTATCGCTCCGCTTTTTCTCCGAAACCTTCCAGCAACAGCCGGTAATAATGTTCCGGTGTAAGGATCTGCGGGCGCTCCGCGTGAATTTTTCCATTGCGAATCCGGACCTGATCGACTCGATCCATCAGCTGTGAGATAAGATAGAAATTGAAACTGGTGCTGCCGAAGGTCGCGATCTGTCGCTCGGGAGCAACAATCACATGCGTGTTTTCAATGGCGTAATCGAAATCGTCCCTCGTCATGATAAACAAACCTAAATTAGGTCCTAGACGACGTCTTTCAAAAGCAGAACTCGATTACCCACAGACAAATCCAATGACGATATTCGAATGACGAATGAATGAAGAGGAAAACCTGCGTTCCCGGCGTGATTCGTTATGTCGTTACATCAGGCACGATCTAACGATTTAACGTGGCGAAGCCATTCGCCATTCCTGGCTAATCGCGTTGTGCCTGCTGTTGCTGGCCCTGCGGTGATTGAAAGAGCGAAAGATATTGACCGTAGCCTTCTTCCTTCAGCTTCTCCACAGGAATAAAACGCAGCGCTGCGGAGTTCACGCAGTAACGTTCGCCGGTCGGTGCGGGACCATCATCGAAGACGTGACCGAGGTGCGAATCGCTCGTTTTTCCTCGAACCTCAGTGCGTTCCATTCCATGGGATGCATCCCGCTTTTCGACAACCTTGTCAGGCGATATCGGTTTGGTGAAGCTCGGCCACCCAGTGCCACTATCGAATTTATCCAGCGAACTGAATAATGGTTCGCCCGTAATAATGTCGACGTAGATTCCTGGTTTATGATTGTCCCAGTAAGCATTCTGAAACGGAGTTTCCGTTCCGCATTCACGCGTGACGTGATACTGGTCCTTGGACAATTGTTTTCGCAATTCGGCGTCGGCCGGCATTGACTTGGTTGGATTCATTTTCTCAGCTTCCTTTCTCTGCGTTTGAGCATAAGCAAGAAAAATCGAGCCGACAATCACAACGATTGCGCCAAGCAGACCAAACCACAACGACTTATGCGACCCATGATGCGGGCGTATTAAATGCGTACTCTTCATACCTTGAATTCTATCGATTCCCTTTTACCCGTACTGATTACCTTGAGAGGGTAACTACCTTGAGAGTGCCCCATAACCTACATTCCAATCCATTCGCTGGCAAATCGCACAGGCACGATATCGATCTTCTTTAATTTGATTCGCAAACAAGGTAGAAAATGGCTGGGGTTTGCCATTTGTCATAGGCCATTTTTCCGATTAATTGGGCCGTCCCGCTTCGGGGACGCGAATGTAGCGACGCAGCGCAACCAAGCCGATCGGCGCAACTGACGCCGACAGGGCAAAGATAAGCCACATTGTTCCGGAGTGTCGCGGACCGTGTTCGGGACAAAACGCAGCCAGCAACCATCCGCCCGCTCCAACAAGGATCTTGCCTACAAGGAACGGAAGATACGCGAGCGAGCCGTACGACGCCTCTTGGCCTTTCGGGGCAATCGCGGCGGCGTACTCGTAGACTCGCGGCGAATAGAACGCTTCGCCGACCGAGAAGACGATTAGATACAGCGCAGCCATGATATAGTAGGGGTGAATACTCCCGCGTACTCCGAGGTAACCATGCCCAAGCCATCCTCCGATGACGCTCTGAGCGGCAGGCTGGAACCACTCCGTCGGCAGCGCCATTATGAACACCCCAGCAGCACAGATTACTCCGCCGACGATAACCATCCGATAAGCCGCGAACTTTTGCGTGAGCGCGCCTACGATCGGCACGAGAAAAATGATGACGATCGCGTTGATTGCGGAAAGCTTACCGACAGGAGCGTTGAAGCCGAGTTCGCGAATGCCCCACTTCGGGAACACGTAGTCCATTTGGAGAAAAATGGCTTTGAGAAATCCGATGAAGAGGAAGAAAGCAAGCAACCGATAGAAGGCAGATTGACTAATCAGGCGCCGAAAAAGCTGCGCTGTAGCGATCGCGCTTTTTCGCACTGTCTGTTCGATGCCGGTCCAAAAAGCGGGCGCGGTCCCGCGATCGCGGGACCACTGATCAATCACGGGGCCGCCGTTGGTTATTTCCGCTCCTCGGCGGATAAAATAGATTACCGGAAACAGCACGATCTCGAACATCAGGCTGACCATGAACAGTTGCTGATATGAGGTTGGCTCAAATCCGAAGAGACTGACATGCAAATTCAGCTGGCGAATGTAATCGAATATGTATCCGGCGGCGACATAGGCGATGTTCATCACCGCATAGATAAGCGAGAATGAGATCGACCGCTGAGCTACCGTGGAGTAGCGCCGCGTTGCAGCCAGCAGCACCGGCGTGCCAAGAGCTTCGCCGACTGCCAGCGGAAGAACCCCGCATGCAAGAGCTAGCCACGGGATCGTAGTAACAACCATTACGCTGCGAGCGACCGTGCAGATGGCGACGCCGAGGAAGAAAGTGCGGCGCAAGCCGATCGCATCCGTGATCGACCCAGCGAGCAACGTGAAGACGGTCATTGCCGGCGCCCAGACCCAGCCGACCAGCGCTCCTGCCGCTTGATCGCTAAACCCAAGATCTTTCGACAGCCACAAAACCATCGTTTTGTTCGTAACCGAGTAAGCGGTGTAGATAAGGAACTTGATCAGGAACGTGAGCCACAGCTCGCGTTGCGCTCCCTTGAGCACCGTAAACTTCGCGATGAAACCGCGAAGTCCGCTCGCGACGACCGGAGGAACGTTGTCTTCCGGTACGAACGTCTCTTTGACTGCTTCTCCCATGAGCCTGCTCGGAGACTACAGCATGTTCGCGACAAATTCGCGAGTGGCATTCATTGACGCGTTAAATGACAGCAGTAGGCAGCATTGTCATTCTGAGGGGAGCGAAGAAGCTCATCATTTCTTACGCAGCGCTGAACAACAATCAGAGGTGTTTCGCTCCGCTGAATATGACAGAGTGATCGCGACCCGCCTGAACGCTTCGAAAATTACAATAAATTCTCGATGTACGTCTGCCGATCGAATGGCGCGAAATCATCCAGCTGTTCGCCGGTGCCGACGAAGCGCGTTGGGATTCCAAGTTCGTCCTGGATCGCGACGACGATGCCGCCTTTGCCGCTGCCGTCGAGTTTCGTGACAATAACACCAGTCAGTCCAATGGCGGTTTGAAATTCGCGCGCCTGGCTAAGCGCGTTGCCGCCAGTCGTCGCGTCGACCACAAGCAGCGTTTCATGCGGCGCGTCCGGGTCGTGCTTGGCGAGAGTGCGTTTCACTTTTTCAAGCTCGGCCATCAGATTCTTTTTCGTGTGCAGTCGGCCTGCCGTATCGCAAAGCAGAAAGTCAGCCTGGCGTTTTGCGGCCGCCTGATACGCTTCATAACAAAGCGCGGCTGGATCGGCGTTGTATTCTCCCTTAATCATTTCGACGCCCAGCCTCGTTGCCCAAACGCCGAGTTGCTGGATCGCCGCTGCGCGAAAAGTGTCTGCTGCCGCCAGCAAGACGCTGTGCCCGTCTTTCTGAAAATAACGAGCTAGCTTCGCTGTCGATGTGGTCTTGCCAGTGCCGTTGACACCCAGGAGCAGGATGACATTTGGTTTGCCGGCCAGAGGCCGGATGGCAGCACTGTTTGCGGGCAAAACCCGCGAAATTTCCTGGCGCACAATTTTCACAACGTCATTTATTCCCATTAACGACCAGGCCTCCCGTTCCTGCAGTGTCTTGATGATGCGAGTGGTCATCGATACGCCCAGATCCGCGCGGATAAGCGATTCCTCGAGCTCGTCCCAGTCTATGGGTTTGCCGGCGAAATGTTCGGCGAGGGATCGAAGGAATTTCATCAGAGTTAAAGCGTTAAACCGTTGAAACGATCTTCGCTCATTGTGTCACGCAGAGCGAAGCGACACATTTTGGGCAATCGTTTCAATGCTGGGGAATGAAATAAACAGAGATTCCTCGACTTCGCTCGGAATGACAATGATGTCTCTGGCCTTCGCTTTAACGCTTTAACGAATCAGGAATCTCGTTTGGTGACCGCCTCACGCGCGGGCCGGTCCAAATCTTTTCTTACGCGATCAAGAATGCCGTTGACGAAACGGCCTGATTCGCCTCCACCAAAAGTTTTTGCCAATTCAATCGCTTCGTTAATCGAGACGACCGGCGGTATGTCGTCGCGGTAAAGCATTTCGTAGATCGCAAGGCGGAGGACGTTGCGGTCGACGGCTGAGATCCGGCGAAATTCGTAGTTCTCGCAGTAGCGGCAAATCCGTTCGTCGATTTCCGGGAGATGCTCGACCATTCCCTCGATAAGCGGCTGCGCAAACTCGCGAACCCTTGGTGTTGCCGGACAGAATTCCCAAAAATCGTCAATTTTTTCCGGTCCTTCACCGCGCTGAAGGTCCCGCCAGAAATGATACTGAATCGCTGCTTCGCGTGCTCGCCGTCTTTTGCCCATAAATTACTTCCTGCGAAGGTCCGACATGACCCTGGCGATTTCCACTGCTGCTCGCGCGGCCTCGGTCCCGCGGTTGATTCGATTTTCGAGGCAGCGCTCGCGCGCCTGATCCTCGTTGTCGAAGCTGAGCACGACGTTGATCACGGGCACGCCGTAATCAATCGCAATTCGCTGAAGCGCATCGGTCACGGAGCGGCTTAGATTCTTGGCGTGGCTTGTTTCCCCGCGCATGATCACGCCACACGCGATAATCGCGTGTTTTTTTTTCTTTCGCGCTAACTCGCGCACAACAACAGGGATTTCGAACGAGCCTGGCACGCGGTGAATCGAAATTGCCGCGCCGGGCGCAAGCTCGTGCAAGTGCTTGGCAGCCTGATCAACAAGGCCCCGCACGTATTGCGGATTGAACTGGCTGGCCACAATCGCAAACCTGCATTTTGTCCGCACGACGTGCGGACGAGGCGGAACAGACTTCGACATCTAGCAATGACGAATGACGAATGACGAATGACGAATTAATGACGAAGCCAGAACGATAAATGGTACCCAAGTCCTATTGGATTTTGGCATTCTGGTCCTTCCTTCGTCATTCACAGCAAGTGTCCCAGCTTCGTCTTTTTGGTCTCGAGATATTTCGCGTTGTGCGGATTGGCTTCGCTGCGTATTGGCACCTGCTCCACCATCTCCAGGCCGTAGCCTTCCAGTCCAACGACCTTCTTCGGGTTGTTAGTCAGAAAACGGAACTGACGCACTCCGAGATCGAAAAGGATCTGCGCGCCCAGACCGTAATCTCGCAAATCGCTGGGATACCCGAGCCTCGCGTTTGCCTCGACCGTGTCGAGCCCTTCCTCCTGCAATTTGTAAGCGTGAATTTTTGCCGCGAGCCCGATGCCGCGTCCCTCCTGGCGCATATAAACCAGGACGCCGCTGCCTTCCTCCTGAATTTGCCGAAGCGCAGCGTGCAATTGATTTCCGCAGTCGCACCGGCGCGAACCAAACACATCGCCGGTAAGGCATTGGCTGTGCACACGCACTAACGTCGGCTTGTTCTTATCGATCTTGCCTCTGACGAGGGCGAGATGATGCTGGCCGTCCAGTTTCGAGCGGTACAAATGTAAATCGAAATCGCCGTAGTCGGTCGGCATTTTCACGATTTGCTCCAGCTCCACGAGTTTTTCGCGAACGCGCCTGTGTGCGATCAAACTCTGGATCGTGCAAATGCGCAGGCCGTGTTTCTTGCGGAATTCCATCAACTCCGGCAACCGCGCCATGGTACCGTCATCGTGCAGGATTTCGCAGAGCACACCTGCCGGTTGTAGCCCCGCCATTCCTGCGAGATCGACGGCGGCCTCGGTGTGACCTGCGCGTCGCAACACGCCGCCATCCTTCGCCCGCAGCGGAAAAACGTGCCCTGGCTGATTTAGGTCTTCGGGGGACGATTTCGGATTCGCGATTGCCAGGATCGTAGTAGCCCGATCGGAAGCGCTGATGCCCGTGGTCACGCCGCGCGCGGCGTCCACCGAGACGGTAAAGTCTGTCTTATGTGTCTCTCGGTTCTGCGCAACCATGCGTTGCAAGCCGAGCTGCTCAGCGCGTTCATTTGAAATAGGCGCGCAAATCAAGCCGCGCCCGTGCGTAGCCATGAAGTTAATCGCCTCCGGGGTTACTTTTTCGGCGGCCATTACCAAGTCGCCTTCGTTCTCACGATCGGCATCGTCCGTCACAATGACGATGCGGCCCTTGGCAATGTCGCTTACCACATCGTCAATAGCGTCAAACTGAAGTGTCTCCTTCGTCTTGGTGATCATCGAAACAATACCATTACGTCCCCCGCGGCCCTGAGCAACTCTTGCTCGTCTCATACTCGTAACCGTTATTCAAAATCCGCCTTCTCAAATGAACTAGGAGCAAACCAACGAAGCCGTTCAGTTTTAACCGGAATTGGTGAGCTAAAGGCTAGGATTGCGCAAAGGACGAAAAAAGAAAATGCTACCTGCAGTTAGCCAAGCCATGATGGATAAGTCGGAGAAAATTTTCGTCGCCGGTCATCGGGGCATGGTGGGCAGCGCACTGGTTCGCCGGCTCGAATCGGAAGGTTTCTCAAATCTGCTTCTTCGCGACAGATCGAAACTGGATCTCAGAGATGAATCCGCTGTCGCGAAATTTTTTGCGGAAGAAAAGCCGGCGGTGGTCATTCTAGCAGCGGCAAAGGTCGGGGGGATCAAGGCAAACAACGATTTTCCAGTTGAATTCCTTCTCGAGAATTTACGGATCCAGAACAATGTCATTCACGCGGCATACGAGAATGGCGCGCGCAAACTTCTCTTTCTTGGTAGTTCGTGCATTTATCCGAAGTTTGCACCGCAACCAATCCCGGAAACAGCATTGTTGAGCGGACCGCTGGAGCCAACCAATGAAGCTTACGCCGTTGCGAAGATTGCCGGGATCAATCTTTGTCAGGCGTATGCTCGCGAATACGGCGCGAATTTCATTTCGGTGATGCCCACGAACCTTTACGGTCCTAACGACAATTTCGATTTGGAAACATCGCATGTCTTGGCTGCGCTCTTGCGTAAAGCGCATGAGACGAAAACGCGGAAAGCTCGCAAGCTGACCGTGTGGGGTTCCGGAAAGCCGCGGCGTGAATTTTTGCATGTAGACGACCTGGCCTCAGCGTGTCTCTTGCTGCTGCAGAAATATGACTCCTCAGAAATCATCAATGTCGGCTCCGGCGAGGACATCTCGATCCGCGAACTGGCAGAGTTAATCTGTGAAGTGGTTGGTTTCGCTGGCGATCTTGCCTGGGACGCAACTAAACCAGACGGCACGCCACGGAAGCTCTTGGACGTTACCAAGCTACGCGCTCTTGGTTGGAAGCCGTCGATCTCTCTGCGGGACGGTATCGCCCGAACCTATGAATGGTTTCTCGCGAACTATGCGAGGTAATCTGTTTCAAAGCGCATGTTCTTACGACTTATATGACCCATCGGAGACAAGCGCGGGTTGACCCCGATAGCTTTCCGCGTTGACTGCGACCCGTGATGACAAACCTACGCATCGGAGTTGTTGGGGTTGGTCACATTGGCAGCAACCATGCACGGCTGTATGCGGAAATTCCATCGGCCGAGTTCACCGCGGTATATGACGTGGATCCTTGCAGGACCCGCACCATCGGTGGAAAATTCGGCGCGACACCTGCCAAATCGCTCGACGAATTTATTGAGTTGGTCGATGCCGCTTCCGTGGCAACGCCAACTAATACGCATTATCCGATAACGCGCGCTCTTCTAGCGAAAGGCAAACATGTGCTCGTCGAGAAGCCGATCACCGATAATACCGTGCATGCTACCGAGCTGGCGGACTTAGCCACGCGTAGTGATCTCATTTTGCAAGTTGGTCACGTGGAGCGGTTCAATCCGGTTTTAGGTGCGCTGGAAACACATCTGACCCATCCTCGGTTCATCGAAGCGCATCGGCTCTCGCCTTATTCCGAACGCAGCACGGATATCGGTGTTGTCCTCGATTTAATGATCCATGACCTAGAAGTCATTTTGCATTTTGTGCGCTCGCCGCTCTGGAGCATCGACGCAGTAGGCGTGCCGGTCCTTAGCCAGAGCGAAGACATCGCCAATGCTCGACTCCATTTTGAAGATGGTTGCGTGGCAAATGTTACGTCCAGCCGTATCAGTCCCGAGCGGCTTCGCAAGATTCGCATCTTTCAAGAGGACGCTTATCTCTCGCTCGATTATCAAAATCAAAGCGGCGAAATCTATCGACGGGTTGGGGGACGTATTACACGCGATAGAGTTGATATTGAACGGGAGGAACCGCTTAAGCTTCAGCTCGCTTCGTTTATCGAGTGCGCGAGCACAGGGCGCGAGCCGCGTGTTTCGGGTTCTCAAGCGACGGCAGCCCTGAAGTTGGCAGTCGAAATAACGAAGCGAATCGCGCCTGGTGGGTAGACGAAGAGTCGGAACACAGCCATCTTGGCTGTCGTGGCAAGCGGGCGTCTCGCCCGCTTTGCTGGGAATCGACAGACGAGGACGCCTGTTTGCCAGGACAGGCCCGGAAGCCTGTCTTCCGTCATGATTATCTATTTCGTCGCAGGCGAAGTGAGCGCAGACAATCACGGCGCTGCGTTGATGCGTTCCCTGCGCGAATTGGATGGCAAACTCCGGTTTGTCGGGCGCGGCGGCCCGCAAATGAAAGAGATTGCTGGTGAGCAATTCAAAAATTGGATCGGCGAGGCAGCAGTGCTCGGTTTATGGGAAGTCCTCAGGAAATATGGTTATTTCCGAGAACAGTTTCACGAAACGCTGCGCGAAATTCGTGAGAGCAAGCCTGACGCGATAGTCCTGATTGATTATCCAGGTTTTAATCTGCGTGTCGCTCGCGCATTGCGAAGGCAAGCGCCGCGACAAAAGATAATTTACTACATCAGTCCCCAGGTATGGGCTTGGAACCGCGGCCGCATCAAAAGAATGGCGCACTTCATCGATCTGGTGCTCTGCATTTTCCCCTTTGAAGTCGATTCCTATAACCGGGCGGGCTTGCGCGCGTTGTTTGTTGGTCATCCCATGATCGAACAATTGCAGGGCCGGAAAATCGACACTCAGCGTGATCCGAATTTAATCGGGCTCTTCCCCGGTAGTCGTTCTCGCGAGGTGCGAAAGATTTTCCCGGTGATGCTGGAAACGGCGCGTGAGCTTCAGAAGCACAACCGGAATCTGCGTTTTAAAGTCGCAGCTGCATCCGAGCAACTTGCTCGCGAGATGAAGCCGGCCGTCGCCGGACTGGATCAATTACAAGATCGGGAGGCAATTCAAATTAAAGTCGACGAGACAGCGGTAATCATGCAGCGCGCATGGGCCGGAATCGTCGCTTCAGGAAGCGCCACGTTGGAAGCTGCTTATTTTCGATTGCCGTTTGTGCTGATTTATAAGGTTGCGTGGCCGACTTACCTGGCAGCGCGACTCGTAGTGAGCGTGAAATACCTTGGCATGCCAAACCTGCTCGCAGACAAAGAAGTAGTACCTGAGTTCATTCAGCAACGCGCAAAACCAAATGCTCTCGTGAAAGCCATGCAGCCGCTGATCGAGAATGCAAACGCGCGCCGGCAGATGATTTCTCAGTTCGATCTGATCATTGCTAAATTAGGCAACAGCGGAGCGAACGAGAGAGCCGCGCGAGCGATTATTGAAGAGATTGGAAGTGCGACTTAACTAATCAGGCCATGAAAATCTGGGACATTTCGCGAACGCTTTCCAATGACCTTGCAGAATGGCCCGGCGACGAGCCGTGTTGCTTTGGGTTAACGAGACAGAAAGCGAAAGGCGAAAGCGTTAATCTGGGTGCGATTAGCATGAGCGTGCACAACGGCACGCACGCGGATGCCCGGTTTCATTTTGACACGAACGGCGAATCAATTGAGAAAGCGCCGCTCGAAACTTATCTGGGACGCGCGACAGTGGTCGACCTTGCGCAAGCTTTTTTAGACTCGAAGGAGAAACACCTGATCACAATCGAGGACCTCCGGCCGTCTGCCGAAGCAATAGCGGCCACCTCCCGGCTCCTTGTAAAAACTGGTCGATGGAGTGATTCCACAGTTTTTCCAAACCAAATTCCTGTAATCGCCGCTGATGTGCCGGCGTGGCTGCAGAAAAACGGCGTCAAACTGCTCGGGTTGGATCTTCCGTCCGTAGACGAAATCGATTCGAAATCGTTGCAGAACCATCACGCGTTGGCTCGTGCCGGCATCTCTATCGTTGAATCCCTCGATCTGAGCGATATCGCTCCGGGGATCTATCAGTTCGCGGCGCTGCCGCTAAAAATCGCCGGTGGCGATGGCGCGCCAATGCGCGCAATTCTTTGGCGCGACTGAACTGAGTGATGAAGGCGCAAGGAATAATGAAAGCCGACGCTTGCCGCCGTGCGCTGAAGATGTCGGCCAGTGGAGTCAGCATTTGGGCTTCGACATTGTTTCGCCATTCGACATTCGTGCTTTGAC
>DASZGW010000085.1:0-18226 GCA_035938475.1 Candidatus Udaeobacter sp.
AAAACGCCACCGGCGCAATAAGTGCACCGCAGGCGAGAATAACAATTGTCTTCTTGATCATGATGGCCTCCTTTGTTGTTGCTCACGGTTACGCCCATTAGACACGTTTCTTAAACTTGTCGTTCAACACTCGTTAGGCCGAATGGGATTTACGTGACCAAGCCGCCAGTTCGAACAAAAAAAGGCTCCGCAAAACTGAAATACGAAGGGATCCTTCGATTCTTTCTGAAGGCTTCATAACGCGAAACGTTACCGCCTCCAAACACAGTATGGTAACAAACTTGTCACTAACTCGTGAACTACATTCTTCGTGGCTGCGCTGCCGCAATGTAATCGCGTTCCCATAAGTATTGCCATTGCGGCATTGCCTGTGGTTGTCTCTGTCAGGAGCCATGGCCAAGGAATCCAAACCGGTGCGTTTTTTCGTGATGATGGCACTGGCGGCGTTTGTCGTGTGTGGAGTTACATCGTTCTACACTCATCGCGCAGCTCACGGTAGAACTGCGGAGGAGCGGGCGGCTTATGCCATCGGGTTGAAAGTGGGAGAGCAAGCCTCGCCGGGAGCAACGTTGCCAACCGCTGCTGACTTAAACATGATGGCTCAAAAATATTTCAAACAGCAGGGATCCGGCAACCAACAAGCCTGGGACCAGGGCTTCGAGAACGGTTACACGGACGGGTTCAACACAACGCATCTCCGGCAATGAACCCGCCACCTTTGCCGATTCGGAAACGTTTCCCGTGGATTTTTTATTGGATCGTTCTCGTCTTCATCGTTCTCTTCGCGTTTGCTCCGATAGGATCGGTGATGACATGCGCATGGATCGCAAATTCCCACGGCTGCAAAGTGGACGAAGGGTCGGTGCATCCCTGCATCATAGATGGAAAAGATTATGGTCACCTTTTGTATACGCTGGGTGTGCTCGGCTGGTTGATGCTTGTTACTATTCCCGGCGGCCTGTTCGCATTCGTGATTTGGTTGATTGTTCTCATCCTGCATCGGGCAAGCTGGCAAAAGCGGTTCGCTGCCGGAGTTCCCCCTGCAATTCCCCGGCCGCCTGCGGCAGCATGAGCGCTTGATCGCGATTGATCGAACGCGTCCAGCCGCGACCGACCATGGAACTGTGAGAATTCACATCTGGCTTCTTACCCTTCTAGCTCTGGGGTGCATCGCACTGGATGGACAGCAGATTCAGGCTACAGGAGCGAAGCCCGCATTCGTTTTCGACGGCGTCGCATATTTGGCTCGCTGGTCGATGAACAATCAACACGAATTTACGCCTGAAAGTCAGGGAGATCTCGAGAAGTGGTCGGACATGATTACGATGAACGTTTATCTCGACACCCACGATGGCGATGCGCTGGCAGCAAAGGCCAATGCAGTCTTGGAAAACTACAAGAGTCACCACGGAATAGTGCTCAGAACCAATTCACTTCCCCGGACACCTGATCGTCCCGCAGAACATTCCATCGCAGTGGTTTTCGCCCGGCAAAATTTTATCGAAGTGGCATTTGCTCGCTTCAAACTCGTGGACGGCATCGGCTGCTCGATCGTCCATTCACATCGCATTTACGGCGAGAAAGTCGGCGACCAAATGAGCGCGTGGATCGATCATAACGGCGCAAAGATCGAAAGGACGCTGATGCAGTGGAACAACATGCCGTCTCCAGCTTCACTTGGTCAGTTACCTCATAAACAATAACAGGTGAGATTAAGTTTTATCGTTCTCGTTGGCCTACTGGGTTCGGTGCTGTCGGCGTCGTCCGCGCTGGAAACCGGCGCATCATCGGCATCGTCTCCGCGAGCGCACGTTACGATTGAAAACTGGGACAAAGGCGGTGCCATTTCGCATTGGGTTTACACCCACATGCCGGAAGTGTTCCCGGTCGCGGTGATCGAACGCGGCGGAGCGATTGTCGATCTTCCGAGCGAGCTGAAACCGGAGATCGGCGCGCTGAAACTAAACAAGCCGGGGGAGCCTGAGCAGACGCTCGATCAGTTCGTGAGCAACGGCGCAGTCGACGGCTGCATCGTGCTGCACGGCGGCAAGATCGTTTACGAGAAATATCCGACCATTCGGCCTAACGACATTCACATCATGATGTCGATCACGAAAGCGGTTGTGCTGACTGCGCTCGCAATTCTCGAGGACCAGGGCAAGGTCGATTTGGAAAAACCGGTCGAACAATTCCTTCCCGAGCTGAAAGGAAGCGATTGGGCCGGGACGCGGTTGCGTGATCTGGTGGATATGCGCTCGGGGATGGAAGGAAGCGAGACGAGCAACGACGCTTACCGCGATCCAAAGCATAAGGAATTTCAACTCGAGGCCACGCTCGGCTGGCTGCCCCGCACCGCGCCCGAACTTCCGGATGCAGCGCGTCACGGCGATCTCTTCGGCATGCTGCGGACGATCAAACGCGAACGCAAACCTGGCGAGAAATGGGCTTACACCAGTAGCAACACCGTGGTCATTGGCGAAATCGTGTCGCGCGTCGCCGGCAAAAGCCTGGCTGAGGTGATCAGCGAATTGATCTGGAGCAAGATCGGCGCGGAACACGACGCGATCCTCACCGTGAACGAGCGTGGATTTCCGATGTCGGGCGCCGGCATGGCTGCGACCCTGCGCGATGTCGCGCGGTTCGGATTAGCGTTCACCAAAAATGGAGCTGCTGGGAGCAGCGACATAGAAGGCAAAGGCGCGCGGGTAGCGCCGAGCGAGTTGGGAAAACGAGCGAGTTTCAATCCGCCGGCCGGCCAATCGCGAATCATTTCGGATGCGATCATGCAACGAATCGTTGGTGGTCGCGCCGGGGAAGGCGGAGCAAAACCCGACGAGCACGGCATGCTGCCATTGACTTACGAATGGGACATGATCAGCGACAAAGGCGAACTGGCTAAGGGCGGCTGGGCCGGCCAGCTGCTGTACATCAATCGCGAAAAAGATGTAGTGATCGCGTACTTTGGAACGAACCAGGTTTCAGATCCGAAGCTCGAGCCACTCCCATGCAGGATTATAGCGAGGACCTTCTTTTAGATCCTGCGCGCCGCGGAAGTATGCATCGCAGGTAAACGAACCCAGGTTCGCGTCCGCTACTCTATAAACTCCGCGAGCGACCGATATTTCTCGCTGAGCTCTTTGATCCGATGCTCGAAGTGGCGAAACCGGTGGACCGAACGAAAGACCAGCCAGGTGCCGAGCACGACCAGACCGAGGTTCAGGAGCATCAGCGGCGCCAGGAGCGGCATCACCTTCTCGATGCTGTAATAGCGCGACGTTGCGATGAGCGCGCTCAAGACGGACAGAGGCAAAGCGAATACGGCGATACCGGTGCGAAGAGAAGCCAGCGCAGTTCGTTTCTCAGCGAGGAGCACCTGGATTTCGCCAAAGATGACGTTGTCGAGCTTGGGCAGCCCATCAGTCTCCATACTCATTTTCGTTTCAATCTAATCGATTCAGCACAAAACTCGCTGGAGAAAATCGAGTTGTTGCGTGTTGGTTTCTAGCGTCTTCGACAGGTCGTCGCGAGCTTCAAGGCGCTGTCTGAACAGATTCGAGTTCGCGAATGTACTCTGCCGGAAGTTTCCAATGCCTGGCACCCTCAACGATAAGGTTTTTGTATTCGCAATCGGGCAAAGGCGGATTGGGCTGCGGATGGCCACGATAAAGTGAAACGAAGAGCGGCCGTTTCGCATCACCCTCCTGCCATACGTAATGATTTTCGCGCGTGTACTCGTTCTGGTCGTCAGGCCGCTCGCGTCGAAAGTCTTCGTCCTTGTCGAGGTTTTTCAATTCAATCTTTGGGAGTGTGTAAACGACGCCCCAGACATCTTTTGCTTCATCAGGCAAGATGTCCGCGACGCCGCATCCCCGACAGACGGACCTAAGCGTAAACGCCAACCGGTGCGAGGGTAGTTTTGCCCGGCAAACAAACGTTGCCGATGGGCATCGTTCCTTCATCTGCGCCCAGTCCATGTTTGAACCGTATGCGAAATACAACATCTCTGTTCCCAGTTGAATGCGGCGGTTCAATCTAATCGATTCAGTACAAACCGCGGCGAAAAATCCAACGCGACGTGTTCGGCGCCCTCCCCTGAAAATCATCCTGTGGTAGCCGCCGCCCGCGCGTTACCGGCTCTTCCATGAAAAATTAATATAGAGAGCCTCGCCGGAACCGCCTAAGTTCATGCAGCGATGGGGGACGAACAGAAATCGAAACTCCGACTGGAAATCGCCCACGTTCTTTTCATCGACATCGTGGGGTATTCCAAATTGCGGATTAACGAACAGAGCGCTCAGATTGATACGTTGCGCGAGATCGTCCGCGGGACTGAGCAGTTCCACGCCGCTGAGGCGGAAGGAAAGCTGCTGCGGTTGCCGACCGGCGACGGTGGCGCGCTTGTTTTCCGCAACAACCCGGAGGCGCCGGTACTTTGCGCGGAGGAAATTGCCAGGGCGCTAAAAAGTCATTCCGAGATCCGGGTCCGCATGGGCATCCACAGTGGCCCTGTTAACGAAGTCACCGATTTAAACGAGCAGGCGAATATTGCCGGCGCCGGGATCAACATCGCGCAACGCATCATGGATTGCGGTGACGCCGGCCACATTCTGGTGTCGAAGCATGCTGCAGAAGACCTCGAGCAGTACGACCAGTGGCAACCGTATCTGCATGATCTCGGCGAATGTGAAGGCAAACATGGCGAACGCCTGCACGTCGTAAATCTCTACAGCAATGAAATCGGAAACCCCGCCGTTCCCGGAAGCTTCGGCCGGAAGGCGATCGCCGGAACGACGTCATCCGCTGCGACCGGAAATCGCCGCCGCTACTCCATCGTCGCAATGGCGATCGGTGCGCTGATCGTCCTTGGCGCGACCAGCCTGTTTTTGACAACACGAACCGCTTTCCGAAACATCGCGGGACGCCGCGCACCGGCGTCGCCGCTTTCGGAAAAAAGCATCGCCGTCCTGCCGTTTCAGAACCTCAGCGACGATAAATCGAATGGATACTTTACGGACGGCATCCAGGACGAGATCCTTACCCGGCTTTCGAAAATTGCCGCGCTTAAGGTCATCTCGCGCACCTCGACCCAGAAATACAAGAGTGCTCCCGAGAACTTGCGTGAGGTCGGCCAACAGTTAGGCGTAGCGAATTTTCTCGAGGGCAGTGTGCAAAAAGTAGCTAACGCTGTGCACGTGAATGTCCAGTTGATCCGCGCCGCAACGGACGAGCATCTATGGGCGGAAAGCTACAACCGCAAACTCGACGATGTCTTTGGAGTTGAAGGCGAAGTCGCAAACGCCATTGCCGACCAACTCAATGCCAAGCTCTCCGGCGCCGAGCAAAAAGCCGTTGCGGAAAAGCCGACCCAGAATGCGGCAGCGTATGACGCTTACTTGCGCGCGGTCGCAATCGACAACGCCCAAACCCTCGAAACAACAAAACGGGTCGCTGACCTTTATGCCGAGGCGGTTCAGCTTGATCCGCAATTTGCGCTGGCATGGGCCCGCCTGGCCGTCGCGCGCAGCCAGCTTTATTTCAATGGCATTGATTTGGAGACAAATAGCGGCGCCGCGGTGAAGGAGGCCGCGGACAGGGCGATGTCGCTCCAACCCGAGCTCGGGGAAGCGTGGCTTGCTCAGGGCGTTTATCGCTACCGCGTTTTGCGCGACTTCAAAGGCGCGCTCCAATCGTACGAAGAAGCGCTGAGGCGCTTGCCGAACAACGCTTTCGTGCTTGAGCAGATGGCTCATCTGGAACGACGCCTCGGCCAGTTTGACGTTGCGCAAAAGCATTATCAGGCGGCTGCACAATTGGATCCGCGCAACATCGGCATCCTTCTAACCCTTGCAGACTCACTCCAGAGTGTTCGTCGTTACGATGAGTCGCAGGCGCTCTATGATCGTGTCCTTGAGATGTCGCCCGGGAACGTTGCCGCACTCTCGGCCGAAGCATCGACCTTCCAAATGCAGGGCCGGCTCAAGGAAGCCGCTGAAGTTCTGGCAAAAGCTCCCGCGAATTCTCAGGACGAGGGCCTTAGCCTAACAAAAGCCATCCAGCTCTACGAAGAGAGACGCTTCGACGAAGCGATCGTTTACATTCAGCAGAACACGCCTGCGACAGTTGCGAACGATCCTCGCACCCTGACCCTGCTCGGTTTATGCCAGAAATTTGCCGGCAAAGATAACGAGGCTCGCGCTACTTTTACGCGCGCCGTTGCGGCGATGAAGCCAACGCCTGACTCCGTTGTTGTTGTAGATGCGCGATTGCTGCCGTGCTATCTCCCCTGGGCTTATGCCGGTCTTGGCGAAAAGGAGAAGGCACTGGAGCAAGGGCGCCATGCGATCGCTGATTACGACGGTGACGCGTTAGGTAAACCTTTCGCAGAGACCTCTCTGGCTATTGTCGAGGCACAACTTGGCGATATCGATTCAGCGATCGCCGCTTTGCCGCATCCGCTCGAAGTGCCCAATGGCGAAACCCGCGGCGATCTTCGGATCAATCCGCTCTGGGACCCGTTGCGCAACGATCCGCGCTTTCAGAAGCTGATTGCAGAGGAATAGCATTAGCCTCTCATGACCGCTCATGTTCAAACGCGAGCGCACGACCGAGAGCGACCGATGCTGCCTCGGTCGCTATTTTTCGAATCTGGCCTATAGTCTTAGATGCCTAAACGTTCTGCGATCTCTTTCACACGCCGTATGCCGGACAACATTACCGAAGAGTTGATTGCTGTGCTTTCGTCGAAGGCCTGTTTCGAATTCAAGCCGTTGTTCGATATTGTCTTGCTCAATCTGCGGGAGCGAAACGCAGCCAGTGGCGGCGAAGAGATGCTGCGCTTGCGTGCTTATGAAAAGCTTCAGGGCCTTGTCAGCCAGGGCGCGGTCAACCGAACAGTCACAGGGGTCACGAAGAAATACAAAGGCGTCGGTCCACGGATGGTCGTACTGCGCGCTGAGATGAAAGCGTTGCGCGCCGCCTGCGACGAGCGGGCTCGCGCCAAGGCTGCTGCGGCGGACTAGCTCCGCTTGAGCAGCTACAACGCCCCGCGGCGAACTTTTTCGTCGATCGCCAGGTAATCGCACCTGGTCATACCGGGACGAGCGGACGTCGATCTTACCTGTAATTTCATTGGATCATAAGTCGCTCTCGACACGCCGTAGCTTTCAGCGAAGGAGGTTACGATGGATGAGGTCAGCGCCGCTGTAGTGACGGCGGAGCCTGCCCTGAGTCTGTCGAACGGGTCAGCCGCAAAGAGTCGCGTTGCGAAGCGCTGTAGTGGCGGCTGTGTCAGCCGCAAACGGCCATAAGCGTTTTTTCCATCTTACTCCGCTGGCTTCGATTTCGTCGCGGCTTTCTTTCGTTTGCGTGGGCTTTTCCGGGCCTTTGGAGCGGCTCCGTTACGAACAGCACGGACTTTCTGCTTCTGTTCGGAAGCGGCCGCAGCGCGCTGGCGACGTTCCTTGCGGAGCTGCTTTTCGTGCAAATAGATCTTGAACTTTTTATAGGCAAAGCCACCGCCGAAACCAGCAGCGGCAACTGCCAGCGCCGCTGCAATTTTTGCTGGCCCGCGCCCAGGCACCATATGCCACGGGCATTTATCCAGCGGATAGCTATCCGGAAGAGAAAACTCACAATCGGGGGAAGTACACTTATGCGCCATAGCTTGTGGTACGTGACCAGGTGAAATCGTCAAATGCGCAGGTTGCGTTCGTTAGGGCGAACTTTACGGCTGGACGGGGACACGCCCGGGAGGGAGGCCGGGCACCGAGATCGGGAATCGAGGCAACGCGTGCGACTATCATTTCAGCGTCCAGGCGGCCGAACTTGCGTTGCGCCGTCGATCAGGCGATGGGCGCCCCGGCGTGGACAATCTTTCGGTTTTCTTTCTCGCTCAAGGCGAACAATCCGCCGATGCGGTTATGGCGCGGCTGACCACATTCATACGCGCGGCGACGCAAACTCTCGATTTTGCAATTTACGACATGCGATTCAGTGATCCGCTGAAAGCTTCACTGAGTTCCGCTTTACGGGAGCGCGCGGAAGCAGGCGTAAAAATCCGTTTTTGCTACGATGCCGATAAACCGTCTCCGCCAAATGTCGCTGCTGGTCAGGACCCGGCCCCATCAGGAACCGGCGCATTTGTGCAATCGCTGGGTTACCCGTGGCGCCGCATCGCAGGAATGAAACTGATGCACAGCAAATTCATTCTGCGCGATGGACAAACCGTCTGGACCGGCTCGGCCAACATGACTGATGACGCCTTCTCCTTAATGGAAAACAATATTCTGGAGATCGATTCGTCCGCTCTGGTCAATTACTACTCTGAGGATTTCGAACAAATCTGGGAAAAAGAAAACTTCGATAACACCGGCGAGATACAAACGGTCCCCGTGCCGCTGACCTTTTCTGGTCAATCGGCCGAGGCGCGCGTCATGTTTTCTCCCGGTTGCGGTTTGGAAATCGATTCCGAAATCGCGAAGCGTGTTCGCGTGGCGCAGCGTCGCGTCCGCATCTGCAGCTTATTAATCAACTCGGGCACTCTCATCGCCGAGCTTGGCAATTTGTTGCGCGCAGGCCGCGTCGCTGTGGACGGAATTTACGATCGCACACAGATGGCGCAGGTTTACGTGCAATGGCAGGAAGTGCCGCAAAATCGTTGGAAGATCGGCGCGCTTAAAGACATCATCGCGCGCGCCGGCCTGATCGGAAAAAACTCAACGCCCTACACACCGACCGCGCGCCACGATTTCATGCACAACAAAGTTCTTTTGATCGACGATACCGTGATCACCGGCTCTTATAATTTTTCGCGGAGCGCGCAATTTAACGCCGAGAACATTCTCTTCATCGAAAGCGCGTCGCTCGCAGATACCTACAGCGCTTACATCGACCATCTGAAATCGAAATACGCCGGGTAATCTGGCGGCCTTTCTCGGCGACGCTGACCGACTCCCGCAAGGATGTTCGGGCGGTTCGTGCTACCATCAGCGGTGCCGATCATCCTTTTTGCGCTGCTGCTTTTTGTTCTCCTCGCTTTGGCCGGGATGGTCTTGCTTTCCCTTGCTTTGCGCTACCGCGCCGGCACTGCTCGACGGCAAGGCCGGCGCTGGGTCGCCAGCCTAAATGCGTGGATGACCAGCTTCTCGGCTGTTCTCTTTCTCGCCTTCACGTTCCTGCTCTCCTTCTGGATCGGGTCAGCCTTTCGATTCGCCCTGATTGGTATGGGGTTTGGAGCCATTCTCGCCTTGCTTGGTTTGGCGCTGACTCGTTGGGAAAGCCAATCCGAAGGACTTTTCTACATTCCGAGCCGCTGGCTCGCGATTCTCGTCACGATCGCAATCGTAGGACGTTTTGTCTATGGCTGGTGGCACGCCACGCACTCCGCCAGTAGCGTTCCCAGCAACCAACATTGGTTGATGACCACCTCCGGAATTCAGCTTTCCCTGGCAGTCGCTGCCGGGTTAATAGGCTACTATCTCGTCTATTCTATTGGAGTGCGTCTGCAAATTACGCGTCACGAGCGTAGTCGCTGTTGACGCGCTCGGCGCAGCACCGAATCCTACCGCTTTGTGTTGTTCGGCGCCGGCGAGGCGACGAGTTTTTGGAAGCGCGGATCATTTCGGAGCGGATCCCATGCTGGGTCAAGGCGAAGCAAGGCGGGCGTGAGCGGCATATCGAACGGGTAAATTAGATAAGTCGCCTGAAGCAGGTGGGGCAGAGCCGAAATCGCCGCGTCCACATCTCCAACTTGGCTTTCAATACGCGCGAAAAGTTCCTCGACACTGGGTCTGGAAGCGACGTCAGGGCCAACCAACTCCAGAGCACGCTGGCCTTCGCGTAAGGCCGCTGCCTTGTCCCCCTTTCCGGCGTACATCAGTCCAAGAGTTGCTGCGAGATACCAGCTATCGTTACCTTTTGCGCGCAGGCTTTCCAAGACTTCGCCACCGCGCTCACATGTTGCTCTCGCGGCCGCTTTGTCACCGGAACGGAGTTGCGCGTCAGCGAGCAACACAAAGTAATCGCCCACCTGATCACCGAGAGCCGGGGCAGGTGCGGCCAGCGCGTTTTTGAGGGCGGCGATCGCCTGTTGGTAGCGCCCAGTGTAAATAAGCTGGAGCATTTGGCAGTCGAAGACTGTGTTGTTCCCCGGCTGCAACAGCAATGGTTGAAGCACTTCGTCCGCCTCTTTGAGCTTACCCTCGGCCTGATAACTTAAGGCCTCATCAACAATCAGGTCGGGATTATCAGGGACCACACTCAGTCCGCGGTCGATTATCCGGCGGGCGCTCTCAAACTGACGAAAGCAAAAGTACGTTTCCGCGTAGTTTTTAAAGAGTTCCAAGTCGTGTGGATCGAGTAATTCCGCTTGTTGAAAATGTGCGAGCGCCTCCTTCCATTTGCCCTGACGCCGCTCGACAAAGCCAATCCCGTATAGGATCGATGCATTGTTCGGAAGAAGTGCCCGGGCCCGCTCAAACGCCTCCAGTGCAGCGTCGTAATCCCGGCGACCACGGTACTGATAGTTCGCCAGGGCGAGATAGCTTTCTCCTTGGTTGGGCTGCAGTTGCACGGCAGTTTCAGCTGTCTGCTGGATGGCTGCTAAGCGCTCCGGCGTGTGGTCGAAGCCCACATGGTACATGTACGAGTACATGATCGAGAGATGCGCCCAGGCGAGCGCAAATGCGGGGTCACGTCGCACGGCCTCTTCATAGAAACCCGCCGCCTTCTTATAATCATCAGGGTTGGTGGCGACAGCACGCGCTTCGAATGACAAAGCGCGGAGGTAAGCATCGTACGCCTGCGGGTTATCCGTAGGCTTAACTGCCAGCGCCTGCTGTTCGCCGCCCGTAAGTTTTGCCTGTAACGCTCCGGCAATTGCGGCGGCCACCTCGCTCTCGACGGAAAAGATGTCGTTCAGTTTGCGATCAAAAGTATCGGCCCAAAGATGAGAATCATTAGCTGCTTTGATTAGCTGCACGTTCACGCGCACGGCGTCGCCGCTCTTCTGCACGCTTCCTTCCAAAATATGTGCGACGCCAAGTTGCCTGGCGATCTCGGGCAGGTTTTCCGGCGCACTTTTATAATGCTGGGTGGACGTGCGCGAGATGACCTTCAGATCGGCGATCCTGGATAAGCGCGTCAGAATCTCGTCCTGGATGCCGTCAGCAAAGTAGGCATTCGCTTTTTCTTCGCTCAAGTTTTCGAACGGAAGGACGGCAATCGATTTTTCCGGAATCGCTGACGGCGCCGGCGCGGCGGAAGAACGCGGCGCTTTTGAGCTAGACCGATGTGAGAAAATGTAAGACCCCGCGGCGGCGGTAGCCGCAACGATGATTAGCGCCGCGATCAATTCGTGTGATCGTCGAGGCCGTTTCGCATCGGATGCCGCAGTCGCCGGCGCTGTTTGCGTCTCTTTCGCCTGCCGCAACTTCTCCGGCACTTCCGGATTGCCGAGTTCTTGGGTGTAGAGATTCACGACGTGAATGCGGACGCCGTGTTTTATTTCACACTCGCCCAAGTCGTGCAGGTGCCGCTGCCAATGTCCGTAATGTTCGAGATCTTCAGCGACACGTTTCGAAAGCAGGATGTGTCCGGCATCGCCGCAATCCATCACCCGCTGCGCCACGTTGATCCCGGCGCCGGCGACATTCGCCCGCTCGTTTACGTCGACCACGCCGCTGACTGGTCCGCTATGCACACCCATGCGGAGGCGAAGATCGGGATGTATTTTCAGAGCGCGGCTCATTTGCAGCGCACATTCGACCGGCGCTTCGGGACTGCTGTAAAAGACCAGCGCCATCCCGTCGCCCGTGGGGATCTTTATCAACCGCCCGGCCGCTTCCGCGCTGCGGAATTCATCCGTGCCGCGGACAATTTGGTTGAGGATGTCGAGCAACGCGCGCTGCTCGTTGATCAGTCGCTTCGAGTAACCAACGATGTCGATGAACAAGACATGCGCGATCTCAAGCTGGATCTCTTTTTTAACCTCAGCGGACATAAAGCACCGCGAAAAGGAAGTCGCGCAAAGGGAGAATCGCCGATGGACAGCCGAACGTCGAGCACAACTAGAATTCTGCATCGCTACCGGACTGCGAGAAGAACGCTTTCCAGATTCTTTCTTCACCATTGCATCGGACTTAAATCGTCGCCGCTGTCCCTCCCCATACTGGCTCAACCGCACGTATCGATCGAAGCAAGTGCCAGCAAACAGCACTGAAAAAGGCCGCGCGAGTAATAGTCGAGTTCGCTTGATTGCCCAGCTAAATCGAGTTTAAATTGCATCAAACACAGGGGAACCTACGGCCGAATCCTCCCGCTGGAGCGGAATCGAACCATTCTAGTGTGCGGTACTCCGCCGAACCTCCTGCAACCAAACTTGTCGTGCCTGCAACGCCAAAAGCGCACCTCTCATCGCTAAGTAAGAGAAGATATCGCCCGATCCTCTGCGTCGTCTGCATTCTGCCCGAACTGTTTTAATATGCTTCGCCAGTTGGTTCTGGACTTTGCCGATCAGTTTAATCCTGGCTGAAGGGGGCAGCGCCGCGAAGAAACGAATCCGCGTGCGCAACGCATCAAGCGGAACGCCAATCGTTTTTTCGGTGCTTGCGCATTGTAACCATTTCTGCAGGGCTCGACTTCCAGCAGGCGTAATTGAATAGCGACGGCCGATTCGCCTTCCGACTTTGTGTTCGTGTGAGGTAATCAACCGGGCCGACTCCAAGTTGCGGATCATCGGATAAATCGCTCCGGCGCTTCCGGTCCAATGCGGACTTGGCGAGCGCTCGAATACTTTGCGCACCTGATACGGTGTACAGGCTGAGTTGAGCCAGATGATTCCCAGCGCTGCACCCTGCAGCTCAGTCAGCTTTTTTGTTGACCTGGCCATAATTATCCGATTAATCTCCAAATAGTGCTAATAGCACTATCTCTCATATCTCCGTAATCAACAAACATATGAATAAGCATATTGGATCGTTTCGCAGTCTCGCTTTTGTCTTCATCCTCGGAATCGTGCACCCGGCGTTGGCTGATCAGGCCTTGACCGAGCACAACAAAAACATTGTCCGTGATTTCTACACGACCGTGCTGATTGGCCGCAACGTCGACGCGGCGCCCCGTTTTCTGCGCCCAGATTACATTCAACACAATCCCCAAGTGCCAACCGGGCTGAAAGGCTTCATGGACACGTTTCGCGAACGTTTTGCCCAGAAATTGCCATCTGACTACAAACGTGAGCTATTAAACGTCATCGGCGACAACGACATGGTAGTTGTTTATGTGCGTCAAACCTGGACCGGCAAAGACGGCCAACATCACCAAGCCCTAGGGTTCGACATGTTTCGTGTTCAAGACGGTATGATCGCCGAGCATTGGGATGCTGATTAAACGCATCTGTCGACGGCACGGAATGACTAGTTTTTCGGTTTCGGTGTCAGCAAAATTGCCAGCAAACCGCAGTAAAAGAGTTCGTGCGAGTAGTAACGTAGTTCGCTTGATTACTCAGGTGTAAGCTGCTTCAGTGCGGCAAAATAACGGGGGAAGATAGCGCCGAATCCTACCGCTTTGTGTTGTTCGGCGCCTGCGAGGCGACGAGTTTTTGGAAGCGCGGCGCAGCTAATCTCCACCGCGCATTGCGCGGGCGCTTCTAGACTCGTGTAAAATACCAGCGCCATCCCGTCGCCGGTTGGGATCCTGATCAAACGGTTCGCAGCTCCGGCTCGTTGAAATTGCTCGGTCGCGCGGACGATCTGGTTCAGTTCCTCAATCGCCGCGTGCTGGCCGCTAATCGAAAGCTTCGAGTAACCAACAATGTCGATGAATAAGACATGCGCGATTTCCAATTGGATCTCCTTTTTAACGGACATAAAGCACAAGGAAGTCGCGCAAAGGAGAATCACCGATCGACAACCGAACGTCGAGCACAACTAGAATTTCTGCATCGCTACTGCACAGCGCGAAGAACGCGTTTCAGATTCTTTCTCGTTGTGCCGACCTCTAACGGTTGAACTGCGATGCCAGCTTGCTACTTCCAGCTATCAGGTTCTCTGCCACTGGCGCAAATAAGGCGAAAGATTTCGGCCCAATTGCCGAACTATGATTATGAGCTTTCGGTTGATTCGTTTTCTAACGTCTAATTTCCACTTTCTTCCGTTCGCTATTTTTCCTCCTCTCCCTTGGTCGGGAGAGGACGAAGGTGAGGGTGCCAGGATCCCAGGATCCCATGACTGAGAGCCAAGTGCCACTCCGGTCGAAGACTCGCAGTGGCGAGCTCGAAATCGATCCGCGTTTTCGAAATCGCGAACGCCAGCCCGGCCTCGATCTTCTCCGCGCGCTCGCCATTGTTGTGGTCGTCGTTTATCACGCCGCGCTTTTCGGATTCGAATTGCCCGGCCGTGTGGACCGCTTCGGCTGGATCGGTGTCGATCTTTTCTTTGTCCTTAGTGGTTATTTGATCGGCGGCCAATTGCTCGCCCCGCTTGCGCACGATCAGCACATCAAACTCGGCCGGTTCTTCGCCCGGCGCGCGTTGCGAATCATGCCTGCGTACTTCGCCGTCCTCGCGGTTTATTTTTTCTTGCCGTCGTGGCGCGAATATTCCGAAATGTCACAGCCGCTCTGGAAATTTCTGTTGTCGGTGCAAAACATAGCGCTTCATGGGGGAACCGCGTTTTCACATGCCTGGTCTCTCGCGGTCGAGGACCAATTCTATCTCGCGCTTCCTTTTCTTTTGCTCTTTCTCTATGGCCGTCCGCGCGCGGCGATCATCGTTCCATGTCTGATCGTTTTTGGCGGGATCGGCTTACGCGCTTTTCTGGCTGCACAGAATCCATCAGTTGATGGCGGCGGCGTATCGTTCCGCGGTTTTCAAGCGTGGATCTATTATCCGACCTGGACCCGGCTGGATCCGCTCGTATTCGGCGTCGCGCTGGCCGCGATCGAAAAACTTCGACCCCAATGGTGGCAACGCCTCATCAACTGCGCACCCTGGCTTTGGCTGCCCGGGCTCGGGCTAATCGCTTACGCATTGTATCTCGGCGAGACTGAAAACCTCACCGTCTTTGCCTGCGTCTGGCAATTCCCACTTATCGCGGTCGGCATGGCCGCGCTGCTTGTTTGCGTGGTGAGTCCGCGGCTGCCGCTCTGTCGAGTTGCAATTCCTGGTGCGGCCTTCATCGCCAGTATCGCCTACAGCGCCTACCTGATTCAGAAACTCGTCATTCACGCGGTCGGCCAGTTCTGCACAAAGCACAACATCGATCTCACTTCTGCGCTCGCTCTTGTCGGCGTGGAACTCTGTGTTTACGCCGCGGCTACTCTCCTTTTCTTCTTAGTCGAGCGACCTTTCTTACAGCTTCGCAGCCGCCTCGCGCCGCGAAAGTTGAGCAGCCTTACCCCCTCGCGGAGCGCTCAAGATGTGAGACAATCAGCTCGATTTCACGACGTGTAAGTTGGGCCTGTTGATTGCGAATGTAGCGTAGTAGTCCCTCTGGCGTGAACACTCGGGTATTGGTGTCGTGCCACTCGTTCCTTATTTTCCAATCGCCCACAAACACGACAATCGGTGTAACCCATTCGCCCCTTCCGCAGTTCTCGTGGATTAAATTACGTATCTCTCTGGCGCTCCCACGCGCCTGTTTCAGGCAATCTTTCTCTTCGAGTCGATCACCAACGAACACGCCTTCGGTATTTCGAAAAGTGATCTGACCTTTGCCGCTACGGTATTTTGTCTCGATCGCGAAGACACCACCGGGCCCCACGATTACGTGATCGATATTGAATCCATCGCCGACGATATCGTGGACTGGTTTGTAACCATCGCTCCGCAATTCTTCCAAGACATCGGCGACATGTAACTCGCCGCGCTCTCCCCGATTCAGCCGTCGCGCGATATGGAACAGTCGCATAAACCAGATGGCAGAGAGGATGGTGAAGATGATTGCAAAACTGAGCCAAAAAGCCGGCCGGCGAAGAGTTGGATTCGACTGCTGAAGCTGCGTGACAAGAAAGAGGCACCAAAACGTGAGTGGCGCGAAAACAATCACCGGCAACGTATCGTAGACACGCCTTTCCCGTTCTTCCGAGACGGATTCGCCAGCCCTTCGTCGGACTTTGGGCAACCGACCTTTTCGCTTCTTCGTGAACATTTGGGGAGATAGCAACGACTTTTACGCCATTGCATCCCGATAATCCGCAAAAAAAATATCCTCTCAAGCGCGGGTCTTCGCGCCTCGCCGAAACGAACTTTGCTGATTGTCGGTGTTGACGCGTTCGTATTAAATGGCGCGCGATGCGACGTCCCGGTACAATCGCCATAACTGACTTCGATTGGTACAGTTATTTGAGCCAGCAGCGTTCCTGGGAGGTTGGTATTGAAGACGTGATCAGTGATTAGCGAGAAACAGGGAGTTCCGGCACTCCGACATCGAAACAACCATCGTCATTGCTCCAGTAAATCCGCCTTCGTGCGAGGCTACGGCGAGACAAGTGATCAGTTCGTAACGCGTGATCATTGTCTCTCGGCTGGCTCCCGCATCGCTCGACCGCTACCTCGCGGCTGTGCCGGCCATGTCGCTCGTCCCAGTCGCTCCATTCGAGGTCGATCTTATACTTTGGCATTCGCCGCGTGATTCGCTGAATCGTTAAAAGCGTTGAATCGGAAAGCAGCGGCGACCTGCGTTACGTGTAAACGTCTTTTCGATGCTGCACGCGTTGGAATTCCGCAATTTTCGCCGACGCCCCGTTCCTGCGCTTCATAAAAGTCTCTCGCCGCCTCAATATCTTCAGCGGCATCAGCGAGGATGATAACTCGCTTCAACGGCGCAGGCGTTCTTTGAGCTGCTGGACACTGAGAACCTGTGCTTTACCCGAGTCCGCCTTAGCCTTGCGCGCTGCAAGCACTTCGCCGTGCCATGCCGGCGACTCGATCTCTTCAGGTTTCTTCGACAGCGAAGCCCACAGCAATTCCATTGCCTGGAGCTGTTCCGCCTTACTCAGTCGCGAAACTTCTTCTTTTAATTCAAGAACGCTCATTGAGTGTAAGCATAGCAGTCGCGACGCGGACCCTCAACGTTTCTTGTAACCAAAGAAACCGCGCCGGCGGATGATCTCGGCAACCCGCCACGGCGGGCGAGCTCTGCGGCGGGACCATCTGGTCCCAGCTTTCGTCCCCCGCGGCGATGCGCTTAGGCTTCGCCACGTGATTCGTTGAACCGTTGAATCGTTGGAGCGTTGAAGCGGAAGAGCGCGCTGATTTTCGTACGCGCTTATTCCGCCGGATGCGACGGCCCGTCCCTTAACGTTTTTTTGTATCCGAAGAAGCCGCGGCGGCGGACGATCTCGGCGACTTGCGGCGGGACCATCTGGTCCCAGGTTTCGTCCCCCGCGGCGATGCGCTTGAGCACGTCCCGTGAAAATATCGGCAGATACTTGGGATTATAGTTATCGAGTTGCACGAAACTGCAGCGACCGACCAGATAATCATACAGCGGTTGGAGGTCAGGTTTCACTTTCACGGTGTGAATGGTTTGTAGCTCGTCGCCGGCGCTCCGCTGCATCGGATAGACGTAAATTTTCAAGTCGTTCTTAAAGAGGCGTCCGAAATTCTCGAGAATGCCGCCGGGCAATTCCGTATAATATTTTTCGTCGAACAACTCATAAACACTCGGCACACCCATGACGATGCCGATGCGTTCGTGCGTTCGCCAGGAGAGATACGCGGCGAGCCGATAGTATTGGAAATAATCGGAGATGAGCACGGTCATGCCGCATGCGGCGAGGACATCAGCGCGGGCGAGGAAATCGCGGCGGTCAACGTCTTTGCCGCCGGCCAGCAGATTGCGCATGGTCAGTTCCATCAGGGAAAGGATGGGTTTGTCCGTCACCGCAGGATCTTGTTTAAACTTCGACAGCGCGCATTCCAACATGTCGAGGTTGACGTAGGTGACCGGACGAAAACTGCCGCGCTCGACCAGCACAGCCTTGTTATGCAACACGTCGGACGGCTGCAGCACCTCGCGGTCCGGGCCAAACATGGCCGCGCCGCTCAGCCCGAGTTGGACGAGCTTCAGCGCCATGACGCGATTGTCCACGTTGCGAAATTCGATCCCGCTGAATTCGAACATGTCGATCTCGATCCGACCGGTGGTCAACTTGTCCAGCAGCGATTCAACGAGTTCCTCCGGTACGTGACTCAGGAAAAACGCGCCGTAGCAAAGGTTCACGCCCA
>DASZGW010000086.1:0-34323 GCA_035938475.1 Candidatus Udaeobacter sp.
AATCTTGAAAGTTCGTTCATCGTGCGCTTTCCCCTCGCAGAGCCGTTCCAACAACGGGCACACTTGCGGGAACAACGGGATGGCGAATCCGGTCGCGGTTTTGTGGCGGAACGTGATGATTCGGTCAGCTTCAAAATCCACATCAGCGCGTGTGAGTGAAGATGCTTCCGCTTGTCCGAGTCCGGCGAGGCCAAGAAATTCCAAGAAATCCGCGCTGTCTTGCGCATCGGCATTGAACGGCTGCGCTCCCACGTCTGCAATGATCGCCTTGAACTGCTCGAACGTCGGCGTCGATTGGATTCGTCTTTCGCGCCTTGCGTAACGCAAGTGGGCTGCGGGTGAAGCAGGAATGATTCGATCCCGCACCGCTAGGGCGAAAAGTTCTTTGACGCAGGAGATGTGTAGATTCCGCGACGCCGTTCCAAAGGGATAGCGCGATAGCCATACGTCGACATCGCTCGGTCTGATCTTAGCAATCTGAGTGAGTTTTCCGGTTGGCCAGTCGTTTTTGACTCTGCCGACGATAAACGTTTTTCTCTCGACCGTCTTCGGCTTCTGATGCTGAACAGTTTTCAGATGGCGGTCGCACAGCTCTGTGAGCGTGAGCCTGTTTTGCGACCGATCAAGCTGGCGTTGCTCGTCTCGAAACTGAGCCAGCTCACGCTTTGCGATCTCACGATCCGTGGTTTTTAGAGAGCGTTTGATTTCCTTGCCGTCTGTCTTGATGCGGGCATAATAAACGCCGTTCGGCGAGTACCGGTAAAGACATTCGCCAACTTTCTGGAACACCCCGATGTTGCTCTGTATTGATTTCATGCGATCCCAGTCTACAGTGTAAAAAAGCGGTGTGCAAAGGAAATTTTGTCACACTTTACTTTGAAGGCGTTTTCATAGGTAAAATCGGGCGGTTAGCTCAGTGGTAGAGCATCTCGTTTACACCGAGAGGGTCGGGGGTTCGAAACCCTCACCGCCCAGTTTCTCAATCGTGATTGTATAATCGCGAACTCGTCTGATTGACATGAAATCTGCGCGTCGCAGTTCGTGTTAATTCGTGATTACTGCAACTGGTTCTCACTTGTTAGGATAGTACGGGCAACACGATTTGAAACCAGAGCAGCCGTCGACCTCTGAAACCGCTGACATTCACTCTTTCTCATGGTGCCGGGCGTCTTGTGCTGTTTCCTTTGGTGCGAGCGAGGCGACGATTTTTTCAAAGCACGGATCTTTCCGCAGTGGATCCCAAAACGGCAGTAGTTTCAGCTGGCCATAGCTGAGAGTGCTCGGCGAACGGACGGCGATTGCAAGCTGTTCGCAGGCGAGATCCTTCTCGCCAACCCATGCAGCGATCATTGCCAAATACGCGATCATAAGTGGGCCGTTGATTGCATCTTTTCCCACGGGAAGAAGCTCGACCGCGCGTCGGCCTTCGCGTAGCGCCTCTTCTTTACGACCGAGACCGGCGTCGATCAAACCAAGCACGCACAGCGGCGGGCCGTAATTTGGTTGAGCTTGAACCGCTTTCTCCTGCTCCACACGTGCAACGGTGAATGCCGCCCGTGCCGTTTCGTCATCATTCGTCATGCGAGCAATAACGCCTTCAATTAGCGGGCGATTTGAGTGAACCGCATAGTCGGTTAGAGGAATTTCGCCGAACGCGTTTAAAGCATCTTTTGCTGCAGCAACGTCGCGGTCGGCCAGCGCACAACTCAGCCAATCATTGGCGGCGTTCGGCAACGCAGCCGGATTTGTCACCCGAATTAAATCGATTGTTTGATGCAGGGACCGAGTATCGGCTTTCCAGTGAAATTCCACGGACGCGCGGGCTACTTTCGTATCGACATCGTCCGGCGCGATGGATAACGCGCGATCTAACACGGATTTTTCTTCAGCGTAGCGCCGGAGAACTCCATAACTGATTGCAATCTGCTGGAGCGTAAAAAAGTCTCGCGGGTCGAGATCAATCGCACGCTCCAGGTTCCTCGTCGATTCCTCCCAACGCCCCTGACGCCTCTCGATGTAACCCTTGAGGGCGAATAGGCGGGGAGAATTGGGGAGGGTGCGGCTCGCCGCTGCGAGTTCACCCAAGGCTCCCTCGTAGTTGAGGTATCCTCTATAAAGATTATCTGCGCGTGCCAGGTGTGCTTCACCGGCATCAGGTCGGATGCGAAACGCCGCGTGGATCGCAGCTTCCGCTAGCGCCAGACGTGCAGGGCTATGGTCGAAGCCAAGGAAGTAAAGCTGGTCATGAGTGTAGGCAAGCTGGCAATAGGCTTGGAAAAAAGAGGGATCACGGGCGACAGCCTGGTTCAGCAGATCGGCGGCCTGAAGCAAATCCGCCCTCGCCCTGCTGCTAAATATGTTCAAAAGAAGGTCTCTAGCCCGCAGGTAAAAATCGTAGGCCACAAAATCCGAAGTCGGTGGCTCTTCAATAGCGGCTTCCTCGACATCTGAGACTTTGGCTTCAAGTTGACTTGCGACTTCTTTCGCGATCTCGCTTTGGGTTAGAAACACGTTAGCCAAATCCTGATCGTATTCTTCCGCCCAAACTTGATTGTCGGTACGAGTATCTATTAACTGGGCGCTTAAATGAATCCTGCCCGCCTGCCAGCGGACGCTTCCCTTGAGCACATGAGAGACGTTCAGTGCCCTCCCGATTTGCCTGGTATTACGTGCGTCACGATATGCCATAACGCTTGTGCGGCTAAGCACTCTGAGATCGGCCACCCGGCCTAGCTTGGTCAAGATGCCGTCTTGGATAGCATCGGCAAAAAAAGCGCTCTCTTTAGTTTGGCTCAGATTTTCAAAGGGCAGTACCGCTATTGCAATATTCGCCGGGGGGCGAAGTGACTCGCTTTTCCAAGTCATCATCCCGATGGCTGTTCCGAAGGCCAACAAGAGCACAGCCATTCCCGCAGCAGCCGGATTGCGTCGCGACCAGCGGCACACGCGCACCGGGACCGAAACCGGTCGCGCGATGATGGGGCGGTCTGCCAGCCAGCGTTCAAGGTCTTCGGCCAGATCCCCGGCCGAGCAATAACGTGCGTTCGGTTCGCGCTCCAGGCATCTTGCGCAAATGATTTCCAGATCGCGGTCGAGCGCTGGGGCGAGAGAGCGCAGTTTTGGCGCCGGCTTTTCAGCAGCTTGTTGAATAACAGAAAGCACGTTGTCACCCAGAAATGGTGGCCGGCCGGTCAAGAGATCGAACAAAATTGCGCCGAGGCTGTAAACATCTGTGCTAGGCCTCAAACTCCGTGTTGAGCCCTCGGCCTGTTCGGGTGCAATATAACCCGGTGTGCCAAAAATCGTCAGCGTGCGGGTAAAATCGTTCGCCGTATCAAGCCATTTGGCCAATCCAAAATCGCTCACTAACGGTTCGGCACGCCCATCGAGCAAAATGTTTCCCGGTTTTAGATCACGATGAAGAATTCCTTGAGCGTGCGCGTACTGGACAGCGCGTGCGACCTTCGCCATCAGCGCCACGCCGCGGAATGGTTCGCCCCGTAGGGAGGGTGCGGCGTCTCGCAAGCTGCCACCTGCAGCGAATTTCATGCTGAAAAACGGAAGGCCGTCCTCGTCCTCGCCAACTTCGTAAATAGGGAGGATGTTCGGATGATCCAGACTCGCCGCGACTAGTGCTTCGCGCCGAAAGCGAATCAGCGTTTCACGCGAATCAGCCTCGTACGCTAAAATCCGTTTTAACGCGACGATACGCCGCGAATGCCGTTGGCGGGCACGATAAATAATTCCCATCCCGCCATGCGCGATCTCGTCGAGAATTTGATAATTGCCGACCCGCCGATCGGGATCGCGCACATCGATCTCAGCGAGCACGTCTTCCAGCGTTTCATTATTAGAAGTATCTGCTCCCAAACCCAGACAGAGCAGACAATTCAGACAAAGGCCGCGTGCAACGCGCGATGTTGATCCACATTCTGTGCACGGGATCGGCTCCCCTCGGAGCGGTGCCCAAGCAGGAGTGCCTGCGAGATTCATGGTGACGTCGAAAAAAGTTAAAATGGGCGCGATGTAATCGGCATCGTTCCCCGCACCTCCTCCATGTCCTTCTACGGAAGCCACCGAGCGAAGTTCAGTACAAAGTTGAAAATCGTCCGGAAACGTTCATAGCGGAGGCCGTGAAGAAGGCTCGGCTTCGCGCAGCAATTCCCCCCAACGCCCAATTGCGATCTTTGCCAGGCAGTTACTGCGAACCAATTCGCGCTCGGCTTAGCCGCACAAAAATCAAAACATGTGACGCGATAATAAGCGGCACCAGAAATGTCGGGAGAAGATTGAGCGGAAGTTCCCGCAGCGCGTGCGTCGACTGCCAGTCCTTCAAGCCAAACCGGAGCGCACTCGAGACAACAAAAACGATATCGATAAGGCCTAACGTGTTCCAGCTAACCAATACCGTCTTTGCAAATTGAGTGTGCATAGAGCTAACCAAAGCCACCGTCATGACACCAATAACGATGTCGCCCCAACCCGCGCGTGTTGCGAAAGCGCAAGGCAATTGGCCACGCTGACAAAGCACGAGAAAGTACGCGCCAACAAATAACCGTGTCAGGTGAAGTAACACCAGCCAACGAAGATCGATATTCAATACATACACTCTGACTGTCCTGACCTTCCAACACGCGAGAAGGACGAGCGCGGTCAATATCCACACTGTCGCCGCCACCGTTAATGCGCTTGCATTCTGAAACCAGCCAGCCAGTCCTACCGCAAAACATAGCCAGGCAAGAAGAACAAGGGTGACGACCCTGTTCGAATTATCCTTCATGATAGTACGCAACTGAGGCGTCGTTTAGGATAACATTTGAGTGACCGCTGCTTCACAGTGGATCTCAGTCGTGTCGAGAAACGGAATCCCTTTGTGTTCTGAATCACGCAGAATCAGCGGCAATTCTGTTCCGGCGAGAATCAGGCCGTCGATGTCGCTGTTTGCTTTCATGCGATCAACGATTGCCAGCAAACCAGCACGCGTTTCGGGCAAAAACTTCCCCGAGACTAATTCCTTGAAGTATTTGTCGTGGATATAAGCCTGATCCTTCGCGTCCGGCAAGAGAAGCTCGATTCCCTCCCGCGAGAAGACCTTCGGATAGAAAGTTGCCTGCATCGTGTAGCGCGTCCCGAACAAGGCGAGCCGTTTCAACTTCCGCGCTTTGGCCGCTGCACAAGTCGCTTCGACGATACTGATCAACGGGATCGGCGATTTGGACGCAATTTCATCGAAAACAATATGCGGCGTGTTCGCTGAAATCAGGCCAAAGGTTGCGCCAACCTGCGGGAGTTTGCCGATTTCCTCGAGCAAATACTCAGCCATACCTGCGAGATTGTTTGCATCCATGAAATCGAGTCCCTTTTTCATGTTAATGCTATTGATGATGAATTGAGGATAACTGCCATCACCCGTTCGCGCCCGGTAAAGCGCGATGATCTTCCCGTAATAATCGATCGTGCTTTCAGGGCCGAGGCCGCCAATGATTCCGAGAGTCTTCATTTGTTAACCACGTATGGACACGAATAAACATGAGTTCAGAAAATGACGAAATCCAAATGACGAATGTCGAAGGATTGTCTAAATGCCCAGTGCCGGACAGGCACCGCCCCTTCATTCTAACCTTCGTCATCAATTCGTCATTCGACATTCGTGCTTCGACATTTCACGGTAGGTGTCGATTCGTGGTTAGATGAAAAATAGATCGGCGCTGCATTTTGTCGTCATCATCGGCATCGCAAATTTCTTCGCCGATTTTACTTATGAAGGTGCGCGCGGAATTATCGGTCCGTTTCTTGGCTCGTTAGGCGCAAGCGCGGCAATTGTCGGGTTGGTCGCAGGCTTGGGCGAACTGATGGGCTATGGGTTGCGGTCTGTCTCAGGATATTTCGCGGACAAATCGCTTCGACATTGGGCGTTCGCATTCGTGGGATACACGATCAACATGCTCGCGGTTCCCGCGCTAGCGCTTACCAGGCAATGGCCGCTCGCAGCTAGTCTCGTGGTTTCGGAACGCATCGGTCGTGGTATTCGCAAACCAACTGTAGAAGCGATGCTTTCGCACGCCGGCAGATCAATTGGCGCTGGCTGGGTATTTGGACTGAATGAAGCACTCGATCAGGCAGGCGCGACGATCGGGCCCTTACTCATGGCGCTGATTCTTTATCTTAATGGCGGATATCGAACCGGTTTTGCCACGCTGCTCATCCCAGCTTTGCTTTGTCTCGGGACTTTGGTCCTGGCACGGTTTCTTCACCCGCGGCCGCACGAGTTGGAAAAAGGCATTGGACACGCCTTCACGACAACTAACCTGACGCAAGCCTACTGGATTTATCTCGCGGCGGGTGCGTTGCTTGCCGCTGGGTTCGCCGATTTCGCGTTGATCGGTTTTCACTTTCAAAAGGCGAACGTGGTGCGGGGAAACTTGATTCCCGTGTTTTATGCCGTTGCGATGGCAGCCAGCGCTCTTGCATCCATTCCACTGGGCCGGCTATTTGACAGGTTTGGTCCGAAGGTGTCGTTGTTCGCGTTCTTGATTTCCGCCGCGGCTGCGCCGTTCGTTTTTCTAGGCACGCCGGTCTTCGCATTGATTGGAATGATTTTTTGGGGAGTCGGGATGAGCGCGCAGGGTTCGCTGTTTCAAGCGATGCTTACCGGCGTCATTCCGCCGCAGAAACGAAGCACAGCTTTTGGCTTGTTCGATACCGGATACGGAATCGCATGGTTTTTAGGAAGCGTAGCGATGGGCTTGCTATACGACAAATCGATCCCAGCTGTGGTACTATTCTCAGTCATTCTTCAACTTGCTGCGGTTCCCGTTCTTTTTATCGCGAATAAGAAGCGCTAGCGTTTCCCCGTGGATCCCTACGCCAAACCGAAGGAACGAAAAATCGGTGCGCAGCGACCGAAGATTACGCACTTGCCAAGCTCCGCAGAGCGCAGGACGCGAAGAGAACGCCAGGCAGAGAAAGAAGCCGTGGCAGCTGAGCGGCGCGCAATCAAAAAAGCGGTGCGACGACATTTGAAACAGCAATTGCTTGAAGAACTGGATGAAGACGATTAAAAATGATCATCCGCTTCGCCGCAATTGCTACGGCGCGACAAGACGATCCTGGCTGCAGCACCAGTGCTCTGCGTTTTGCGATTCGGCGGCAGGTATTAGAGTTCCCCTCATGCGTAAAGCCGATCTGTTAGTCGTCGCTACCATATTGCTCATGATAACGCCTGCTGTTGGCCACGCGCAAGCGCCCTCCCAGCGTAACCCGGATGTTTCAAACAAGGCACTGATCACAAAGTCAACCCCCGGCATAAGCACCGAAGCATTTAAGAATCAGAGTGCGAATAGAGCCGACGCGCTGCGCAAGATGGCAGACGATTATTACGCCTGGCGGAACGAGAATTATCCAGTCCGCAGTAGCCAGGCCGGACTCCATACATGGGACGACCGGCTGACTGATTATTCGCCGGCAAAAATCGCAGAGCGCGCGCAACACGTGCATTCGCTGCTGGAAAAGGTGCGCGCAATGAAGACAAATAATTGGCCGAAGAACGATCGCATCGACTGGATCCTGTTCCGTGCACAATTGGAAAATGTCGAGTTTGGAGATCGCGTTCTAAAATTCGAGCAGACAAATCCGCAGGTTTACGTCGGAGAATGCACGGACGCGATCTTTTCGCTGCTGAAAAAAGAATACGACACACCGAAAAAACGCGCTCTTGCTGCCACTGCGCGTCTCAAACAAATGCCTGCGCTGTTAAAGCAAGGCCTGAGTAATTTGCAAGATCCCGTAAAACTTTACGCGCAGCTGGCCATCCAATCGGCGCGCTTAATCGATCCGCTTTTAAATAAAAGTTTAATGGCGCTGGATGCCGGGCTCGCGCCTAGCGAGCACGATGACTTGATCAAAGCGCGCGACGACGCCCTTGCTGCTGTGCACAGCTATGCCGATGAGTTGGAGAAGCGCCTGCCGAAAATGGTCGATTTCGCGCCGATGGGCGAAGCAAACTATAACTATTATCTCAAGCACGTTTTGCTTCTGCCGCTCGACGCCACACAGGTAGAGATGATTGGGCGAGCAGAGCTCGCGCGTTATCGCGCCCTCGAGGCGCTCTTGCCCGACCCGAAGTTTGCCGATCCAGATCCGAAACGGGCTGCTTACATTCCGCCCGATCAGGAATCTTTCCTGAAAGCGTATGAAAGCCGCGAAGCAGAAATGATCAGCTTCTTGAAGCAACAGAATCTTGTATCTTTGCCGGGCTATCTCGGGGCGTTCCAAATTCGACAATTGCCCGAAGCCTTTAAGCCGACCAGCCCTGGCGGTTTCATGAATCCTCCCGGTGTTTATGACAAGGATCCAACCGGATTCTTCTTCATTCCTACGTACGATCCGGAATCGAAGAATTTTTATATTCGCGCGGCGATTGAAGATCCACGACCGATTCTTGGGCACGAAGGTATTCCAGGACATTTTCTTCAACTCTCAATTGCCAATCATTTAAGCGACGAGATCCGCCGTCAGCATGACGACTCCGTGTTTATCGAAGGCTGGGCGCTTTACGGCGAAGAGATGTTGATGCGGACTGGTCTTTATCCGAACAACTCACCGGCTCAGGGACAAATCCTGCGTCTGTCGCGCTATCGTGCGGCTCGCATTGGAGTCGATGTGAATCTGCACACCGGCCGGTGGAGTTTCGAACAAGCCGTCAAATATTTCATGGACGCAGGCGGACTGGATCGAGAGGCAGCGGAGGGCGAAGCGGCAGGCGCAGCTTCCAGCCCAACGCAGAAGATCAGCTATATCACCGGCAAATGGCAGATCATGAATCTGCTCGGCCGTTACAAGGACCGACAAGGCGAAAACTTCCGGCTCGGTCAATTCCACGATGACCTGATCAAGAACGGTAGCCTGCCCGTGTCTGTAATCGAATGGCTCCTGCTCGATGATTCGACCTCGCTGCAGCAAGCAATGAAATGATGTTATAGCTCGTCTGTAACAGGCAGATCTCGGAGGCTGAGTTACAGGGAGCGAACGAATCAAACGACTGCTATCAGGAGAGGCGGCATGGGCACTAGTTGCAGGCACGAGCCGCTTCGAGTCTTGACATACAGAAGCGAGCGGGCGCAGGATCGACGCCTAACGACCCCACCCCTATGAACCTAAATACCGCGAAGAATCTCATTGCTCTGAACGTATTCCTTTGCGCTGCGGCGATTGCCATTACGAGCTGCGGCACTGCGACTTTCAGTAAGACCGGAAGCGACGCGCAAATTGAAAGCCTGCGAAATTTTGAACTCGCATTCATCGACGAGTTCGCCGTACCCGGCAAACGCTTTAATGCCGCCGCGTTCGACGCCAAGGTAAACGAAGGCAATGCGAAATTTCAGCAGGCCATTGCCGATGAAATTCACGGCGCGCCGGCCAGTACTAATCGATCTTAAAGGCCAGTTCGACGCCGATGCAGCGCATCTGCGAAGCAAAGCAAGCCGCGGCAAAGTCACTCCGGCGCTGGCAAGCGAGATGAAAAAGGACGTTAACAAGATTTACGATCATGCACTCGGCCGGTAAACCCAAGCGCAGGAAATCTTCCGGGAAGAGATCAGAGCTCGACTCGGCGCTCGATCAGGTCACTGATGAATCGGTCGCGGCTTCGATGAAAGAATTTCAGGATTTACTCGCGCAAGCGAAGGGCGACACGAGTGAGCTAATACGGCAAAACGCGCAGGAACTTGAGGAGCGCCTGGTTCTTTTAAGGAGAAAAAGATCGACAAGGAGGACTTTGATTTCTTCGTAGAAAATCAAAAGCGCGACCTAAGGGTTTTTATTGATGGTCAACCGGCGCAGACGCAGGAACGTGCTGAAAAATTAACACTTCATATCTTAGAGATAGCTGCGACGAAAGTTGTGCCGGTGTTGATCATGATGATCTAGTGTCGCTAACCGACCCTGCAGTCGATGGAAACCCACCAACGGCTGCCGTTTTGTTACGCAGCACAGGCATTTCTCCATTTCGCACGAAGTGCTTTGGGAGTGCGATGCGTCTTCGCATCGCTTTAGCATCGATTGCGCGCTCCCAGAAAGCGACGCGAGGACGCGTGCGCACTCCGAAAGCTTCGCGAAACAGATGATACGTTCAGCGAGAACGCTTCATGAGTTCACGCAACCGATCGTGTGGGAGCGCTTCGACGCGATGATTGTCGCGGCCAGTCATAGAATGGTTATCAACTAACGCGTTCACGACCGCTTCTTCAGTCGCCTGCACCACTGCGGTAAAAATCGGATCCATCAGATCATTGGGAACTGTTTGCACCTGATGTGTAACTTGGTCTGGATTCACGACATTCGGATTCGCTGTTGAAAACGCGATGAACAAATCGCCAGAGCCGTTCCCGGAAATTGTTCCCGTCCGGGCGAGGCCGAGCGACACCCGGCGCGCAAGCCGCTTCAACTGATTTGGCAGCAGCGGCGCGTCAGTCGCGACCACAGCGATGCACGAGCCGCTTTCTTGTTTATAAACGTCGCCCGGAATTTCTTTGCCGACCGGGACGCCAGCGATCGTGAGTTGTGGGCGCCGACCGAAATTTGCCTGTAGAAACACGCCGACGATAAAACTTTGCGGCGAAGCGTTTTTGTCGGCACCTTCTGGCCGAATATCAACCTTGCGCGATGCGGTCCCGTTTCCGCCTTTGAACTCGTAACAGATCATTCCTGTTCCGCCGCCGACGCTCCCCTCCTCCAGAGCGCCGTCATGCGCGCTGTCGAGAGCGTGCCAGACATCCTCCGGCTTAACATGAAAACCGTTGATGTCGTTGAGCCAGCCATCCCAAGTTTCAGCAACCACAGGCAAGCTCCACCAGTAGCCTGTCGTATCGGCTGCGCCGTGATTAACCCGCCAGGCAATGACTGCGTCCCGCGCCACTCCAACGCTGTGCGTGTTTGTAATAATGATCGGCCCTTCGAGAAATCCGCTCTCATCAACCCACGCTGTGCCGGTCATTTCGCCGTTGCCATTTAAGCTAAAGAACCCAGCGTAGACTGGATCATTCAGCGAAGCGTGCCCGCGCGGAAGGATCGCAGTGACGCCGGTGCGCACCGGACCTTTGCCAACCTCAAGTTTTCCTTCGCCGCGGATCAGCGTCGTATAACCGACTTCGACGCCGGGGACATCGGTAATCGCGTTGAATTTTTCCGGTGTTCCCTCGAACGGAATGCCAAGATCGCGCGCGCGAACTGCCTTGCTAATGATTACTGGTTTGGGCGGCGGAGATTTCTGCGGTTCACGTGCCTCAATAATGGGAACGATTACCAGCACAAGCAAAAGCGCGACGCGGGCAAAGCCTTTCGATTTCATTTTCGATCCATCAACTATCAGCTACCAACCATCAACTTTTTCTATTAGATTGAGCGCGTGAGTTACGAGGTTTTCGCCAGAAAATATCGGCCGCAAACGTTCGACGATTTGGTCGGCCAGGAGCATGTCTCGCGTACGTTGAAGAATGCGGTCGCGCAAAACCGCCTCGCCCACGCGTATCTGTTTGTTGGCCCACGCGGTGTCGGGAAGACATCGACTGCGCGAATTTTAGCGAAGTCACTCAATTGTGTAAAAGGACCGACTGTTACGCCATGTGGAGAATGCGACAATTGCAGAGAGATTGCCGCGGGCAACAGCCTCGACGTGATCGAGATTGACGGCGCCAGCAATAACAGCGTGGAAGATGTGCGGCAACTGCGTGAAAACGTTCGATACGCGCCGGCGAAGGGCCATTACAAGATTTATCTGATCGATGAGGTGCACATGCTTTCGCCCGCGGCGTTCAATGCGCTCTTGAAGACTCTCGAAGAGCCGCCCGCGCATGTGAAATTTATTTTCGCGACCACCGAGCCGCAGAAGGTGCTGCCCACTATTCTGAGCCGGTGTCAGCGGTTTGATCTCCACCGCATTCCGGCAAACCTGATCGCGAAACATCTGCAATTCATTGCGGGAAAGGAGAAAATAGCGCTTGAGCCCGCGGCCGCGCATGCGATTGCACGCGGCGCAGAGGGTGGCTTGCGCGATGCGGAATCGATGCTCGATCAGCTGGTTGGATTTTGCGGGGAGAAAATCAGCGAGAACGATGTGCTCGACGTTTTCGGATTCACAAGCGAACAAACGGTTGCTGATCTGACAGGACGGATTTTGCACGGCGAAACTCCGGGCGCGATCGATCTGCTGCATCAACAGAGCGATGCCGGCAAGGACATGATGCGGCTGATGTCGGACTTGATCGCCTACCTGCGCGACCTCCTCATATTCAAGGCGAAGCCTGATGCGCTTAAGGAAGATGTCGAGCCTGATGTGCAAACATCACTCGCGACGCATGCTGAGCTGATCACGACGGGCCGTTTGCTTGAATTGCTTGACCAATTTGCCGCCGCTGAAGGCCGCATGAAATGGGCTCCAAACAAAAAGCTGCATCTCGAAGTGGCAATCATCAAGGCTATCCAAAGCCTGGGACAGGCAACATTGGATGAAGTAATCAAGAAACTCGGCGAGCTTCGCAACGGTGGGGGCGCGCGATCGCCGGCGCCGTCCGCGCAACCTGTAGCCGCGGACGCTGACCGCGGTCGTGAGGAATCGCGCACTGCGAAGGCCGGGGTCAGCGACCCCGGCTACAGCGAGACCCCGCCGCGCGTAGCCGAAACTTCACCTGATGCGAATGAACTGTGGCAAAAGGTTCTTGCAAAAGTTCCTGCGCAAAAAGCTTTCGTGCGAAATTCTGCTTCGGCCGCACATGTCCTCGGAATCGACGGGCGCAATTTCCAGATCGGTTTTGCGCCTGGCGACAAAGCGATGATGGATATCCTGGGTACACAACCTAATCGCAAATTTCTTGAAACGTTGCTGCACGAGATCACCGGAAAGGACTGGAGCGTGAGGCTCACCATAAAGGAGGATCTTCCCACCAGGCAGGCACCGGCTTCGCAGCATTCTCGGCCCGAACATTTCAAAGAGGACCCGCTTATTCAAGAAGCCATCGGGCTGTTCAATGCTCAAATAAGCCAGGAAAGGTAGGACGCGACCGCCGGGCGCGCCGCAATGCGAAAACCATGAATCTAAACAAATTAATGAAGCAGGCGCAGAAGATGCAGGAGCAAATGGCCAAAACTCAGGCCGAGCTGGAGAGCAAGACGGTCGAAGTAAGCGCGGCTGGCGGCAGAGTGAAAGTGACTGCTAACGGCGCATGTGACGTTCTCGCCATCAAGATCGACAAGGAAGTTGTCGACCCAAACGATGTGGAATTTCTCGAAGAAATGATTCTTAGCGCGGTTCAGCAGGCCGTGGAACAAGGCAAGGCGCTCGCGCAATCAGAGATGACGAGAATCACGGGCGGGCTCGGCATACCTGGATTGCAGTAATGACGAAATCCTAATGACGAATGACGAATTAATGGCGAAGCCCGAATGACAAAATAGAGATCGGCCGTCTTCTTCGGCCTTCGTCATTTGGTCATTCCTTCGACATTCGTCATTCGTGCTTCGTCATTCCGATCATCTCCGCGCCAAAGTAGGGCTGCAACTTTTCGGGGATCTGCACCGAACCATCCGGCTGCTGATAGTTCTCGATTAACGCTGCAAACAATCTGGGCAACGCCACGCCAGAACCATTCAACGTGTGGCAGAACCGGTTTTTCACGTCGCGGTCTTTGAATCGAAGATGCATCCGGCGCGCCTGGAAGTCTTCGCAGTTTGAGCAACTTGATACTTCCAAATAAGCATCTTGTCCTGGCGACCAGACTTCGATGTCGTAGCTCTTAGCCGCGGCAAAACCCAAATCGCCGGTGCAAAGCTCGACCACTCGATAATGCAAGCCGAGCAGTTGTAGCACGTCTTCCGCATTTTCCGTAAGCGATTCCAGTTCGTCGTACGACTTTTCCGGCGTCGTGACTTTGACCAGCTCCACCTTGTCGAATTGATGCACACGGAGAATGCCACGGGTCTCGCGCCCCGCTGCGCCCGCTTCGCGTCGGAAGCACGGCGTGTAAGCAACAAACTTCCTGGGAAGATCGTCAACGCTCAAAATTTCATCGCGATGGAGATTTGTCAGTTGAACTTCTCCAGTCGGCGCAAGAAAGACCTCGTTCTCCTCCAGACCGTACATGTCCGCTTCAAACTTTGGGAGCTGGGATGTGCCGACCATGCAATCACGCCGGACCAGAAACGGCGGGCTGATTTCGATGTAATTATGCTCCCGCGTATGCAAATCGATCATGAAATTGATCAGCGCGCGTTCCAGCTTCGCGCCCGCGCCGGTGAAACAAATAAAACCGCTGCCGCTCAATTTTGCGGCCCGTTCCATGTCTAAAAGGCGCAGTTTCGCGCCGAGCGCGACATGATCGGCGGGTTTGCTTAATCGCGGTTTCTCGCCCCAAGTGCGCACGACACGATTGGCAGCTGCGTCTTTTCCGACCGGAACACTTTCGTGTGGCAGATTTGCGATCCGAAGAAGCAAATCATTTTGCTCGTTTTCAGCGGCCGTCGCCCTCGCATTTAGATCGGCGACCTGTTCGCCGATTTGTCGAACATGTTGCTCCAGTTCGCCCGTCGATTCGTCACGAGATTTTTTGCCACCGATTTCTTTGCTCAATTTTTTGCGATCGGCGTTCAATTGTTGCAGCGCGGTTTCGGTCTTCCGGCGCTCGACGTCCATGCGCAACACGTCGTCGATTCTGGCTTCGTCTCCCCCGCCCCGCGTCGCAAGTCGCTCCCGAACAAAATCGGGTTTCTCCCGAATCAGGCGAACGTCGAGCATGGCGCAGTATGAATGAGGGACATCGAATGTCTAAGCAAATGACTGATGACGAATTAGGGACAAACGGAGGGCCGCATCGACTCCTTTTCGTCGTTGCGATTTCGTCATTCATTCGTCATTCGGATTTCGTCATTTGGCTCCGAGCCGAAGCTTGCGCGTGACATTGACTTGTTCCTGCCGATATTTTTTCCGTGGAGAGACTGGATCTGCTTGCCGTCGCGTTCGGTCTCGCCGCGCTTGCGGGAATCAACCTTTACCTGACCGTTTTCGCCACCGGCCTGGCTATTCATTTTCACTGGATTACCCTGGCGCCGCAGTACCAATCGCTTGATGTACTCGGTAACCCGTGGATCATCACCATCGCCGGCATTCTGTATTTCCTGGAATTCTTTGCCGATAAAATTCCGTGGGTCGATTCGGTGTGGGATGCCGTTCACACTGTGATTCGGCCTATCGGCGGCGCGCTTCTTGCAATTCAGGTGCTTGGTCATCCAAGTCCCGCATTTACTGTAATCGTGGCCTTGCTCGCGGGTGGCACGAGCCTGGTCGCACACACCGCAAAGGCGGCTACGCGTCTCGCCACTAATTCGTCACCGGAACCATTTTCAAATATTGCATTGAGTCTCGGCGAAGACGCGGCTGTGCTTGGTGGACTCACTCTCGTGCATTTCAATCCCGTCCTTGCGCTGGTCATCTTTGTGATATGCATCGGTGCGTTCTTCTACTTTGCGCCGAGAATTTTGCGTGCGATGAAAGTGAAGATTTGGCTGGCCTGGAGGAAACTGAATGGCCCAGCGGACTCCGATGTACCGCTAAGCCTACCATCAACGTTGCCAGCCCGGCTCGCGCCTATTTTCGGCAGAGAAAACGTTCTCGACACGACCATCCTGTGGGCTGTGTCATGCGTAAGCGGACGCGGCCGGCGGATTCCCGCGAATTTGTTCGGCGCGCTCGTCGCTACGAATGAAGAGCCGCGCAAAATCACTTTCATCGCGCGAAAAGCGGGGCGGCCATTCACGCGCGGGATTGATCTGGAGGGATCAAACGTGGCTCGCGAGCCGAGATTTCTTTCCGAAAACCTCGTCATTCTCCCTGCTGCTGGAAAGGGCCAAAAATATCTGTTCGTTTTTCCCCGATCGCACGCGGCTTTGGTCGAGCAAATTGTGAAGGATTTGGACGAGCGACTGAGCGAATCCGTAATGCCGGAGCACGGAGCCACAGAATCAGCGAGCTCGGTTGGGTAGCACAGCTTGCCCGCCTGGGTGCGGAGGTCTCGCGCGCGTCACCCCTGAAATCGGATCACGCCGCACGTGACATTTACGGCTGGCGTTCTCATAATTTGCGCGTGACGACTCTGGCCGATCGTTACGCACAGTTGCGTGATACCGATCGTGTTTGTGAACGGGCGCTATTTGTCTCCCCGCGAATTCCATCGGAGCTCGAGCTGCAAGCTCGCTGGTTCGCCGGAGATTTCGGCAAACACTTCATTACCACCGCAGGCGACAAGATCGATATTGTTCAATTCGGTACTTGGAACCGAGAATCTGGCCCTGATTTTCGCGATGCTGCAATTCGGATAAACGGCGGTGATCCAATTCGCGGTTGCATCGAGATCGATCTGCTGGATCGGAGTTGGGAAACCCACGGTCACGCGACCAATCCAGCTTTTGATGAGACTGTGTTGCACGTATTCGTCGAGAGGAGCGACCGCGAATTTTTCACGCGAACAAGATCGAACCGCAACCTGCCACAGGTTCATATTGATCCGGCGGATCTCCCGGACGCATTCAGCGCGAATATTCCGCTGGCGCGGCCAGGTCGTTGTCAGGCGCCGCTCAAAGATTTGCCCGAAGAACGCGTTCGCAACGTGCTGGCAGCGGCGGCGCAATTTCGTTTGCGACAAAAGGCGGCGCGCATTCGCCACAAGATTGACAGCCATGGACGCGACGAGGTGCTCTTTCAGGAACTGGCAGCCGCACTAGGTTACAAGGAAAACAAGCTCCCTTTCACGCTGATCACGCAACGGCTACCATTGAAATCGTTGCGCGAAGCTACGTCGGACATTGAATCGATGTTATTTGGCACGGCTGGTTTCCTGCACGCCGCCGATCTCGATATTTATAAAAAATCGACACGCGAATATGTGCGCCGGCTTTGGGACGGCTGGTGGCCACATCGTGACGAGTTGCAACGGCTAATTTTACCAGGCAAAACGTGGCGCCTCAGCAGCACACGGCCATTGAATCATCCACAGCGCCGGCTGGCTGCGCTGGCGATCTTGGCGCGCGACTGGCCTCGTCTTCAGCGCGCCTTAGGCAAGAGCAACGTCGGCGCAGCAAAACATTTTTTTGAAACGATGGATCATCCGTTTTGGAATTTTCACTACACGCTCACTTCTAAAACAGTGCCCAAAAAAATGGCCCTGATCGGCGAAGCGCGCGTTGCCGACATCCTGGCTAATGTGTTGTTTCCATTTTGGCTGGCACACGATCTCGATCCTTTGGGATCGCTCGGGAAAAATATGTGGGCGGAGTATACGAAACTTCCAGCACAATTATCGAACCGCCGACTCGAAACGGGAGCGACGCGTCTCTTCGGAGCCGATTCACGCCGGAAACAATTCCTGAAAACTGTCGCGCACCAGCAGGGTTTGCTTCAGATTTATGAGGACTTTTGCATGCGGGATAATTCCGATTGCGCGCAATGCCCCTTCCCGGAACAGATGAAGGAATGGGAATGAGTTAGGAATCTTAAAACGGTTATCAGATAAAAAATATCGCGTGAAGAACGTTAACGATATCGCCGCGTTACGCGCGGCTGACACAGCCGCCACGACAGCTTCAACGAAATGATTGTGAAAACCGGTTCGGCGCATCATAATCCGGCCGTGATGCAGAAATCTCCGAGTCGATCCTCAGCCTTCACACTCATCGAGCTGCTGGTGGTTATCGCGATCATTGCGATTCTAATCGGTTTGCTCTTTCCCGCTTTCAAAGCGGTGCAAAACCAAGCCAGACAAACGCAAGCCAAAAACGATCTCACCCAAATCGTCAACGCGGTGAACGCGTACTACACCGATTACGGAAAGTATCCTGTGACTACCGCCGATGATACATCGATCGTACCGAACAGCACCTTATTCGACGTTCTCCGCAATATGACAGGGGCCGTACAAGGTAACGCGTCGAATCCAAGAGCAATTGTGTTCATTTCGCCGCCTTACGTTAAGAATACAGCAAGTCCGCGGTCCGGCGTCCAAAGCACGGGAGCCAACATAGGAATATATTATGATCCCTGGGGTGCGCCGTACCAGGTGGCTATCGATACCAGCTACGACAACCAAATGACCAATCCGTACGCCACCAATGGCGCTGGCCCAAATCCTCTTCAGCAGGGCGTGATCGCATGGTCATTTGGCCAAGACGGTTGCTTAGGCACGAAGCAATCGGGCGGCGGATGCGATGGCATCTTCACTAACTCCGACGACGTGATTTCGTGGCAGTAATTGTTTGCGAAAAGCGGCGGAGAACCGCCGCACTCCAACTCCGAAATCTTTCGCGAATAAAAAGCACTGCGTGCGAAATCGCCGCTGAAGCGCATCAGTTTCGCGAAGCTTTGGGAGTGCGACACGTCCTCGTGTCGCTTTCGCTCGTGCCGCACCAGTATATTGACTAATCACCATTCACCGGTCACCATTCACTCGCGAAAGCTTTCGGAGTTCACTCCTTCCAAACGCGGGTGTAGTTCAATGGTAGAACGGCAGCTTCCCAAGCTGCACACGAGGGTTCGATTCCCTTCACCCGCTTTCCCTCTTCAGTTGGATGTTTGGCGTTGGACGTTTTCCCTTTTTCATAAGCGAACGGGAACGCCAAACACACAGGCTTAAATCGACAACGCGATCCGTTAGGCGGCGCCCTGTTTGAGTTGCTCTGGCCGAAACGGCAGTCGCCTAATCCGTGTTCCAGTTGCTGCAAAAATGGCGTTCGCGATCGCGGGAACAATCGGCGGCACTGGTGGCTCGCCCATTCCGAAGGGTTGCGGCGCGTCCGAATCAATGATGTGTACTTCAACCGCCGGAGTATCACGCATGCGTGCAACAGCAAAATCAGCGAAACTGCTTTGTTGTGCCGTGCCGCCATCGAAGGTGATTTCACCTTTTAGGGCAGACGAAATACCCCAGATGATTCCGCCTTCCATTTGTTGCTCGACGCCTACCGGGTTAACAACGAGGCCGCAATCAACGGCAGCGACGACCCGCTCGACGTGGACATTATTTTCGTGATCGATCGAGACATCGACAACATAGGCGATGTATGTGCGCCCGGCGTACGCGTTGCACGCAACTCCGCGACCGTGGCCCTGGCTAATTGAAGCCCCGTTCCAGCCAGATTTGTCCCGAACAGTTTCAAGGACACGACGCAACCGCCGACGATCGACAGTGGTGGAGCCGGCCTTAATCACGTCCGCGCCTTTCAACATTTCCAAGCGAAACGCGAGCGGGTCTGCATCCCGCGCTTGTGCTACTTCATCGATGAAGCATTCGCGGGCAAACACACTTGATGGAGCGAAGACTGACCGCCACGGCCCATGTTTTACTGGAAGATCGACCGCGACATAGGCCGTTTGGATCGCTGGAAACGCATACGGAACGTCATAGCATCCCCAGGACCAGTCCTGATACCACGCGGCGTCGCGCATTTCTTTTGGATCGAGCGGCGAAATATTATGAAATGATCCGGCCTTGGTATGTTTCCACGCGAGAGGGACTCCTTGCGCGTCAAATCCGGCTGAAAGGTAATGGACGGATGCCGCCTGAAAATGTCCCTGCTTCATGTCATCGGCGCGCGACCAGAGAAGTTGGATCGGAGTTTTGGCGGCGCGCGAAATGTCCGCGGCTTCAACTGCATAATCGACTCCGAGGCGTCGGCCAAATCCACCACCAATCAGCGTGATGTTCACATCCACATCGGCCGGCGCGATCCCTAGCAGTTGAGCAACTTGCTTTTGCAGTCTTTCGGGTGCCTGTGTGGGCGCCCAAATCGTGCAGCGATTCTCTCGAACGTCCGCTACGCAGTTCATCGTTTCGACCGGCGCGTGGGCATAGAACGGGTAATAATAGGTCGCGTCGATTGTTCTTGTAATCGCGCTTGTTCCAGGTGGAGGTTCTTCCTTGCGGGTAACAAATCCCGTTTCGCGCGACGCGGTTTCGAGCTTTTTCCAATGAGCGTCCGAATCGAAAGCGCCTGTTGGCGGCTCAGTCCATTCTACAGCGAGCGCGGCCCGGCCTTTGATGGCCGCCCAGGTAGAATTGGCGAGGACAGCGATTCCACGCGGCAATTTGATGACCGACCTCACATCGCTAACAGCCCGCGCCTTATCTTCTTGAAGGTTCTTCACTTTCGCGCCTGAGAACGGGGGCCGCTCGAGCGACGCGTACAACATTCCCGGAATCTTGATGTCAATCCCGAAGCGCGCTTTGCCAGAGACAATGTCGGTTCCGTCGATCCGCGCGGTGCGCCGACCGATTATTTTGAAATCCCTCGCGTTCTTCAACGGCGGATTCTCCGGCAATTGCACTTTAGCTGCCTCCGCCACTAACGAACCGTACTCGAGGCGCCGTCCACTTCCGCTGTCCTCAATTGCACCGTCCATCGCTTTGCAGCTGCCTCGATCGACTTTCCATCGCGTGGCCGCGGCGGTGATTAGCATTTCGCGCGCTGCAGCTCCTGCCCGGCGCAGCGGTTTCCAACTGCTCGCCATGCTGTCGCTTCCGCCGGTTCCGAGATCGGAATCGGCCGACGGTTTTGCCTGCAGTAATTTGATCCGCGTCCACTCCGCTTCGAGTTCCTCCGCCAAAATCATGGCCAATGATGTGCGGACGCCCTGACCCATCTCGCATTTACCAATCGTCAGAATGACAGTGCCATCGGAATTGATGCAGACCCACCCGTTCGGCTTAAATGAGCCCACGGAACTCGCATTAGTCGCCTGAAGCCAACCCCGTCCGTCAAAACCGATGACTAGCGATGCGCCGCTGAGGGCAGCTGTTTTCAAAAATCTGCGACGTGAAGTAATCATGGATTTTTCGTGCGCATTTCATTCGCCGCACGTCGTATCGCTTTGCGCATTCGGGGATATGTGCCACAGCGACAAACTGAGTCGGACATCACGTTGTCGATCAGTTCATCGCTCGGATCGGGATGTTGCTGCAACAACCCGCACGCGGTCATGATCATTCCAGCCTGACAATATCCACATTGCGCGACCTCCTCCTCAAGCCACGCGCGCTGACAGGGATGACTCACGTCCGGCGACAATCCTTCAATTGTGACAAAACTGCGAGACGATGCTGCCGACGCGGGAACCTGACAGGCGCGCACTGCTTTTCCATTTTCGAGCACGGCGCATGCGCCGCAAACGCCGACTCCGCAGCCAAACTTCGTGCCGGTCAACCCGAGATTGTCACGTATGAGCCAAAGCAATGGAGTATCGTCGTCAGCTTCGACAACATGTCTGGCCCCATTAACCGTGAAATCGATCTTGCTCACGACAGATGATGGCTCCGACTTCGATTCAAGACACGAACGCAGATGACCGTGTTCAAACTTCGCTGTGAATTTTACCGACAAATCGGTTCAGACGGAGTTCGCCCAACCGTTTCGATTGCGAAATCGCGTCAGCGCGCGGAGTATTCTGCTGCACAGTGAGGGATATTTACGACATTTTGGCTGAGTGGCGAAGAAGCCGGTGCCAATCAAACCGTCCGGAAGCCTCATGCGCGCCCGCGACTTTCGTGCGTGTGGAAGGCTCGAGTTATCGGCGACCGGGCGCACGAATGTCGATTTGGCCTGACGGCAAAACGATCGGTTCCCTCAGCGTGGGATGCCTCGAAGAAGAAGCGACGCTGCGCGCGCGCGAAGGTGACACCGCGGGGTCCTTCGACTCCGCATGGTTTTGTTTAGGATGACAGGGGCGGTTATCCTGGCTGCGGGTGGATCGTCTCGGTTCGGGCAGCCAAAGCAACTGCTCCCATTTCGCGGCAAAACGCTCGTTCGCACCATTATTGATGCAGCATGCGAAGCCGGCTGTTCGCCAGTTGTCGTCGTAATCGGGAGCAACGGCGAAAAGATTCGCCCGGAGTTAGCCCACGCGAACGTGATGGAAGTCCGAAACGCAAACTGGCAGCGCGGAATCGGCAGTTCGATTCGCAGCGGCGTGCAGGCTTTGATCGATCACGCGCCGGAGGTTGAGGCAATCCTTCTGCTGGTCTGCGATCAGCCAGCGGCGAACGCGCGTGTCATAGAGGATTTGATCGCGACGCACGAAACAACAAAGAAAGCGATCGTCGTCTCCAGCTATGCGGATACTGTCGGCGTCCCGGCTCTTTTTGATCGTTCCCTTTTTGAGCGATTACTTTCAGTCAGCGACGAAGCCGGCGCGAAATCAATTATTATGCAAAACCCCGAGCGTGTTGCTCAATTCGCATTTCCAGAAGGCGCGATCGATATCGATACCTGGGAAGATTGGGAAAAGCTCAACGGCGGATCAGCTTCTCCGAAGACGATAAGTAAAGGGCCCGCAAAGTCACCCGGTGAGCCACAGCGATCCTAATGGGCTTATGGCCCGCCGAAAAGTTTCCGGAATGATTTGAACAACCGGCCTGGGAAGGTTGCCGCTTTTTGTGGCAGACCCTGGAACTGCTGAGCAAATGGAAACTGCTCGCCGCCGTGCACCTGGCACGCAGCAGTCGGCACCTTGTCGGCGGGCAGATCAATGTCGTACGCTGTGCCGGCGGACATGCATCCCGTGGTGGCGAGTTGGCTAGAGAGTGAACAGACTGTGGCGTGTTGAATCGCCATCTTGGGTTGCAACGGCTCGGCTGGATAATGTTGCGCCGCCTTGTTCATTACCTGTGTCCAGACCGGCAACGCCAGTGTGGCACCGTAACCGTGTGAAATAATTGTCGTTGGCTGGTCGAAGCCCACCCACACACCGCAGGTGAGAGTACTGGTGTAACCCAGGAACCACGCATCCTTGTAATCGTTCGTCGTACCGGTTTTACCAGCTGCTGGCAATCTGAAGCCCAGGGACCGGGCGCTCGCGGCAGTCCCGCTAGTCAAGACTTCTTCCATTAACTGCGAGGTCATCCAGGCCGCCCCCGGATCGAGGGCTGGCGTAGAGATATGCGCCGCGAGATAAATGGGTTTGTGGTTGGAGTCATCAATTCGCTCGATGACGTAGGCTTGCTTGCGCACCCCTGCGTTAGGAAAAACGGAGTAAGCCGCGGTCAAATCTTTCAGGTCCGTCTCGAATGAACCGATGTAGATCGCAGGACCATGGGGAATATTTTGAGAAATTCCCAGTGTGTTCGCGGCTTTTTGAACTGTGTCGAGGCCGGCGAATTGTCCAACGCGCACGCTCATGGTGTTGCGCGAGTGGATCAGACCGTAGGAGCAAGGAAGAATACCGCCGTAAGTTCCGTCGGAATTCCCAGGCGACCAACTGCCAGCACCGTCGATTTCACCGGGACGAATCGGTCCATCGCTGATCGCCGCCCCCGGCAAAAGCCCATGGCTAAAAGCGATCGTGTAAACGAATGGCTTAAATGCGGAACCTACCTGTCTGTTTGCTGGCGCCAGCGCGCGATTGAATTTGCTTTGCCCATAATCGCGCCCGCCGACGAGTGCGCGAATTCCACCGCTGGCGTTGTCAACTACAACCACCGCGCCTTCCAAATAAGGCATGGCCGAATCCCCTTCTCCGTTTTCGGGCGGCTGATAGTTTGCTTTTACCGGATGATGAAAATTGGATTGGCGCTCAATTTTGGTGAGCTGCGTTTCGAGCGCGTCTTGGGCGGCATTTTGCACTGACGGATCTAGCGTGGTGTAGATGGAGAGACCACCGTTATCGATCTGATCCTGTGTCAGGATCAAATTCAGATCGCGCTGGACAGCGTCCATCGCGTAATTTTCCTGAACGAAAGGCATACGCCTGGGGTGCGGCGTGATTTTCGCCCGCTTGGCGGCTTCGGCATCCGGCGACGAAAGTTTTTTCAATGCCACCATACGATCCAGAACGGCATTGCGTTGGGTCTTTGCGCCCTCCGGATTCTTTAGCGGTGAAAATCGATTGGGGCTGCGGATTAATCCTGCCAGGAGCGCCGCTTCGGCCAGGTTCAGCTTGGAGGCGCTCTTGCCGAAGTAAGCTTGCGACGCTGTCTCAACTCCGTAGCAACCGGTGCCGAAATAAATCCGGTTCACGTAAAGCTCAAGAATCTGCTGTTTGGTAAACTGACGTTCGATCCGCAGCGCCACCATCGCTTCGAGCAATTTCCGGCTGATAGTGCGGCCGCCGAGTGGAAGGCTGTTGCGGGCGAGTTGCTGAGTGATACTGCTCGCGCCTTCTTTGGGTGAACCGCTCATCACGTCGCGGACCAACGCGCGCAGAATTCCGCGCCAATCAATCCCCTTGTGCTCGTAAAAGCGACTGTCCTCGCGCGCCAACACCGCGGCGATAAAGAACGGCGAGACTTCGCTCAGAGAAACCCTTAGGCGATTTGCGCCGGCCAGGCGGCTATAAATTTTTCCATCGACATCATAAACTGTATTTCGCTCCGGCATTTCGCCGACATTCTTCATATCGAACGTTTGCGCCCAGGTGCCGTAAAAGAGGAAAACCGCGAAGCCGGCTCCCGCCAACAGAATGAGCAGGGCGACTTTCCAGCCGTAACGGAAAAGACGGCTCCCGCCTGTCTTTTTTCTCGATCGGAGACGAGCAAAGAATTTCATTGGCTAGAGAGCAAGACAATCTAGCCACAGATTACGTTGTGGAAAAGGGACGAGGGAACTGAACGAATCCCACCGAAAAGACCAATGTGATACGTCGCCCGCGGATTGATCGTAGGGAAAGCTGTCAGCTTCCTCTACAGATCCTACAAATTCAGCTTTACTACGCCTTCGTGTTGCTCGGTAGCACACGGTGCATTCGTAGGAACATCCGTTTCCGCGTTGCTGGGCTGGACGAGTTTGTTGTCGATCAAGTAGCTCTCGACCTCTTCGCCACTCACGTCCGCGAGCATATGCCCATTAATTTCCACGCTGGGCGAGAGCGGCTGCCCGCTCTTGGTCTCCATCTCCCAACGAAACGCCGGATTCTGGATAATATCCTTTTCCGTGTAAGGAAGTTTGTATTTGGCCAATACGGCGCGCACACCGGCGCTCCAGCCGCAATATGTTTTTAAATAGGCGGTAATTTCAGGCGTTTGCATTCGGAGAATATATCACAATTTCGAAAGTTGTAACCTGTGTGGTTCAACTGGAACCTTTTTAGAGATTCTCGATCTCCTTCCGCAAATCTTCCTTGGATTTACCGAGTTTTTGTTGAAGTCGCCCCAGCAATTCATCGTCTTTCCCTTCGGCAAACGTGAGGTCGTCATCGGCCAATTGGGCGTATTTCTGCTTCAGTTTACCTTTCATTTCGTTCCAACCGCCTTTGAATTGTAGTTTCGTCATCGTGATAGAGATTTCGCACGCGGAGCCAGGATCAGTTGCCTCGTGATACAAATCGATGCACACAGGCGCCGATCCCGGCGCGAAATTCATTTAGGGAAACAAAGAAAGGAACGCGATGAATAACGCTGTTGTCGGACTGGGACGCATCGCGCAAGCAGCCGTGCTGCCTACGTTTAAAGATGCGAAATATTCCAAGTTGGCGGCGAGGAACCGCCCCTAGTAGTTGGAGCGGGGGAACCAAACAGCAGGGGTGCTCCGAATCTGATGGGATATTGCCTTCGCATCCAATGGGCGACAAAGGGTCCACTACCTTAGCATTGCATCAGACAGCCGAGCAGTTCCACATTCTCGTGGATAGCGTGGAAGAATACGCTATCTACCTGCTCGATCCGAACGGCACTGTCGTGACGTGGAACACAGGAGCGCAAAAGATCAAAGGCTACAGGCCGGAAGAAATTATAGGGAAGAACTTTGCCTGTTTTTATACCGCAGAAGATGTTGCTGCTGACAAGCCCGAACGCAATCTGCGCGAAGCAGCCCGTCGCGGACAAATTCGTGATCAGGGCCTCCGCGTCCGCAAAGACGGATCAACTTTCGAAGCCGAAGTTATACTTACTGCGCTGCGCAACGACAAGGGAACACTTCGGGGCTATTCCAAGGTCACACGCGACATCACCGATCAAATCCGCAGTCGCGAGTTCGAAGCTGAGAAAATCGCAGCGCAAAAGGCGAGCAAGGCCAAGGACGATTTTCTCGCGGCCCTGAGCCATGAACTGCGCACGCCGCTTACGCCTGCGCTTGCGGCAGCAACCTACCTGGAAGATAACGCTGAAAAAATTCCGCAGGAGTTTGTTGAGGATGTGCAACTGATCAAGCGCAATGTGAAGTTGCAGGCACGTTTGATTGACGACCTGCTCGATCTCACCCACATCACGCGCGGCAAGCTTCGCCTCGACTTGGAAAACTGCGATGCACACACCATCATTCGCAATGCAATCGACACCGCAAGTTCGGCGATCGCGGCGAAGAAATTAAAGCTCTCGACCAACCTGAACGCAAAACACCATCATATATTGGCTGATTGCATCCGACTTCAGCAGGTTTTTTGGAACTTGATCAACAATGCTGTGAAATTCACGCATCCAGCTGGACAGATTACCATCGACACATTCAACGACGATGCAGCCCGTTTCCATTTCGAAATTACCGATAACGGGATTGGAATTGAACCTGAGCGGATGGCCTCGTTATTCAGGCCATTTGAGCAGGCTGATGCGTCTGTAACGCGCCAGTTCGGTGGACTTGGCCTGGGACTTGCGATTTCCCAACATCTTGTCCATCTGCACCACGGCACAATGGGGGCAGACAGTCGTGGCCGGAGTTTCGGTGCCACATTCAAGGTGACCCTCGACACCGTCGAGCAGGGAGATGCGAAAGCTGAGTTGGGTTCTCCCGATCGTAACAAGCCGCCAAAACCGTTATGCGTGCTGCTGGTAGAAGATCACCGAGATACTCGGCACATGTTGTCGCGCCTGCTTACCCATTTCGGCCATCACGTTTTGACCGCGGATAACGTACGCAGCGCGCTAGACATCGTCGGCTCGGGAGAAATCGATGTGCTCGTATGCGACATCGGACTGCCAGATGGAAGCGGCTACGATGTCATATCGCAAACTCGTCGAACGCGGCCAATCAAGGCGGTCGCGCTCACTGGCTTCGGTGCGGATGAAGATCTGCGGCGCTCCAAAGAAGCGGGATTCGACTTTCACCTCGTCAAACCAGTCGATCTTCAGGAGCTACAAACCATTCTCGACAAGCTCGCGGCGTAACTGATTCGCCTGTTGCTGCAGTTCCTTGCCGCGCATGAGCGTGCATGCTATGCGCGTTTCTTATTTCTAGGAGATCGCCGAAAGCTCATGCGGCTGAAAAAGCTCGGCTGCCCGTTGTAGACAAAGAATTCATGAGCGCGAAAACGAACGGTCTCAGACAACGTCGCCGATCCACTCGTGCGTCATCATGTTTCATTCATTCTTCGGCAGAGTGTGCCGACGGCAATTGTTCTCGCCTGCGACGGACGCCGAAGGACTTTTGCGCGGCCTAACAAATCCAAAGACGGTGCGAAATGCGTTGTGTCTGCATAATGAGCACAATCCTGTTAATCATTCTCATTCTCCTATTAATTGGAGCGTTACCTACATGGCCGTATAGCCGGGGCTGGGGCTATTATCCCACTGGCGGACTCGGTTTGATTCTTTTGATTCTGATAATCCTGGCGTTGGTGGGTGCGATCTAACATTTGCGAGCTCTGGATAATCCGACATCAAGGCGGCGGAATCGGTGCTGAGACGCGATTTACTTAATATGAAAGGATATATTTGCCTGCTCGCGGGTATGGCCTGCTCGCAGCTTGTGAGCAAAAGGAGACAACGATTAATCCCCCTGCGGAAAAGAAAGAAAGTAATACCACCGTGGTGAACCCGCCGGCGGAGAAGAAGGAGAGTCAGACTACGGTGATAAACCCGTCGCCGGCCACCGAGATCAAGAAGGAGAAAACGGAAATTAACGTCAACACTTCACCGAGTCCGCACTAGCGAGAAATTGCGCGCGGCGCATGCACCAGGTGCGAATCAAGTAAAAATATGCGCTTCCTGCTGTTCATCATTCTGATTCTTGTATTAATCGCTGCCCTGCCAACATGGCCGTATAGCACCGGCTGGGGATATTATCCCAGCGGGGGTTTGGGTCTTATCTTACTAATCGTGTTATTGGTCGTTTTGCTTCGCTGAAGGCGAAATGCCTTGTCCTCAACGCGTAGACCAACAAGCAGCGCCGTTGCGGTCTTTAATCTCCACGCTGTCGAATCCTGAATCTTGCGCCTTCGGCGGTTCATGTCCCATCGGTCCGAGCCGGACTGGCATTTTCAGGAGAAGCCGAGCCACCCTTGAGCGAGTCGAATTATACCTTGTGGCGCAACGGTCCCAGCGTGTGGGTGAGTTTTTGCAGGCCAAGTTCCAGCCGTGTTTTTACCGTTCCCAGCGGAGCATGCGTCGCGGCGGCAATTTCCCTGTGACTGAGTCCCTTGAAGAAAGCGAGTTCGAGCGCCTCGCGCTGAAGCCGCGGCAACACTCGCATGCACCGCTTGAGAAAATGACGCAGATCGTTCAAGACGAAAACATCGTCTGCCTCGCGCGGCGAATTGGGCGCCTGCTGGATCACGCGCTCTTGATAACGCTCGCGTACGCGAGAATAAGCCTGACGCCGGCGCAACCGGTCGATGGCACGTCGGCGCGCGATGGTAACCATCCACCCAAGCGGCCTACCCGCTTTAGGTGAATAACGGCCTGCTTCTTTCCAAATCTGGATAAAGATGTCCTGCAAAACATCATCAGCCTCGGCTTCTTCATGAACGACTCCGTCGATTGTCGCGCGTAACCTTTTGCCATGCCGGTCATATAACTCGGCAAGCGCATCATAGCGCCGTCGTGAAACCGCTTTCATCAGCGCCTCGTCGCGCGCTGAAGATACTCCCGGTTGATCAAGAGTGGATCCAATCATACTCGATGCCTCCGTGCCTGTGGCATTGACTCTGCCGGCCGACGCCCCGCTTGTTTGCCGGCGCGCCACGAGTCCGGCTCAGCCATTCCAGAAACGACCGGCACTCGTGGGGAAAGCCATTGATGCGGTCCTGAAGGACATCCCAGAGTGGGACAATGCACTGTATATCTGTCGCTATTGAAACGTCGGATCTCGACCTGCCTGCCTTTGAATTTCCGCTCGCAAACACTACAAACCCGCTGATCGTCGAGCGAATTCCATCTCCTGAAGTGATCTCCCGCGCGCAGTATCGACAGCCGATCGTCGAGTGTGACATGAGCAATCATAACAGAAAAACACTCTCCTCATTGAGGCGAAACAGACAATCGGGACGCTGGATGATTATGTGATCAGATAAAATCCTACTAAGTTTCTCTGGTTCTCTGGGACATGAAGGAACTCTGCGAGCCCGCCCAGGCTCGAACCCTCAGAATTCGGAAAGATCAGGCGTTAGGAAGCTCGCTTGAAATGCACGGCGAATTGCGCAACTGCGATGTTAGACCTTGTTCTGCGGGGTGTTCAGCCGCCCGAGGAGGAACAAGGCTGCGTTCTTCGGATGCCGTCATCTCTGCCACGGCCAGAATTTCATCCGTAACAAGCACCCAATCCATCAGGATCGAGTTACACCGCTCTGTTGGACAACTTAGCCGTGACTGTCCGTTCCCGTGTGTACCATTAGCAACCTCAATTTGCCGGCCGGTAACGATTTTGCCGCAAACGAGGCAGTAACGTTTGTCATCCAGAGAACGCCACTCGCGGAATTGATCGAGCCTCCGCAGCGCATCCAGTCTGGCCGCATCGGGCGGTGGAGTGGGAGGAGATAATGCCATGAAAAAGGTATATGCCAAAGCCGAGCCGCACCACAATCAGGCACGCGGCGGATTTGTCTATCGGTGAAAATCTTATGGTGACCGTGCGCAGTAACCGGGATCGATGATCTCGACAGAGACGAATGTACGCCGACGTTCCACAAGCCGGAATCACCGTCTGTGTTACAAAAAAACCACATCCAATTCCCCATAGGCGTGCGTTCTAAGCGCGAATGAAGAAAAACAGTGGTCACACTTCGCATGAACGCCACTCCATGGACTATGCGCTAGCGGCAATGGAACAGATGGAGCTGTATTGCCAGGCTCATCCCGGGAGCCCGGCGGCGGTTCGCCGTCCCCGATTGTTTGTTCGCGGCGAGCTTTGGATCGCGCTGCTCGGCCCAAGCGTCGAAGAAGGCATCGTCGGAATTGGGCGTACCGTTACAGAAGCCTTGCGTTCGTTCGACGCGCAATATCTCGCCGGATTACGTCCGCCCGAGGAGATGACCGGCGACTGTCAAACAGCAAGAAGCGCGTCCCCTGCGATTATCTGATTCTATGCAGGTTGGAAAACAAATCTGTCACAACCACTGCCACATCGTAACGAAACAAGTGAACAGGAAAGGGGTTCAAAAGGAGGGAGAGCATTGATGGAATCACGACGATCGAGGCGCTTAAACTTGAGAACGTCGAAGTCCAAACAGAAGGGTCTAAGACAGAGCAAAAATTACAAGGTATTGGCCCGTGAGATGACGGATGATGACCAGGCTAACCAGGTTGAACCAGCACATAGCCTCCTTCTTTCGTCGCTCAGATTTTGGGAAGTCGAGCGCGATCTAATCGAAGAGCGTAAAGCCGCTATTAATCGGTGACCGTTCCTTTGCGCGGAAGCGACATCGCGACTCGAAGGACTCCCGAAATCTCGCGTAGAAGTTTAAGATGATTCGGGACTTCTGATGGCCTGCGCACCATCCAAGAGCATCGGGGCATTCCAAAAATGGAAGCGCGATGCTTCGCTGTTTTGTGAGGACCGTGTCAGCAGCACTCTTTGCCCTTTGAGGTAGACTGTCGTAGTATCTACCGTCCGTTCCGAGAGTTTTTGCATTTGTTGGTGCGCGTATGAGCAAAACAAAGGTCGCCCGTGGCAAAGCGCGCCATTTCAAGACACCACGGAGATCGCCGGCCGACGATGTTACTAGAGGGACGATCAGAGGCAATACACACGGCATCAATCAGACGGCGATCGTCGACCTGACGAAACTCAAGCGGACCGAAGACAAAATTCGAGAATCGCGGAAGCGTTATCGTGCTTTGTTCGATCTTGTGCCGGTCGCGGTTTATACGTGCGATGCAAACGGCGTCATCCGAGAATACAATCGTCGTGCCGTTGAATTGTGGGGACGCAAACCCGGCCAAAATGGAGAAAAGCCGAGATTCTGCGGCTCCTACAAAATCTATTATCCCGACGGCCGTTACATGCCGCACAAGGAATGCCCGATGGCACGGCTGTTACGCGGCGAAAAACTGAAAGCGGAAGATTTGGAAATTATCGTCGAACGTCCGGATGGCGAGCGGAGACACGTGATTCCGGCTCCGCGAATTCTTACAAACATTCACGGCAAAATCACCGGCGCAATCAATTCCCTTTTCGACATCACCGAGCGCAAGCACGCAGAGACAGCAGCCATGCGCCTGGCTGCGGTAGTTCAATCCTCCCACGACGCGGTCGCGGCAAAAACTTTGAATGGAATCATCACCGATTGGAATCAAAGCGCCGAACGCATCTTTGGATACAAACCAAAAGAGATCATCGGCAAATCGGTCCTGACTCTGATTCCCAAAGACCGGCAAGATGAAGAACAGGAGATTCTGAGAAGAATTCGCCATGGTGAATCATTGGATCACTATGAAACGGTTCGTCGTCGGAAGGATGGACAGTTGATCGATATTTCGTTGACGATTTCGCCGATCAAAAACCCGAAAGGCGAAATCGTCGGCGTTTCAAAAATTGCTCGCGATATCACCGACCAAAAACAAACGGAACGACGCCTGACTGAACAGGCGCGGCTCCTCGATTTGAGCAACGACGCTATCATCGTCCGCGATCATCAAGACCGGATCATTTATTGGAACCGCGGCGCGGAGGAAATGTACGGCTTCTCGCCCAAACAAGCGCTCGGAAAAATCACGCACGAGCTGCTACAGACGGCGCATCCGGAAAATTTAGAAAAGATTCGAAAAAAATTGGAGCGCGATAATCGTTGGTCGGGTGAATTGGTTCATAACCGAAAGGACGGCAAAACTATTACCGTCTTTTCGCGGTGGAGGCTGGACCGACATGTGCGCGGACGACCGGCGTCAATTCTCGAAACCAACACGGATGTCACCGCGCGCAAACGCGCAGAGCAACAACAGCGGGCACTCTATCAATTTGCTCAACTGCAACACATGGCCACCAACGTTGGCGAAATTCATGACGCGTCGCTGGACGCGATTCTTTCCGCTATGGACTGCCATCGCGCGTCGATTTTGCTTTTCGATAAAGCGAACGTGATGCGCTTTGTCGCCTGGCGCGGGTTGTCAAAGAGATATCGCAAGGCGGTAGAAGGTCATTCGCCATGGAAACCGGATGCAAAAAATCCCAAACCCGTTTGCATTAACGATGTCGATATTGCCGATATTCCGAAGCCCCTGAAATCAACCATTCGAAGCGAAGGCATTCGCGCGGCTGCATTCATTCCGTTGGTCAGCAGTCGAAAATTGATCGGCAAATTCATGACCTATTATGACGCGCCACATGTGTTCACCGACGACGAGCTGAAGCTGGCTACCACGATTGCCACCCAACTTGCGCAGGCGATTGAACACAAACGCGACGAAGAAGCATTGCGCGAATCGGAAGCGCGCTTGCGCGCAACCGTGGAGCAAGCGACGGCAGGCGTGGCACGCTGCGATACGAGTGGTCGAATTGTCTTTGCCAATCGAACGCTCTGTAAGATGCTCGGTTATACAGAATCGGAGCTGATCGGCAAGAGCGTTGCGGACGTGACGTACCGCGATGACCTGAAAGAAACCATGCGTCTCTTTCAGCGCATGATCCAGCTCGGCAAACCGTTCGAGGTCGAAAAGCGTTATGTTCGCAAAGACGGCTCTGTCCTGTGGGCGGACGTCAGCGCCAGCGCAGTGCGCGAACCGAACGGCAAAGCCCAATCGACTGTAGCAGTGATCGTCGACATCACGGCACGCAAGAAAGCGGAAGCAGTCCTCAAACGATCGAACGAAGCGCTGGAAGAACAGGTGAATCAACGCACGAAAGCGTTAAGCCTCGCAAACGCCGAATTAAAATCCGAGATCGCGCGACGGAAGGGCCTGGAGGGCGAAATCCTTGAGATCAGTGATCGCGAACAGCAGCGACTCGCCCAGGAACTGCATGATGGACTTTGTCAGCATCTCACAGCAGTTGCGTTTATGGCCCGATCGGTCGGGCTGCGATTAAAGAATCATCGTGTCATCGAGGTGAAAGACATCGAAAAAATCGCGGAACTGGTGAATAACGCAGCAACAGACACGCGTAATCTTTCCCGGGCTTTGCATCGCGTTGATGTGGATGCGGCCGGCCTAGTGGAGGCGTTGGAAGATTTGGTTGACCGTGAGATGTGGAGAACGCCATGTCGGTTGGAAGTCAAACCGTCATTTCATCTCGATGACGACACGAAGGCGGCACATCTGTATCGCATCGCGCGCGAAGGAGTGATCAATGCTAACAAGCATGCCCAAGCGCGGCAGATAGTGGTCAAACTAGAGCGATCCGGGCAAAGGCGAATGGTTTTGAGCGTAACGGATGATGGAGTCGGAGTTCAGAAAGCTCGAAACGGTGCGCGCGGGCTAGGTTTTCACATCATGAATTATCGGGCGCGCCTGATGGGAGGGCAGTTGAAAGTCGAATCTCCGGAAAAAGGCGGCACCCGTGTGGCCTGTTATTTGCCCGACGGAACAGTCGAATCAAATAAGAGAAAAAAACGTGCTCCAGAGCCTTGGTCGGCAAAACTAACGAAAGCGTTAAACACCCTAATCTAAATTTCCTGCATCGGACAACCTGACGAGCAGCGTATCTTTATTGGGGCAGAAAATGACACGCCGCGCAGGAATCTCGACAAAACCGAAATCCGTTTTAAGCCATTCCGATTCAAATCACGAAAATGGTCGTGACTAAAATGAAACACGCCAGATCGACTAACAAGAATCCGAAATGCGACCAACCGGAGACGAAACGGATTGTTATTGTCGATGATCACCCGCTGTTTCGAAAGGGTCTTGAGCAATTGATTCAATCCGAGGGCGGTTTTGCAGTTTGCGGCGAAGCCAACAATGCACCGGAAGCGATGGATGTGATCCGCAAACTGAATCCGGACCTGGCGATTGTGGATCTTAGTTTGCCCGGCGCAAATGGCATTGAGTTAATCAAAAACATCCGCGCAGAGTTCTCGAAGCTGCCAATTCTGGTGCTCTCGATGCACGACGAATCGCTTTACGCTTTGCGCGCGCTGCGCGCCGGAGCAGAAGGCTACGTCATGAAACATGAAGCGATGGCCAATGTGATCCAGGCAATTCGGGAAGTTTTTAA